>JAFDZM010000064.1 GCA_018266915.1 Bacteroidota bacterium | reverse complement strand
ATTTACAACAAACCATTTACTACCTAACTCTTATCCCGAACTCACGTTATTTAATAAAAGTTTCATGACAGAAATCACCAACGACCTGTTCAGTATTGAAGAACTAACCCATGAAAATGGTGTTATCAAGGTATCATTGGGCATTAATGCTGATTGTGAGATTTTGAAGGGTCATTTCCCTGGTCATCCTGTAGTGCCGGGGGCCTGCATGCTACAGATCATTAAAGAGGTTTTAGAAAGCGTATTACAAATCCAACTTCGGCTTAAAAAAGCGGATCAGCTTAAATTTATGACAATGATCGATCCGGAAACCACATCGCGTGTTGAACTGGATATTACTTATAAGCAGACGGAGGAAAATAGCGTAACAGTCACCGCCAACTTGAGTAACCCCGATACTGTTTATTTCAAGTTAAAGGGAAGTTTTGTAAAGTTATAGCAGGCCCTATTTTTCGGTACCATATTCCAGCGGCATCAAATCGGCGACCTGTTCCCAAGCCATATAGCCTTCAAACAAAAGTGCATTCGGACTACTAAAGTTACCATTGGCATCCAGAGTTACGTTAGGCTCCATCAGGTTTACCATAGAACATTGCCCGTTTGGCACTTTGGCGCCTTTTGGTATACTGATTTTGTACCCGCTATCTTTAAACTGATATACTTCCTTTTCATTTGTGTAGATAACAAATAAGCAATCCTTATAAGTAAGCGATTTAAAGTTCTTATCTGTCACAGTTAATAATGAATCAAATAAAACAGGCCGGTTGTCAAAAAATATTGGTTTATCCTGCTCGTAACGTGAACCCACTGGCGGCTTCCCAATGATCTTGAACACTTCAAAACCCTCTTTGACAACATCCCCGTCATATATAGATTTCATCAAATGGGTCACTGATCCGTTGTAAGCCACAGCCCGATTTTTCTCCCATTGTTTCAGTTGTTTATCCGATTTGGCTTTTAATTCCTCGAATGATGGAGAATCGGCATACTGCATCACATGGGTGCTGTCGCTATATTCAAAATTGCTGAGCAGGTAATTAATCTTATAACCCAGCGCATCATTTTCTATTTGAATAAAATCGTCGGCAGACGCTGTAAATTTTTTTAGCCGCTTGCTGTAATGGAAATGCAAAACTTTTGGATTCAATATTTTACAATCGGCTGCATTAGGCGTTTTACCTAAAAAATGGCTTTTAAATTCAGCATAATGCCTGTCCCAATCCGGATCGAAACTTATGTTTACTTCGTTTAGTTGGTTGGCTCTAGGCTTAAGAATAATTGCAAAAGACAAATTGCTATTATTGAGTGTCAGAGGAAGAATTTCTGGTGCAAAACCTATCATTTTTGCCACCAGTTGGTAGGTACCCGAAGAAACATTGCTTAGGCTAAATTCGCCTGAAGCATTGCAAGCGGTAATGATCTTGGTATTGGTTAAAAATACAGTAGCTCCCGGCAGGGTTTGCCCGTTGTTATCTTTAACTACTCCGCTAATTGTATATCTGTCCTGCGCGTAAATATTAACGGCAAAGCACAGCAATAACAAAATGAAAAGGTTCCTGGCAAAACTCATTAAGCATGAATGTAATGAGTTTTTTTGAGATGTGAAAATTTATGGTAGCTGGTAACTGATTAACCGATCACTGATTAACTACTTAGTCCGATTCTTCTCGATATAATCCACCATTGAATTAATATCTACCAGCACTTTGCGGCCTTCTTTTGGGTCCTGGATATTGATGCCGTATTCTCTTTTTAGCAGTACGATCAGTTCTAATGAGTCAATGGAGTCCAAACCTAAACCATCGCCAAATAAAGGCTCGTCGTCCTTAATATCAGCAGGTGTAAGGTCGGTTAAGTTTAAAAATAATATGATCTGGCTTTTCAGTTTCTCTTTCAGCTCTATATTCTGTTCCATTCCGTAATTATATTAAATTTTTTCGTTTTAAGCCTAAAAAGGTTATCAATTGCAGTACCAAAGTGATCAGCACCAGCGGAATAAGGTATTGCATCACATCGGTCAATTTGCCGCCCTCCAGGAATAGCCCGTAATAAGCCTGCAGACACCAGTGCATTGGCGAAAAGTTGGCGATGGTTTTCAAAGAAGTATCCATGGCAAAGCTCGGCACCATTAAACCGCCGATGGCAGCCAGTATCACAATAGATATAGCCCCAAAACCATTGCTTTGTTGATGCGACTCCGCAAATACGCCTACACAAATAGCATAGCTCACGGCACACCATCCGCAAATAATGGTTACCACCAGCAATCCGAATACATCCAGCGGAATATTCAATCCCGGCAGACCCATCAGAGGGAATCCCCAGATACCTAAAGCAAATATTACGATCGCCTGTACAACGGTAACCGCTACATAGGTGATCTGTTTGGATAACAAGCCCACAGCGAAGTTGGTTGGTAAGGTTTTTAAGCGGACAAAGCTACCGCTCACTTTTTCCCTTACAACACTGCCGCCAAGTGACATGATCACAAAAAACATGGCAAATATAGTCCAGGCAGGTACATTATGCTGCGCTGCATTTGGGGCGCGCAGAGAGCCATTTTTTGATACAGGAATTTCATTGATGGCTGCTTTATTGCTTAGCATCTCGCTTTCCAGTTTCTCAGGCAGTGGTTTCTCGTTGATGGCAAAGTAAAGGGTGCGCAAAGTTTCCCGGCTTTCCACGATTTGCAGAGCGCTTTGCAAACCGCCTTTTACTGAAAGACGTAATTGCTCCTGTATAACCGGGTTATAATATAAAGTGAGCGGACTCACATCGCCTGTATATTTCTGAACCGAATCGGCCTGCAAACCAAAACTGACCATCGCTTTATTGGAAACACTTTTAGCTTTTGCCTTTACTTTCCTGGTAAAATCTTCTGGAATGGTTACGCTTAACAACGCGTCCTTATCCTTCATCGAATCGGCAATGGTTTTGACATCCTGGTTTTTAGGCAGATTATACACCTTGAACAATCCTATCTTATTGATTGCATCGATCAGCTGTTTCCCCGATTCGCCCGTATCCCGGCTGCAAACCAAGATGGCCATTTTATTTTTATTGATGAGCTGGAAAGTGCTGTTCTGAATATCAGTAACTACCACGACCAGTACAATGGGCATAATGAACATCAACGAAAGCCCGATACCGTCACGTATCAGCACCCGGCAATCTTTCTTTATGGTGGCCCACAGCTTAAACATCGTTTCGGTACTCCTTTCCTGTCAAGCTTAGGAACAAATCCTCCAAACTATCTTGTCTATGTTCCTTTAACAAATTGGTCAGACTATCCTGTGTGATAATCTTTCCTACATCAATCAAAGCTACTTCTTCGCATAAACCTTCTGCTTCACTTAGTTGGTGCGAAGTATAGATAAGCGTAGTTCCGTTCTTATTCAGCTCCATCAGGTAATTGATGATGGCATGACGGGTCTGCACATCCACCCCTACTGTCGGTTCATCTAATATCAATATTGCAGGGTTATGGATAACGCCAATGGCCAGGTTTACCCGGCGCTTCATCCCACCCGAGAATTTATCTACCTGTTTATTACGTACATTTTCAAGACCGAGGATATGAAGCAATTCATCAGTCCTTGTTTTAATCTGTTGTTTGGTCAAACCCGACCATGCTCCAAAGAATTCCAAATTCTCAACCGGGCTCAATTCCTGGTAGTAAGAAAAATCTTGCGGCACAAATCCGATCAGTTTATTGACATCATTATTTTTCTTCCGGACATCATTACCCAATAAAGTGATCGTGCCCGAATCTGCGGAGAGTAATCCGGTCATCAAACTAAGCAAAGTAGTTTTACCAGCGCCATTAGGGCCGAACAAGCCGAAACGCTCTCCTTTCCGCACCTTCAAATTGAGGCCGGAAAAGACAACGCCATCATTACTGGGATAATGAAACCCCAAATCCTCGATATTTACCGCCAGTTCGCCGTTTGCTACCATTTAATGTTCTTTAATGCAAGAAAAGCTTTCTTCTCGAGCTCAGCTATCTCGATCAGGTAATCACCCATCTGGTTAAAGTCCTCCTGGCTACCCAATCGTCCTTTGTAGATACCTGCAGCATGTACGGCTGCGGTGCGCCAAAGGTCGCCTGCCTGGGTAAATAATTTTGAAATTTCAGGCAATTGATCGTGATGTGTATAAGCTTGTGCTTCCTGCAAAAAGGCCCCATAAATATAACGGAAACCGCCGCCGCCTGTGCCTATTTCTTCCTGCATACGCACCAGTTGAGCCAGGTACGAGCCTGCTTTTTCAAGGCCCAATTTATCGCGCCAGTTTTTTATTTTTTTACCCGTATACCTTATGCCGCTTACACCAGCAAAATTACCCGGTATGCGCAGCATCTGGTTCACGTTTGTTTTTATACCGCTGATGATGGCCTTTCTGATCTGTTCCTCCGTAATTACCGCTTTGCTTTGCGGATAATATAATTGCCCTTTAGGTGCTAATGCTCCCTTTGCAAAACGGACGCGTTCCAGTTCATAGCTGGTCAGTTTGGTCGGTGTATCCATCACCGGATCGCTGATGAGGTAATTGTCATCCTCCTTGCCAAAAACGATCAGGTTATGTGCATTGAAATGGAAACGGTATTCGCGAGGGAAATAAGAAAGGTAATAAACACCCACCTGGCAGCCCACGGGATGCCCTTCTTTTAATCGCTCAATCAAATAACTTTCAGCCTGCTCTTTTGAGCTGAATTTTTTGCGGATCACTGGTATGCCTAAGGCATTGCAGGTGCGCTTAAAGATCAGTCCCGGGAAAGTGCGGAATGCTATGGCCGGACCATTATTTATTTTGATCAGCGGGATATAACAGAAAAACAGTCCTGCGCCAATGCCAAATGCCAATGGTTCGGTTATCTTATTTAATGAGCTTTCGCGTAATAAACTGCTTGTAACCCCTGACTCACAATGCGCCGACTGGTGGTGTTCAAAATCAAGCTTCATGCACAGTCATGGTTTTTAGATCCTCCACCTTTACATTAAAGGCGTCGGCATATTTTTGAAGTTTTTTATCAGATAGTTTTTTGAACACGTCGGGTTTTAAATGTCTTTTTACCTGCCATTGCCAAAATCCGGAATAGCCTGCCAATATTTCCATGTCCATCAACCTGCATTCCATAAAAAATAGCAATGGGCTGGCTTCTCCGTTCAGCACTTTTTGTTTAGCCACAGCAATGCGCTCTTCCACATCTTTCCAGGCCACATCCAATGCGCTGTTCTTCACATCCCATCCATTGCTCAGTTCGGTCACATATTTGCCGTTACTATCGGTAGCGTAGCAAACCTCTTTGGTGATCTTCCCAAGCGCACCCATATCCTGTGGCACATTTTCCTTCTTCATAGAACACGATTATTGGATTTTATGGATTTACAAAGATACTAAAAGGGGTGTCATGCTGAGGCTCTCGAAGCATGGTGGGCAGGCCTCTACGCGCCGCACTTCGACAGGCTCAGTGTGACACCCTATTTCTTCTTATTAAACAACCGTCAGCATAGCATACATATAAGAGAACCGCGCACTTTCCGGCACCAACAGCAATAGCCTGTTACCTTTCTTCAATTTGCCACTATTAAACAGCTCGTTTATCATCAGAAAGATCGACGCCGCACCCACATTACCTACGGTATATAAGTTAATGAACCATTTCTCGTATGGGATACCGCCGCCGTAGATCTCTACCAGGTCGTATATTCTTGTTCTGAAAAAGTCGCTGGAGATATGCGGTAAAAAGTAATCTACGTCGTCTGCGCCAAGGCCGCGCCTGTCCATTATCTCTTTTATCTTTTTACCCCCCAGGTGAACAATGTTATCGCTCAGCAAAGTTATATCCTGCTTAACGCTGAAGATGGATTTGTTCATGATCTCTTCCGGCGTATAATCCATAAAGCCTTTCAAAGAGCCGTCTTCCATTTTCTCACCGCCCATATACATACAGGTATCCATTTCGTTGGCGTAGGATGCACCTTCAATCCAGTCAATACGCAGGCTTAATCCGTCCTCATTGGGTTTATCCGACATTAAAAACGCCGAAGCACCATCTGAAAGCATCCACCTCAAAAAATCCTTCTGAAAAGCGATAAAAGGATTTTCCTCCATCTCTTTCAGCTTCTGTGCTTCTTCTTCAAACACATCAGAAACCAGCAAACCAGAGAATCTTTCTGAACCTGTAGCTACCGCCAACTTGGTCTCTCCGGCTTTGATAGCCAGGTAAGCAAACTTGATAGCGTGCATGCCGGCGCAACATACACCTGCCGGCGAAACTACCTCTATCGATTCCATTTCGGGTAGCCAGCCGTGGGTCATTACACCATGACTTGGCATTACCTGGTCAGGCGATGAAGTGCCGCATGATAACAGTTCAATCTCTTTTATTTTTTCAGGATCATTTTTAAATAATTCTTTCACAGCCAGGGCGGTCATCTGCGCATTGGTATGGGTCGATTTGCCGTTCTTATCAAGCGCATAATAGCGGTTAGTAATGCCATTATTGCGCAGCACGATCTTTTTCGATTTGGACGGACGGCCATCGATATAACCCAGATACTCCTCCATCTCATCGTTCGCCACCGGTCCGTTCGGGAAATATGCAGAAGTTGCGTTTATATAAACCTGGTTAGACATATTTTATATTACTTGTAAATAGTTTTGTTTCTTAGTTCTAATTCGTTTTGCTGAAAATGGCCTGATAAAAATTGCATCTAAAATAAGAAGAACAGGCGCACCTAAAAACAGCGCAACAAAAAGATAATATTTAAACGCCGATATCCATGGCGCCTTGTTTTTCCGCTTGGCAATAAATTTGGCCCAGGCTGCAAAAATAAACTTGGCCTTGCCTTCAATAAACATGAGCGGATATTTTACCACAACAGCTTTTTTGTCTAAAAGTTCTTGTTGCAAGTTATCCCAATCACCTGTCTCTAAATGCTTTGTAACCATTTCGCCAAATACCGACGTATTTTTAATATCCTCGTCAGATACACCCGGTTTCGGGAAAATATTCAGGTAACGTTCCTTCTTCCCGGTAAGCATCCAGTAGAATATCGTAATAAAACTGATCGGGTTCGAATGTTTATCAACCAGGGCAATATTGCCCGCCAATTTGCCACCGGCATCTTTCAGCGATTTCCGTATCCGGACAAAGGCATTCAGCCACATATTCCGTCCGGCGCTTATAGTAATAACCGGAGTGTTGTTCAATACTGCTTTAAATTCCGGACTATTGACTATAGAGTTCGAAGGTATGCTTGGCGATAAAAACCAGGGTTGATAACCTAATATCACTAAATCATAAGATTTCTCTTTCAGTTCGAATGGCTGCAAAGCTGTCGGCACACTCAGCACACAATCAGGCATTACCGAAAAAAAGTGATTGCCTTTCCATGGAAATTTATACTCGGTAACAGGCTGTACCTGAACTTTCTCTACCGTTGCACCGGCTTCGGCTATCGGAGCTGTAAACGAGCTAATGATATCGCCCATTTGCCCCGATTGCGTATAATAAATAGCCAATACTTTTTTATCCATTCTGCGGCAAAGTTAGAAATCTTCCTTGTGCAACACTTTTGAATTTTCGCAGTAGTCTAAAATCGCATGGCGCACCGCCGGGGATTGGCTCTTAAAATTCTTGATCACCATAGCCTTATCCTTTTCAATATCCGAATGATACTTGACGATCTTCGGTGCATGCTCTTCTATAGCCAACCGCAAAAAATGAAATTCTGTATTTTCAGGATCGGCTAATAATGCAGTTTCCAATTTGATGCGCCCTTGCTTAAAGGAGGCAAGCCTGTCTTTGGCTTTTTTTAGTAACCCGGCCTTTTTCATCAGCAATGCTCCTTCGTAGCCGTCGCGTTCTTTTTCAGGTGCGGCTTTGATCGCCTCCAGCTCGCTGGTAATGGTTTCCAACGTGCCCGATTTCATCACCTCATAAAACTCGGCCTTCTCAAATTTTTGCGGATGCGCATTTATTTTTACTGATATGAAGAGCAGTAAAATAACGTTTATAAATCCTGATTTCAGTCTTATATTCATATATTAAGCGATACCAAACATAATAAATAATAAACGGCGGGGCAACCTGTTAGCTGTTATGCCAACACTTATAAATTCAATATTAACCGCAAAAAGTGGCTTATATTGCAACATTATGCGTAAAAACTAATTAACTTTTGCTTACTTTGAGGCTGCATTTTTAGAAGCAACGAGTTTATAGCTGATTAAGTCCCCTGTTAAGACAAGCTAAGTATATAAAAGTTTAAAAATTCTGAAGTGAGCAATAACATGCCTTATTCCGGTTTATGGGCAATAATTTTAGGTGGATCGAGTGGGTTTGGATTTGCAACCGTCGAAAAACTCGCGCAGAAAGGCATGAACATCGCGGCGCTTTACCGTGAGACCTCAATCGGCGAAAAAGCTTTGTTCGGAAAATTTGCAGAAATCGCTGCTGAAAATAATATCACCATCCTGCCTTATAATATTAATGCTTTAAGTACAGAGGGCCGGGAAGTATTTCTTGAAAGATTCACATCGGCCAAAGGCGTTGCGAAGCACCAGGTAAAACTATTATTGCATTCCATTGCCCGCGGTAACCTGAAGCCATTGGCAGGTATGAAAGACACTAATGAAGAGCTTTCTACAGAAGATATCCAGTTTACCAGTTACGCTATGGCCAACAGTTTGTTAGACTGGACACGGGCCATATTGGATGCCGAACTTTTCCATCACGATGCACGCGTTATCGGTCTTACCAGTGAAGGGGCACACAAGCATTGGGATGGCTATGCCGCAGTTTCGATAGCCAAAGCATCGCTGGAAAGCCTGGCTAAATACATGGCTGTGGAATTTGCACACTTCGGACTAAAAACAAATTTGATACAAGCTGGTATTACAGCTACGTCATCATTAAAAATGATACCAGGAAGCGAAAAATTATTGGAGATAGGCAAAAGCCGCAACCCCATGGGAAGAATGACCCAGCCGGAAGATGTGGCAAAAGTGATCTCGCTATTATGCAGTGATGACGCCTTCTGGATAAATGGGGCTCTAATTCACGTGGATGGAGGTGAGCACTGCAGGTAACCGATGTGCGAATGTGCAGATGCGAGGATGTGCAAATGATTTATTAATTATTATATGAGGAATTTACTTTTTCTATTTTCATAATCTAACCATCATGAGTTTTTCATCTGCACATCAGCATATTTGCACATTCGCACATGTATAACGATATACTCGACCAGCTTCCTTATAAATCTTCCTTCCGCTTTGTGGATCATATCACCGCGTTGGATGAAGATGGGGTAACCGGCGATTATACTTTGCGGCCTGATTCCTTTTTTTATGAGGATCATTTTGTGGGTAACCCGGTTACGCCGGGGGTGATCATCACCGAGATAATGGCGCAGATAGGTTTGGTTGTGCTGGGTATATTTTTGTTATCGAAAGAGACAGAGAAAAGTAAAGAGGATACGAACTTTCCTTTGTTTACGTCGACAGATATTTCGTTCCACAAAATGGTTTTACCGGGCGAAAAGGTGACGGTTGTCTCAAAAAAACAATATTTTCGTTTCGGCAAGCTGAAATGCTATGTCGAGATGTGGGACAGTTCTAATGATTTAATTGCTAAAGGAATGTTTTCGGGCATTGTAAAAAAGGTGGGTATTAAAAAATGAACAGGCGCGTTGTGGTGACCGGGTTAGGTATTGTTGCGCCTAACGGAATAGGGATACCAGCTTTTTTAAATGCTATACAGCATGGGATTTCGGGGATAAAATTTGTACCGCTGTACGAGGAGCTCCACATGAGCTGCCAGGTAGCGGGGCAACCTGCTTTTGAGTGGGAGAACCTGCGCAATTACATCTCAGAGGTTACTTTCTATGGTTTAAAGGGTACCAATATCGGCTACGGTATCACAGCAGCAATGGATGCCTGGACCGATTCCGGAATGGAATTCGATACCGACGAACCTCGCTGGGAAACGGGATGCGTTTTCGGGAACAGCACACCTGATACACAGGCGATGAAAAATGTGATCACGCGCGTCGACAATAAAGAGTCGAAAAAATTAGGTTCGCGCGTGGTAGAACAAACCATGAACAGCGGCGTTACTTCTTATATATCAGGCCGTTTGGGTTTGGGAAACAAGGTTGTGACCAACTCTTCGGCTTGTGCTACGGGTACGCAGGCGGTATTGATGGGCTACGAGTACATTAAGCATGGTTATGCCAACCGAATGGTGGTAGGTAGCGCCGAGCATATCGACCCTTATGTTTTCGGAACTTTTGATTCAATGCGGGTGTTATCGCGCAAGTTTAACGATCAGCCTGAAAGGGCATCAAGACCAATGAGCGCAACGGCGGGCGGCTTTGTTCCGGGATCGGGTGCGGCAGCGCTTATACTGGAAGACCTTGATTTTGCGTTAGAGCGTGGTGCTAAAATTTATGCCGAGGTATTGGGCGGGTCATCTAATTCAGGAGGGCAGCGTGGAGGAGGATCGATGACGGCGGCTAATTCAGCTGGTGTAATCAGTTGTATTGAGGATTCGATGCGGAATTCCAGGATCAAACCCGGCGATATCGACCTGATTAGCGGACACTTAACAGCTACTATGGCTGACAGGCAGGAGATACAGAACTGGAGCCAGGTATTGAGCCGAAGCGGAAAAGATTTTCCCTTGACCAATTCGTTGAAATCCATGGTGGGACATAGCCTGAGTGCTGCGGGTTCTATTGAATCTGTGGCATGCGTGTTGCAAATATTTCATCAATTTGTGCATCCAAATATTAACTTAGAGGATCCAAATCCAGAGATAATAAATATGGTGAGCGTTGATAGCTTACCGACTAGTATGATAAAAAAGGAAATTAATATTGTAGCCAAGGCTAATTTTGGTTTTGGCGACGTTAATTCCTGCTTAATTTTTTCAAAATTTAACAACTAATGACCAGAGAAGAAACTTTAAATGAACTTAAAAAGGTAATTGCCCCTTATACCGTAAATAAGGAGATGCTGGCCGGCATTAACGACCAGACAGACCTGATAAGAGATTTAAAAATTAATTCGGCCAATTTGGTTGACATTATTATTGACGCGGAAGCAAAATATGATATCGAGATCGATTACGATTCGGCAGACAGGATGACTAACGTGGGCAGTTGCCTGGACGTGATCACCGAAAAAATCAATCAAAGATAAAATGATCAGCACGGGCAATGATATTGTAGCGCTCAAGGCTATCAATGTTGCCCGCACCAAACAGCAAAACTTTTATAGCAAGATCATTACCGAAACCGAAAAGGCTCTGTACGATGAGCAATTTTCGGACAGGCTCCCTTTTGAGCAATTTGTCTGGCTGGCCTGGTCGGTAAAGGAGTCTGTTTTTAAATATTTGCAGCGGGTCAATCCTGAATTGGTCTTTTCTCCTTCTAAGATTAAGCTCCATGAGTTGGTCGCCCCTATAACCGAAACCATCTCTAATTTTGAAGGTTGTGATTTTAATAGCGAAATGGTTTACAAAGGAGTATTCGATTTTAGTCCTCACACTTTTTATTCCAGGACCATTATTACGGACGATTTCATTTTTTCTGTAGTTAATCGAACTAATAATTTCGAAAAGGTAATGTGGGGCATCAAAAAAATTAACTTGAGCGATGCCGACGACCAATCAAAAGCAGTGCGGATTTTTGCTTTAACTATGCTGAATACCCTTTTTCCGGATGCTGAATTGGAAATTGACAAAAACAGGCATTCCTGTCCGATCATATTGAAAGATGGTGTTGAAATTCCCATGCCTATTTCATTGGCGCATCATGATCACTGGGTGGGATATTCGTTCGCCTTAGCCTGATCTATCTCTCAGGAACAAATAATACAGCGTCGGCTTGTATGCCGTCGGTTGGATGAATGGTTGACACCTTTATCCATGCAGACCGGCCAGCCGGAAGCGTATATTTTCCCAAAGGTATCCATTCACCACTTGTTTGTCCTTCAACTTGTAATGTTGTGGGATCGATGGTAATTTTCTTATCCTGCTTGCCATCAAAGACGTTTATTTGAAATGGCTTTTTATTGTCGGATGAAGAATAAATATAAACTCCATACCGTCCAGCCTTTTTAACTTCAGGGCTATATTTTACTGATTTAGCCGAAGCATCAGTAGTGTCACTGTTCAATACAGTTGGGCCATAGCCATTCTTACCTGGCAACCAATTGCCTTGAATAATGACATGCGTTTTATCATTATCATCAATCAGGATATCTGGGGTACTACCATCAGCTAATGGATTATTCAGCAATACTTTTTTAATCGCACTAACATTTACATTCTGAACAGCCGTCTTATGATCGATCGAATAGATGGCCGCCTGGGCAGCACTTTGGCTCAAAACCATAAACACAGGCTCCATACGTATCGAACCATAAGCGATATGACTTGCTGAAAGGCATACCGGAACAAGCAGGTTAGTGCACTCGTTTTGTTTCGGGGTAATTGCCCGGTACGACACCGGGTAAGGTCCAAATCCACCTATCTGTACGTCGCCTTCATTTTTTACCATGCCATTTACTACAATGCGTTCGGCATTGTGCGAATCCATGGTGTAAGCGGCCATGCCAATGCCGTCATTTACCGTTGTTTTGGCTTCGCAGTTTGCTTGCGTCATTACATAGGCTCCGATCATTCGTCTCGCCTCGCGTACATAGATCTGCGGCGTCCAATGGTCGTTGTAGGTATACTCATCTTTCGGGTAACCCCATTGCAGCATCAACTGACGTATATTTTCCGGAACGCGGGGATCGTGCCCTAAAAAGTAAAACAGGCCCTGCGTATAATTTTTATACATTTCGATGATCTTCCGGCGGGTGGCTTCATTGCCATCTGGGTATTGATAATTTACGCCGATCATATCTGTAGAGAATCCTCCGTTGTTATTGATATCCGTTTTGCGATTAGGCATCGTGCTGATGTACATCGGCAAATCTGTGGGACGTTTATTCTGGATCATGCGTAAATAAAGCTCATACCGGGTGGAGTCGTAATCTATCGGTCGGGTGATGGTGATCTTATTAGCCGGATCATTAGTTAGGCAAACCCGCACATTGTAAGTCTGAACCCTGGAGTCGCCTGTGCCATTAGGCTTTAAGGTATCGCTGCTTATTCCCCAAAGTAGTCCGCTCTTAGGGTCACCAGGTATTTTATAGGGATCGATTCCATCTGCAAACTGGTGTTTATCACGTAGTTGAACACCGTTATAAGTTTCGCCATATTTACTATTCGCTTCACGTCCAACGAAGTAGGACACTCCTGCTTTGGCCATCAGGTCGCCTTCATAGGAGCAATCGATAAAGACCTTTGCGTTCACATTCATAGTTGCGACGGTATTGCTGTATGTTTTGAGAAGTGCTATCGAAGTGATAGCGTTGTTATTCTTCTTTACGCTGACCAGGCTGCGATTATAGATCACTGTAATGTTTTTGTTTTTGAGATAACCGAGGAAAATATTCTCAGCAACATGCGGCTCGAATATCCACTGTTCCAGTTTACCGTAATGCTCACCTATCTTCCTGTAAAAATCCAAAGCGAGTCCTGTTACCACATATTTGTTGCCGATGTCGGTATAGCCCAAACCACCTGATGATAACCCACCCACATGAGTGCCAGTTGCAATCAATATAACTTTCTTGCCTTGCACTGCTGCTGTATAAGCCGCTATCACTCCACCGGATGTAGCGCCATAAATGCAGATATCGTAGTTTTTGGAAGACCTGGATTGAGAAAGAGCAAAGAGGGGCAATAACAGTAAGCACAGGAAGAAATGTTTCATAAAATAGATTTTTGACGGTGGGCAAGGATAAATATAAGGTTATATCTGTATTTTCAATTATTGATTTTATGACATGGAAAAACCATCAAACAGCCGCCGCGATTTTGTAAAAACCGCTGCCGCAGGGTTAGGCCTGCTTACTTTACCGCAATTATTGCATGCCAGTCCTGCTGAAGCCAGTTCAAAAAAGAAAGTGATCTGCTTTGGCGCACATCCGGATGACCCTGAAAGTGGTTGTGGCGGTACGTTGGCCAAATTGGCTGCCAAAGGTCATGATGTAACCATTATTTACCTGACTACTGGCGAAGCCGGGATAGACGGCAAAAGTCATAGCGAAGCGGCTGCAATCCGCAAGCAGGAAGCTATTAACGCGTGTGCGATTTTAAAAACCAAATATGTATTTGTAGGGCAGATTGACGGAGATACAATTATGGATAATATATGGCTTCAGAAAGTGCAAAAGATCATCGCTGATGAAAAACCTGATTTGGTTTTCACACACTGGCCGGTTGATAGCCATAAAGATCATCAGATAGCCAGTCTGTTGATGATACAGACATGGGTACGGTCGGGTAAGAAGTTCCCGTTATACTTTTTCGAGGTGTGCACAGGTGAGCAGACCATGATATTCCGCCCGACGGATTATGTGGACATCACTGATACCCAGGAACAAAAACGCCAGGCCGTTTACTGCCACAAAAGCCAGGACCCGCCGGGCATTTACGCCTGCGGGCACACTGCTATGGAAGACTTCCGCGGCAGGGAACTGGGCGTAAAAGCTGCCGAAGCTTTTGTTTATATGACGGGTAAGGGAATGGGTTGGGGGATGGAATAGAAGTTTGATCAGAAGTAAAAATGTATCCCTGTTTTGCGATGCAATGCTTCCTCAAACAGTCCTTTTATTTCACGTACAACTTCAAATATCTCCCCTTCATAATTTTCACTTTCAAACAATTCACTATTAACGACTTTATTCAATTGACATTCATCCAAAATATGTTCATCCTCAAAGTCATCTATTATTGAATTGGTTTGAATATTTATGCTATGGAAGAATCCCTTCTCCCATAACTTATTAAAATCTTCGTCATTGAGCGTTATCTCAATTAAATCTCCCGGAATATTCCGATCAGCGTCTAACCTGACCAGCGCATCCTGATCTTTGGGAACACAGATGTGTTTCATTACTTAATTTATTACCAATTATACCTTCTCTCCTTCGCTTTCTCGGCTATCAACGCCCCAGCATCCGCATCCAATAATATCTCACAATTTGGGTGTAATTGAACCACTGACGCAGGTATATCCGTTGTTACCGGACCAAGAATAGCCTGTTTAACAATCTCTGCTTTGTGTGCACCTTTTGCGATTAAGATCACTTTGCGGGTATGCATGATATTTTTGATGCCGCGTGTCAATCCACCCAGCTCAACGGAGTCAGGAACCTGTGTTTCGCGGCGTACCCTTGCTTCAAAATCAGGGTCCATTGGTGATACCCAGGTTTCGCTTTCAAATGGGGTACCGGGTTGGTTGATGCCGATGTGTCCGTTACTGCCTATACCCAGCATTTGCAGGTCGGCACCACCGCGCTCGGCCAGGCGTCTTTCAAATAGCAAAGCTTCAGCCTCGAAATCATCAGAAAGCGTTGGCGGCATGATGAAGTTTTCATCCGGGATACCAATCGGACCGGCAATCTGGTTCAGGATCATGGTATAGCAACTGCCCGCGTAATCGCGCGACAGGTTGGTCAGCTCATCCACGTTGAACAAGGTAATATTCGACACATCAAATGGATATTTCTGATGAATTTCAGACACAATGCGGTGCATATCGATAGTTGTTTGACCGGTAGACAGGCCGATTACAGCATTGGGCTTCTCCAGCATTTGCGCAATGATGCGCCATGCTGCGGTTATATTAAATTCCTGTTCGTCTTTGCAAATAGTGATCTTCATTGGGTGGATTTTATAGGTCTTTCAGATGTTCGTTAAAAAACTGGTCGATGGCTTCCATTGCTGAGTTTTCATCTTCGCCTTCGGCAATAATAGAAATAGTTTCGCCGCCTTTTGCAGCTAATGAAAGGATATTCAGCAAGCTGTTCAGCTTTACTGTTTTTTCTCCTTTTTTGATGCTGATGATGGATTTATAATTTTTGGTAAGCTTTACCAAAGCCGTTGCCGGTCGGGCATGTATCCCCTCAGCCGAGGTGATGATATAGTCTTTTGATATCATTGGGTTTTCTCCTGCAAATAATTGGTGATGTCTTTTGAGTTGTCCATTTGCATCACCGCCTCATATACTTTTCGCGCTTCTGTTAAACTGGCTTTGATGATCTTATTTTTTACTACCGGTATAGATGAAGCGCTCATGGAAAATTCTGTCAATCCCATTCCTATCAGCAAAAAAGTTGCTCTTGGATCACTGGCCAACTCGCCACACATACCTACTTCGATATGATTTTTATGCCTTTGTTCTATCACATTAGCAATCAATCTTAAAACTCCCGGATCAAATGGATCATAAAGGTCTTTGATCTTCTCATTCATCCTGTCGACGGCCAGCGTGTATTGAGTGAGATCATTGGTGCCGATACTGAAGAAATCAACCTCTTTAGCCAGCAGATCAGCAATGACTGCCGCTGACGGTATTTCGATCATGATACCAATTTTGATTGCCTTGTCAAACGCAGTCCCTTGATCAGTTAACGTTTGCATCGCTTCTTTCAGGATAGCTTTTGCTGCCCTGATCTCATTCACCGTAGCAATCATCGGGAACATGATCTTCAGCTTTCCGAACTCACTGGCACGTAAAATAGCTTTGAGTTGTGTAATGAAAATATCTTTTTTATCCAGGCATAAACGGATAGCCCGGTAACCAAGGAAAGGATTTTGCTCTTCCGGAAAATTGAAATAAGCCAATTGTTTATCGCCGCCTATATCCAATGTGCGTACAGTAATTGGTTTGCCTTTAGCTTTTAAGGCGACAGCTTTATAAAACTCAAATTGTTCCTCTTCGGATGGGAAATCATTTCGTCCCAGGAAAAGAAATTCGGTGCGGAACAATCCCGAGCCCTGTGCGCCAAACTCCAAGGCATTTTCCATTTCTGCTGAGTCGGCAATGTTTGCGAACAGGTGGATTTCTGTTCCGTCTATCGTTTTAGCGGGAGTATCTTTTAACGATTTGAGCAGGCTTAGTTCCTTTAGCCAAGAATCACGCTTTGCCTCGAATTTCAAGATAGTCTCTTGGTCAGGATCGATAATTATCGATCCACTCTGCCCATCAAGAATCAACATATCTCCATCCTGAACAGATTTCAAATCTGCACCACAACCCACAACTGCCGGTATACCCCTCGATTTAGCTATAATAGCCGCATGGGATGTTTTACCACCTATTTGTGTAGCAAACCCGGCGATTTTAGCGATATCCATCGAGATGGTGTCAGATGGTGCCAGGTCTTCAGCAATGATGATGGTACCAGCTTCATAGTCCTGATCAATAGCTATGGCAGGAGTTAAATTCTTAACTATGCGATTCCCAATATCTTCTATATCTGCTGCACGGGCGCTCATGTAATCATCGTCCATGCTTTTGAATACTTCAACTGCAGCCTGTATAACTTCTATGACGGCATCATTTACATTCTTTCGCTCCGTTTGGATTTTTTCGACCACATCTTCGCGTATTTGCGGATCGCCCAAAAGTTCGATATGCGCTTCAAGAATCTCCACACCTTCACTTCCCTGCAAGGCATCATGATTATTCATCATCATTTCCACTTCGATTACCGAAACAGCAACAGCCTTATCAAACTTTTCTATCGCAATGGTAATTTCCTCATCATTCAGCAGCAAGATTCCAGTGAGCACAACTGCCTGCTTTTTGATCACACGGGCCTTGCCTATCGCTATTCCTGGAGAAACGCCTATGCCGCTGATCGTCATACAAAAAGATGGATTATGCTGCCTACAAAGCCAAGCGCTAACAAGCCCAGAAGCAGGTAGGTGGTTTTTACATTCTTTTTTACAAAGTAGTATACCAGGAAAGTCAGCCCCAGCGGTATCATAGCAGGAACGATTTGATCCAAAACGCTCTGCACAGTAACTGCAGAAGATGATCCGCCAATAGATAGCGGTGTTTTTATCGACATCAAAGTTGCCGGCATAGCACCAACCACCATTAAGCCTAATATTGCCGCTCCCTGCGTCAATTTATCCATCACATTGCTTTTAGACAGGTTTTGCAAGAATTTTGTCCCGGCATTGTAGCCAATAAAAGTGAGATTATAACGCAGCAGCAAATGAGGCACATTAAATATTACCAGGAAAAGTATCGGCCCTAAAACATTGCCTTTCATAGCCAGTGAGGTGCCTACCCCGGCGGCAATCACCTTGAAAGTCCCCCAGAATAGGGAGTCGAAAACTCCGGCTAATGGCCCCATCAAACCTAGTTTTACAGAGCTGATCGAATCCTCATCAAAATCGGTGTCCTGGCTGTTTTGCTCCTCCATGGCAGCTGTGATGCCGATGATGAGCGTAGAACCGTAAGGACTGGTATTAAACAATTGCAAATGGCGTTTCAAAGCCGAGGCCATAGCCTCTTTGGTGGTATATAGTTTCTTTAAGACTGGTATAATGGTGAATGCAAAACCTGTATTCTGCCAAGTTTCAAAATTGAAATTCGCCTCCAATGTAAGTGATCGGAAGAATAACGATCTGATAGTATTGTTACTTAACTTCTGACCGGCTGAAACAGGTGTGGGTTCAGGTGCTGGTTCGTCAAAATCGAAATCATCGTTAGCCGCTGCAGTTGGTTTTGGTGGGTCTTGGGTAACTATTAGTGCAATGATTACACCCAAGCCACCAATGGCAATAATGGGCAGTTTTAAAAATGCCGCAAGCATGAACCCAAGGAAAAAGTAAGGTGCTACCCGCTTGTTGAACATCAGGTTCATCAGCAAGGCAAAACCCAAGGCAGGCAACATATTACCGGCAACCTGTAAGCCAGATTGCACCCAGGCAGGAATCATATCCAGGAATGACTTTACGGCGTTGGTACCTAATTCTAATGCGATAAAAATGATGATACCCATCAGCAAGGGCTTTAGCAGTCCCGACAGGATATGTAAGCGTTGTATGCTTCGATAATCTCCGTTCTCTGCATATTGATTAAATCTTTTATTGAATACAGCTCTGAAAACGAACAGTCCACTGATCACCATTTCGGATAAAATAGAGATCGGCACAGCCAACGCCAAAGCAATAGCCGGGCCTTTATGTGACAGGATAGCGAATGCTGTTCCCAATACCCCACCAGTAATAATATCCGGCGGAATAGCTGCGCCGACCTTTATATTGCCCATAAAGATCAGCTCCAATGTAGCGCCGATCATTACGCCTTGTGTTACATCGCCTAGCACCAAACCAACCAAAGGGCCTAAAACCAGTGGCCTGCTTAATAGTGTAGTACCCAAAAAGTCTTCAAAGTGACCGAAAATAGCAATGGCGGTAAGTAAAAGGTAGGTTGCAAGCACGGTATCGGGTTTTAAATCAGCGTTTCGATCAATACTTTTTTATCGGTTGGCACCTGCCGCACTTCCAGCTCGATCCCTTTGGCAAGCAATTCCTTTACTATCGTGATATCTTCGTCGGTAACTGCAATGGCTTTTGATATCAGTTTAGTTCCCTCTTTGGTACGTAAACCGCCGAAGTTGATGGACTGAATTTCTTTTACGCCATTAGCCAGCACAGCCGCATCCTTTACCGAATTGATCAGTACTAAAACTTTCATAGGCTGGCTGCGCGGATCATTCAAAAAAGTGATCGTATCTACCAGCGACTTGATCAACAATTTTGCTGAAGGCGGTTTGGCCAGATTGAGCGTCATTTTCATGAACTCATCGGCGGCAACTTTATCATTGGCTACAATAAGGCAATCGGCGCTTACAGCGGGAGTCCATGTGAAAGATACCTGGCCGTGTAATAAACGGTCGTCAATACGGGTTAGCTTAATCATTATCGTTATTCAGGGTGATGAGATGGTTTACATATACCATTTGCCCCTTAGCATTATTAATGGCTTCTTCAATTACTTCGGTCACCGGGGTATCCATGTCCGACAGGGCGATCTCGATCAACAAGGGCAGGTTGAACCCGGATACGATGTGTATGTTATCCCGAAGGGCGTTGCGCAACATAATATTATTTACGCTTCCACCAAGCAGATCGGTGAAGATCACTAGTTCGTCCGTATCAGAAATAGTTGCAAGCACATCCGCCAACTCCTCCTCTACAGGCCGGCTTTCATCTAAATAAGCCTGTATCAGGGATATATTTTCCATCTCGCCCGCAATCATGTCCAAAGCTGACTTTACCCCCTTCGCAAAAGCGCCATGGGTAGCTATCAGAAACTTCCTTGTTTTAGGTTGTTGGTCCATAAAATAATTGGTTACAGTTACCGGGGCTAACTGTGTTATAGGTACACGCAATAATAATCAATTTTGACCTTTAAAAGCCAAAAACCTTAATTATCTCTCTGTCAAAAGATTTCCCTTGTATATACTGCATCCATTGGTGTAGTATTTATGCACAGTTGCATAGTAAACCGGCACACTTGTATAGTTTAAAATTTCAGCATCAATATTTCACCCATATTTATATAAGCAATTCGTTATGAATTACTTATAGCTATTTACTGTGCTGAATAAAATTGTTTTTTTAGGCCGCTGAGCCATACCCGGGCAAAAATATTCTACCTGTATTATCTCTTCCCGATACGGCAAAGCAGCGATCATGTTTCTATAATCAATCATCTAAAAAGAATCATAAAAAACCTGACACAAAATGAAAAAATTATTACTACTACCCGTATTATTTGCCTTCGCATTGATGGCAAACGCACAATCAACCAATTACCATGCATTCAAATTTGATATCCAGCTTGGATATGCTGATCCCAGCGGCAGCAGTGGCAGCGGGGGCACAAAAGCCGGAGTAACCGTTACCTTGCAACCGCATTACCGTGTTTCGGATGATTTTGCACTCGGCTTACGATTGGAAGCAGCAGCGATTGGCTATGTGAACAAAGCCGTGAGCTCCGACACTAAAGTTTACTTGCTCACATCCTATTTCCTTACGGCAGAATATTATTTCACTGACAGCGGTTTCAGGCCATTTATCGGTGCAGGCACTGGCCTTGTTTATCAGAGATCAGCACAAGCAGGAAGTGGCTATAGTGGCCTGGTATCCGGCGGAAGTCGTGTGGGTGCCTTCCCGGAACTTGGTTTTGAAGCCGGGCACTTCCGTCTGTCGGCTGATTATGATGCCATGGGAAAGGGCGCCAATTATTTCGCTTTTAAAATAGGTGCCTTCTTTGGCGGTGGCAGCAAAAAGAAATAGCCATCAGGTTAAGCTGAATTCTCATTAGTTCTTTATAGTAAGTTCGGTTATTATTAACACAAGGCCCTTTGGAGAGAGGGCCTTAACCTTTTTTATAATGATGGATCCGTAACGAACACCAATTCTTCCCAATTATTGATCTGTTGGTCAAAGTCTATCATTTTTCCGATCATGGTGTAAATATCCTGCTGACTTTTCCCCCTCTCGCGCAGGTATTTAATTGAAGTTGATCCTGTCGATTTTGATAGCTTTTGACCTGATGCTTCTGTCAGCAAAGAATGATGATGAAATCTTATATGGCCAAATTTGCCTTCGCCTAAAGCCAAAGCCAGTTGATGCTGAGCAATGGTAGATGACCACAAATCCTGCCCCCGGACGATCAGGTCGATATTATAATGAAGATCGTCAACCATTGAAGCCAATTGATAGGCAGGTATGCCGTCCCTCCTTCTTATCACAAAGTTCTGCATCTCTTGCGGTAAGGAGGCGTAAGTTATCTCTCCGTTATAATTTCTAATAGCTAGTTCTTCATCATCTGTGATTAATCGCCAGGCTGCATTTTCAGTATCCAGAGGGATGTGCTTTTCAAGACAAGTACATGGCCGTGAATTTTTTATCTGCTGACGCGAACAGGTGCAGGCGAATACCAATCCTTTATTGCATAATCTGTCAAGGGCATCATGATACAACCCCATCCTGTGAGTTTGTGACCAATTGTCGCGAAAATCCTGCGCGTCCTTCGGGCCGGTATGCCAGGGTATCTCTAAATAATTAAGCGTATCAAAAATATCCTGAACATACTGGTCATTAGCTCGCGCCCGGTCCAGATCATCAATCCTCAGTAAAACTTTAGCATTATTTTTTTTAGCTAAAGCAGATGTAATAGCGAATGACAGGATATTGCCCACATGCAAAAACCCACTCGGGGTAGGCGCTATTCGTGTATTGCTAATGGTGTCTGTCACTATTCTGGTAGAGGGCTTAATCCAGCCAAATTACAACAAAAAACCCGGCTGTTACACCGGGCCTTTAGCATTAATTAGAGACGATATGAAGTTCTTGTTATAGTTTAACAAATGTAGCCTGGCCAACCAGCTTATTATCGCTTTCATCAGCAACTTGCAGTATGTATGTACCCGGCATCAGGCTGCTTACATCGGTTTGCCAGCGTGGGTTGGTGGTCGACATTGTTTTTATCAATATGCCTGATGTGCTTACAATTTTAACAGAGTAATTATTGGTCACTGTTGTTGGTGTCGGAATAGAGCCCCCTACCAGGCTGCCTCCCGGCGAACTGATCGTATTGTTTATCTGGGCAATGATCAGGTTTAGCGGCCCGCTGGTTGGGTTAGGATAAATTGTAAGGTTACCGCCAAGCCCGTTGGTGTATACTAATGCCACAGCATTTGAATAGGTAACATTGCCATTCAGGTCTTCCATTTTCAACCGGTATATGTTCTCACCTGCCGAAAAAGATCTATCCAGGAAGCTATAGCTGCCCTGCCCATTTGAAGTGTTGCCGTATATGATGCTGTAACTTGCTCCGCCATCGGTACTTCTTTCCAATGTGAAGTGAGTGTAGTTCTGCTCATTGGTTGTGGTCCACTGCAATTGCGAACCGGCTTGTGTTTTGGCGCCGGTAAAGTTTACCAGTTTAAATTGCAGCGAATCACTTTGCCTGATTATCAATTGAAAACGGTTGCTTCCATAGGTGTTAGTATCTGTGCTGATCGAGAAAGAATACAAAGGCGTCTTCCGCAGATCCACAGAATCTTTCAAATATTTATCCATCAGCCATACTTCATAGATTGGTGCAATAGCCTCCAATTCCGTCATCTGTATGGTATAATTACCCACCGCACGGGCCGATGCATATAGTGGAATCACTGTTGGTTTTGTTCCAGGCAGCGGCATTTTATTTATGCTGACCTGTACGCTATCGCTCGTATAGCTGGCCATACTTACTTTACCGTTACCCAGTTTATATTGCGCATCTTCATTAACTACAAATTGGGGGTGATAAGATGAGCTAAATCCTATGTAAGTATCATCGGTATTAATACTATCCTGTGCTACTGCCATTTGCAGGCGTATATGTTCATCAACAGGAGTTTGGGCTTGATCCAATCCACTTTGCGTATCCATAAACAGGTTCAAACCGGTGTTCTGGTTCACTGTTTTAGCCGATTCGTTAAATATCAGCTGCGGACTTGATGCATTGGTGGCCATCACAAAAAAGCCCTGACCACTAACGATTGTTCTTCTTCCGTGATTGGTATATGCACCACCTTTCTGGTAAGTATCATAGTTCTGTGTAGCGGGGTTAAGCTCGTATGCTGTGGTACTCACGTTATATCCGTAAATACCGCTGGTAGATGAGCTGGAGTTGAACTGCTCCCAGTCGATAGAACTGGCGTAAGGGTTGCCCACCATGTTAAAACCGCGCACAGCAGAGTTGGTAGCACTTCCCGTTCCACTGCCGGTGTAATTCAGGTTAGCCGATGATGCTGTATACCAGACATGCACAACAACCTGTCCCTGGTTTAATGCTCCGGTTGCAGTCATGGTAACCGATACCGGCACATAACCCACGGTAGTTTCTGTAGCAAGAGATGCCGAGGCCCTGTTACCCCTGAAAAAGAACAGGTAACCGTTTCCTACAGGGAATGAATAAGTACCTGAACCTGTGGTACCCGATAACGAATAAGTTGGTGCACTATTTATATTATCTATGCCCCAGAAGTTACCGCTGACAAAAGAAGTCCTTGATGGCGGAACATTTTCGAGGAACATATACAGTGTCGGATTGCCTGTCTTATCAAAGCCACCACCTGCAGTGCCGGTCAGGTACATGCTGTTTTGCAGGTAGTTTATACTGAAAACATTGTTTCCGCTTACGGTGGCCGCATATACAGGTGACGAACCCAAATGATAACCCCGGTAAACGGAGTTACCACCTGTTAAGTAACGTTGTACATTAACGTTACCTGTGATGCTTGGCCCCGAGATCGCTGCTATTGAGCCTGAACCGGTTGCGTCTGAATTTATAGTCAGATTACCATTTGCTGCTAAAATTGTAGCTGCGTTGCTTCCGCTCATAGTTAAAACTCCGGAAGAGGCAATATTAAACCCACCGCTGGTCATGGTTTTTGTACCTGCGCCGCTAAAGGTAACATAGTAGAAGGTAGTTCCATTACCTGAACCACCTGCCAGATTCTGCGTAGTACCGGTAAAGTTTACAACCGGGCTGCTCAGTGCTACATAGTTAGAGCCATCATTAGACATTGTATTAGTAAAATCGCCGTTAACATTCAAGTTACCTGAAGAAGCTGTTTTTATGCCGGTTCCGGAGAATGCGATATTCTGATAGCTCACACCCGAAGCTAAACCGGTAATAGCGGCAGTAGTATAAACCGTTTGTGCTGCCCCCGAGTACTGAATAGTAGCTCCGGTGTTGTTAAAGGTAACCACATTCGTACCGGTAGATGAGAGGCCTGATAAAGCTGCTGAATTGGTAAGCTGCAACGTGGCAGTTGTTGTTGGCGCAACTATAAAGCTTGAAGTGGTTCCTGTAGTATTGGTAGTTTGAATTGTACCTGTGATCGCTGCAGTACCACCTGTTAATTTAAATGTAGAATTAAATAGATAAGATCCTGAATTGGATGAGGTTAATGAAACATTTCCGGATACATTCAGGTTGGTTACTGATGAGGTAAAATTACCGGTGTATGAACCCGATAATGTCGTATTGGAAATTACGGAGATGCTGCCTGCATTTATTGTACCCACACCGGATAAGGTTGTTGTATATCCCAATCCGGAGTTTGCATCACTTTGGTAGGTTATCGCGCCTGATACATTCAAAGTACTTCCGCTGTTTACCACCACACCCGCTGCCTGCCCACCGGTATTACCAAACTGGATAGAGCCCACATTTACCGTACCTGCCGACGCTAATACGTTAGGGAAATTGGTAAACGTTTTATTCACCCCGATCAATGCCTGGTCGGTGCTTGAAGGCACGGTACCGGCCAGCCAGTTGGAGCCTGTGTTCCAGTCTGTGCTTGTAGTTCCGATCCAATCAAATGAGGCCACACATGATAGGGTCACTGTAGTACTTCCGCTACCAGTAATATTATAAGCAGTGATGGTATAAGTTGTTGGCGAAAAAGTTACCGTTGGTGTACCTGATATGACACCAGTAGAAGTGTTAAATGATAAACCCGCAGGCAATGGGGAGCTGATATGGTAGCCACCTGACGCTGCATATTTTTTAACCGTATTGTTCGTATAATCCGATATATAAAGATTACCGTTGGCATCTGCCACAAAACCTTCCACGTCGGTAAGACCTGTGATGGTATTCAGCAACACTCCACCCGAGCTATATATTCTCACCTGGTTATTGTGTGAGTCGGCCACAAATACGTTTCCAGACGCGTCGATTGAGATAGCCAGCGGGTCATTATAACCACTGCTGAATACACCTATATAAGTGCCTGTTGGGCTGTATTCGGTTACGTTACCCAAACTGTTTGGCGTAGCGAAGTTGGTAGCTCGGTTCAATACATAAATATTACCAGCTGCATCGACTGCAACGCCGTCTGCCTGGTTCATACCGGTAGTGGGCAAAGTAAGCAATAGGGTACCCCCTGTATTATATTTCGTAACTGAGCTTACGTTAGTACCGGTATTATAGGTAGCAATATAAATATTGTCTGAACCATCAATAGCAATACCAAGAGGGTGGCCTAAGCCGGTCACGATGGCCGACTGATAGGCCCCGCTTGAGTTCAGTTTATATATCTTTCCTGCACCCGTGTCCATCACATAGGCATTGCCCGCCGAATCAAACACAATTCCACAGGGGTTGGTAAAGGATATCCCTGTACCAAATTTACCTATATAAGTACCGCTTGAATTGTATTTACTTATAGTTCCGTTATTATAGTTACATACATAAATATTACCTGATGCATCGATAGCCATCAAGCTTGGCCCGCTCAGGGTAGCACCCGTAAGTGACGTACCCGTTGAACTATAAGAATACCCTGTAACCGCACCACCTGTGTTATTTGGTGTTAACGATGCAATGGTCTGGTTTAATGAATATACATTTGTTGAAGGGCTATAGCTGATCACCGGTGCATGCGGGCTTACTGTAATAATCAGCGATGTGCTGGATGATCCCTGTGCATTGGTTGCTTTTATAGTAAATGTCGTTGTTGCGAAAGTAACAGTTGGCGTACCGGAAATTATACCTGTACTGGTATCAAATGATAAACCTGTTGGCAGCGTACCACTTGTAATAGCAAAGCTTGATGCAGCACCGCCAATATTAGTTGGCGTTGCTGGCGTTATAGTCGACCCTACAGAATAAGTCACTGTAGATGGAGAATAGCTTATAGATGGCGCAAGCGTATTCACGGTAATTGTTACAGTAGTCGTTCCACTTCCGGTAACGTTGGTTGCTGTGATAGTATAAGTTTTTGATACTGATGCGGCTGTCGGTGTACCGGAAATAACACCCGTACTTGTGTTAAAAGACAGCCCCGACGGCAGTACAGAACTTATTGACCAGCTACTGGCAGTGCCTCCTGTATTGGTTGGTGTTAATGAGCTGATAGTAGTTCCAACAGTATAAGTGTTCGTTGATGGCGTATAGCTGATTACCGGCGCCTGGGCGTTAACAGTAATGTTTACCGTTGCAGTTGAGCTACCTACTACGTTGGTAGCAGTAACGGTATAGCTTGTTGCCGAAGATGATGCTGTTGGCGTACCCGATATTATACCTGTTGTAGTATCGAATGATAAGCCTGCAGGCAAACCCGGACTTATTGACCAACTTGAAGCAGCGCCACCGCTATTTGTCGGCACCCAGTTACTGATTGCCACGCCTACGGTATAGGTATTACTTGAAGGAGAATAACTTATATTGGGAGCAGTTGGATCAACGCAGGTTATAGTAATTGAGGTTGTACCCACGCCACCATCGTTATCCGCGGAAATAGTATAAGTTGTTGTCGCCGAAACTGCTGTCGGCGTACCCGAAATAGCACCCGTTGTTGTATTAAATATCAACCCTGCCGGTAAAGCCGGACCAATTGACCAGCTGGTGGATGAGCCACCTGTATTGGTTGGCGTCCAGGTGGTAATTGCTGAACCGACAATAAAGTTATTAGACGATGGCGAATAACTGATAACCGGCGCTGTTGGGTTAACGGTAATGTTAATGGTTGTGGTGCCACTGCCCCCGGCATTTGTTGCAGTTACTGTATAAGTAGTTATAGTTGATAATGCCGTCGGCGTGCCAGATATTGTACCAGTTGTAGTATCAAATGACAACCCAGCAGGCAGCGATGGACTTATTGACCAGCTGGTGGCTGTGCCGCCCGTGTTGGTAGGGCTCCAGTTGGTAATTGCCGTATTGATTACATAAATATTTGCCGATGGCGAATAACTAATAACTGGTGGTTGAGGCGTAACCGTTATGGTCACTGTTGTTGTTGCGCTGCCGGTTACGTTGGTAGCGGTAACTGTATATGTAGCTGCAGCTGTTACTGTAGTTGGCGTACCCGAAATAACACCGGTAGCGGTATTGAATGATAAACCCGCAGGCAAGCCAGGACTTATAGACCAACTGGCAGCCGCTCCGCCTGTATTGGTTGGCGTCCATGCTGTAATAGCCGTATTGATGGGGTATGAATTTGTTGAAGGGCTATAACTGATAACCGGAAGTGCCGGATTTACCGTAATGGTTAAAACCGCGCTGCTGCTGCCACCCGCATTTGTTGCCGTAACTGTATATGTACCTGTAGCGGTTACAGCAGTTGGCGTACCTGAAATTACGCCAGTGCTGGTATTTATGGATAACCCGACCGGCAGCGATGGGCTTACAGAATAACTTACCACAGCTCCGCCAGTATTGGTTGGCGTCAATGGACTGATTGCAGTGCCTACTACATACGTATTTGTTGATGGACTATAACTAATGCTCGGCGGCGAAGGATTGTTAATCGTAATATTGATATTGAAGTTGCTGCTTCCGGTTGCGTTTGTTGCTGTTATGGTATAAACACTCAAAAAAGACTGAGAAGTTGGAGTACCTGAAATAACACCTGTTGATGTGTTAAATGACAAGCCTGCGGGCAAGCCAGGGCTTATAGACCAGCTGGCAACTGTCCCACCTGTATTGGTTGGCGTTAGCGGAGAGATAGCGGTACCCGCAGTGTATGTATTTGCTGCAGGACTGTAACTGATATTTGGAGCAAGCAAAGTTACGGTAATCGATATAGTAGTGGTAGCTGTGATACCGCCTGTATAATCTGCGGTAACAGTGTAGGTGGTTGCAGCGGAGGCAGCTGTTGGCGTACCGGTAATATTTCCCGAATTATCAATTGATAATCCCGAAGGTAAAGCAGGGCTTACTGTTACGCTCGTCGGCGGATCATTTACAGTTGGTGTTAGCGTAGATATAGCGCTGCCAGCAGTAAATGTATAAGGGGAGCCAGTATAGCTAATCGTTTCCCGCGTTACCGTTATTGTGTAGGTGACTGTGGTGTTAAAGTTTTTTGATACAACAATTGTTATTGTATTATCTCCCGGATTTAATGAAATCGCACTTGAATTTGTGTTGTTTGAAACTGTAACACCGTTTATCTTAATGGTTGAACTCGTCAGAGTTTGAGTTGGTTTGAACGTTATAGAGGTTGTTGAGCTGCTTTCAAGTATAGTATAAGTGGTTGTATTACTTGTAAAAGCCGGAGAAAATGTACCCGCACTTACTGTGAGGCTCGAAAGCGTTGCATTAGCGGCCGTCGCTGTGGAAGATGTCAGGACTAAAATAAATGCTGTAATAAAAAATAGTAACCTTTTTAACATGATAAACTTTGTAACGGCAATAACATTCTATCTGCCGGGTGTATGTCTGTTATATTTAATAAACAGCGCGTAGCAGTTCCAATAATGTGGAAGTAGTTAGTTGCTGTATCCTGTAATCCCCAAGGCCCAAAAGCAGATAGTTTTATTTTTCCGGTATAAATTTGCCGGTGGCCTTTTCCCGAAATTGGATGCCCCTCAAAGTTTCTGATTGGATTTTGGGGGCATACACTACGAAGTGATAAATAAAGAAAGGGCAGCAAGCCGTTCATCTCAATATTTACGTCAAAGCCTTTAAAACGCGTTTTTATACGGTTTTTCTAAATAAATGTTTCAACTTTTAAGGTAGTACGTGGGGACGCAATGAATGCATTAATTATTACGAAAATAATTTACCCATTGCTGCAATGTAAGGATACTGTTAACTGTTGGTTATAAAAAAAGCATTCATAATTTAACCAACTAATTGAATTATGAATGCTTTTTTATGCATAGTTATAGCTAATTTTAAGGAAACAATCTGCTTTCGGCTAATTTTGAGGGGCATCAGGGGCCGCCACATCTGTATTAGTGCTGTCTTTCCCAGCTGCTTGCTTCTTTTCCGGCCTCTTCGTTTTACTGATCGATGCCTTTATTTTTATGTTTTTCCCCGCTACCGACACATTAAGCTCTTTCACAGTATCCACTTTTTGTTCTGCGGTATCTTTTCTTTTTTGATTTGAAGCCGGAACCGAATTTGGCTGGTCGCCAGTCTTTTTTCCTGGGTTTTTATCTGCTGGCTTGGCCGGTCCAGAGCTTTCCGGTGATTTTTTAGAAATTACAACCTCATGTTTATCTTCCGAAGATTTAAATAATTTCTTAATCGGACCCCTAAACAATATAGCTAATACCAAAAGGATAACAATGGATAATAAAACAGGGATCGTCATCTTTTTACTACCTGTCACAGCGCCTCCGGAACTATCGTTGTTCAGTTTCAGCAGGTATAACGAGAAATTATCTTTAGTGACGTCACTGCAATACTCCATGAACAGGCTTCTTTTGTTATTAGCGTGGCTCAGGGCAATTTCCTTTAAACGCCCATCTGTTATTTGTTCAAGAACACCATCGCTACACAGCATGATGTAGTCACCATCCTGAACATCACGGATAATATGTGTCTCGATCTCAGAAGGTTCTCCTGCAGCGCTTAATGCCCTTGTAATGATATTGCGCTGTGGATGGATGCGGGCCTCCTCTTCGGTAATTTCGCCATGCCGTACCAGGTTCCCGACCAGTGAATGGTCTGCCGACCGCCATATTACTTCCCCTTTGCTTAAATGATAAATTCTGCTGTCGCCGCACCAGGCAACGGATACATTATTCCCATTAAGATAAGCCAAAGTAAGCGTTGTGCTCATCTTCTGTGCTTCGGGGTGCTCAACAGTATAGTTACGCATCTGCTGCAACACATAGGTCTGTGCCGCCCGGATGTAAGTATCAGTTAATGCGCCGCGCAGAGGAATGTTTTGCTCAAAAAAAGTTGAAAATCCTTCGCAGGCAATGCGGCTTGCTTCCTCGCCCATATTCTCGCCCCCAACCCCGTCACAAACCATAAACAGTTTATCGGAAACAGTAGCCTTGCCAGGTGCGGGGTAAATTGAATCCTCAAGCTGCGGCCTTTGACCTATTTCGTTGAGGTATGTAATTTGTTCTATGCTGATCATCTTTTCTCTTTTTTTAATATCCTCTATAGGACATATCGGACGAATTAAAAAATGTCACTCTCAACGAGGATATTTTTTTAACTTCTTTCTGGCAGGCCAATTCAATACATCTTAATTCTTTAACTGACCATTTTCCCATTGCCCGGATGAATATACCTTACCGTCTTTGTCATAAACGTCACCATACCCGTTTCGATTACCATTGCTCCATGCTCCAACATATTTAGATCCATCTGAAAAAGTCATCGTCCCCTGCCCGCTTTGTTTGCCATTCTCCCAGTCGCCTTCATACGTTTTTCCGTCATGCCAGTAATAAGTACCTTTTCCGCTATAGGTCCCGTTATACCAGTTACCCACATAGCGGTCACCTTTATATTGATCATCGCGATTATAGTACATTGTGCCCTCCCCAGTCTCATATCCATTAACAAATTGCCCTAAGTATTTATCGCCGTTTGCCTGTATATAAATACCACTCCCATCAATTACACCGTTCCTAAAATCACCTTCATAATAATCGCCGCTATGAAAATATCGTTTGCCTTTCCCGTCAGCAATTCCATCTGTCGATTCACCAACATATTTGTCTCCGGCCAAATCGCCGCTTGTGAATATCTTTGTTCCATACCCGGTAGGCAGGCCATTTTTTAACCAGCCTGTGTAGGTAACATTGTAACTTTTATCCTTAAAATTCAACACGATGGGCTTATCCTGAACATATACCTTATCACTGGGGTTGCTGGTTTGCGTATATGGTTTCACAGTAGTTGTGTCTGCCGCCTTTTTTACCAGGGAATCATGGTGTTTATTTGTTGTGTCTATAGTGCTTGCACTACTTGTATTAGATGTTGTATCCGGATTGTTTTTAAAAACCTTGGGTAACACATTAATCACAATGATCACTACGATAACGGCTGCTATCGTCAGTATTACCTTTGTGCCCCAATCGTTTTTAACGGGTACAGGAGGAGGTATTACCGGGATATCTTTCTTTTTGTTTTTGAAAGGATCAAGATCGACAGGATTGATCTGTGTGCGTTCCCTATCTTCCTGAATGGAAGGAACTATTTTCCTTTGTTCCTTATACTCCGTATCAAACATCTTCAACACAGCTTCAGCATCCTCTGGTCGTGCTGAAGCATGTTTTTGCAAGCAAGCTTTAATCATGGGCTGATAGCGTCCCGGAACACGGCTATAATCGGGTTCTTTGGTAATTATTTCATCATGAATACTTTCATAATCTTTATTCTCTTCCCCAAAAGGCATCTTACCCGTTAGCATACGGTAAAACATTACACCCACCGCCCACAGATCAGTACGGTTACTTATGGCGCCGTTGAGCCCGTAGGTCTTTTTCAGCAATTGTTCAGGCGCCATATAGTCAATAGTGCCCACACCGGCGGTTGTTGAAGGGCGGTTGGTATTATCCTCCAGCACATCCCTGCTAATACCGAAATCCGATATCTTCACCACATTGTTTCCCTTGCGGTCTTTCTTAAACAAGATATTGCCGGGTTTCAAATCGCGGTGAATAATTCCCTGGTCGTGCAGATAAGCCAGTCCATTTAATATTTGCAGGATGATCTGTACAGACTCAGCTTCGGTTGGTGGCATGGTGCTTCTTAACCATCCCGCCAGGTTTCCGGCATCTGCATATTCCATCACCAGAACAGGGTAACTCACCTGCCGCTGCATTGAATCAGTATGAACAATGTAATCGAAGTTGAGGTACCTGATCACATTGGTATGGGCCAGCAACTCGCCTTTTTTGTATTCTTGTTCCAATGTATATTTTCCCTGGAATGAACCACCGGTTGAGCCTTTTGCTATTGCTTCGCGATAGATCTTCAGTGCTACAAAATGCCCATTATTATCTTTTGCCCTGAAAACTTCGGCAAATGCCCCGTTACCTATCACATCATTCTCGGGGTCCCATTCATACTGATTAAGCTTCATGATATTTTTAATTGATTTGTGTGAATGAATTAAGTACTGCTTAATTACATTTGAGTGCTGCTTAGTTTTTGGCCAAATAACCATACCTCGTTATAACTTACCCCGTCCTTGGTGTAAACACCTGGGCCGCTCTTCTGATCATTTAACCATTTTCCAACATATTTACCACCGTCCTGGTAAGTCATTGTTCCGTCGCCATCCCTTTTACTATCTTTCCAGTAACCCACATACACATCACCATTTGTCCACCAATAGGTCCCCATACCTAAATATTGATCCTTTGCAAATGCGCCGGTATATTTGTCACCTTTGTTTACATCATTTCTGTTTATCCAGTAAGTCCCGTTTCCATCCATGTAACCTTCCTTAAAGTCGCCAACATATTTGTCACCATTTTCTTTTACCAGGGTACCCTGACCATCCCAATAGTCATTTGACCAGTCACCATCATAACTCATACCGTTGGGTTTATTGTAGGTTCCTTTCCCGCTTCTCTTGTTATTTCTCCACTCTCCTTTATATACCGCGCCGTTGGTATAGTTATATGTTCCGGTCCCATCCAATTGTCCATTTTTCCAATCACCATCATATTTACTATTATCATAATAGTTGCATACGCCTTTACCTTCCGGTACATAATTTTTCACATCGCCTATATATTTGGATTGGTTAGCGTAAAAGATCGTGTCCTTACCTTCGGGTTTACCATTTTCAAAATCCCCGGCATAGATCATCTTACTGGCTGTGTAAGTAGCTCTACCGGTTCCTTCAGGCTTGCCATCCTTTACAGTACCGGTATAGGTATACTCCTTGTTACTGCTATCACGAAGCAGCATATTTGTAACCTGTTGGGTATTCCCATGTAAAAATTTTACTCCCAAAACAATCACCAGCACTGCAGCAGCGGCCATAGCAATATATTTCCCTATAGGCGAAGATTTTACCGGAACCGGTACAGGTACAGGCTTCGGTTGCTTTTTGAACCTGTTGTCATCCAGGAAATCTGTCTTTTCTCTATCGTCTGATGGAGGTATCTTTTTTTCCGGCTTATCTAATATTTCTATCACAGCATCGGCATTGGCAGGTCTTTGAGAAGCATGTTTTTGCATGCAAGCTTTAATAACAGATTGATATTTAGCAGGCACCTTACTGTAATCGGGCTCTTTACTGATGATTTCGCTATGGATGTTTTCATAATCCTTATTTTCTTCACCAAATGGCATTTTGCCGGTAAGCATGCGGTATAGGATCACTCCTGCTGCCCATAAGTCGGTACGATTACTTACCTCGCCATCAAGACCATAAGTTTTTTTCATTAATTGCTCAGGCGCCATGTAGTCGATAGTGCCCACCCCTGCGGTGGCCGATGGCCTATTGGTGCTATCCTGCAAAGTATCGCGGCTGATTCCGAAGTCTGATATTTTAACTACCCTGTTGCCCATTCTGTCTTTTTTGAACAGGATGTTGCCGGGTTTCAGGTCCCGGTGAATGATGCCCTGGCTATGAAGGTAAGTCAGGCCATCCAGAATTTCACGTATAATATGCTCGGCTTCAGCTACAGTTGGCGGAGTAGTACTTTTCAGCCAGTCGGACAAGTTACCTGCATCAGCATATTCCATGATCAGGACAGGGTAACTTACTGTGCGCTGCATGGAGTCAACATGAACTATATAATCCAGGTTGATGTACCTGATCACATTGGTATGGGCCAGCAACTCGCCTTTTTTATATTCTTCTTCGAGGGTATACTTGCTTTGAAAAACACCTCCGGTAGAGCCTTTTGTAATTGCTTCGCGATAAATTTTCAATGCGGCATAGTGCCCGTTATTGTCTTTTGCCCTAAATACTTCAGCAAATGCACCGTAGCCGATCACATCGTTTTCAGGGTCCCATTCATATTGATTTAGTTTCATGACTTTTGATTTGATTAGAGTTTCCATTTTGTTCTTCCTGTTTTATAGTATATAGGCCGAATCAAAAAATGTCACTTGTCTTATTATCAATTATTTTAAAATTTCATTTACAGCGATTTTAAATCATTTACGGGCATATACGGGTACTATAACCAGCTCACGTTTTATAAACAGTCTGGCTTCTTCGCTTGCAAATCCGGATAACTCCTTCAGCCGGGTCGGATCGATATTTTTTTCATCCAGCGCATATACCTCCGATTTATTGACCAGGTACCAGTTATGGCTATCCGGCGTCTTTACATTGATCACCTTGCAGTCAGCAGGCACAAAATTTCCTTGCAGCTCCAGTATCATTTTACCCTTTTCCTTCCGGAAGAAATATTGACCTTGATCTGCTTTCTGCAAACGAACCGTCAGGTTATCGGAAGTATTAGCTGACGCCTGTAATGGCTCTACCTGAACCTTGATCGCCTCCGTCGTCTTAGTACCGAAGTCTTCTGATTGGCCGGTTTTGATCAGGGTTTGGATAGACGCAGTTGGGTTAAGTTTATAAACATCGCCATCATACCAGAGATTGTACTGATCACCTGTTTTAAAAACATGCAGGCGGATCATTCCAAGCGATGGGTTGTTATAGATAGATAATAACCCATCCTTAAATGTATATGCCCATAAACCGGGACGAAGCACGGATAACACCCGTACAGTATTTACTTTGCCTTCCGTAGTCAACCCGTATTGATCGCCTTTGTTAACCGGTAGCGTAGGGTTGTTCTTTTTGACCGGAGTAGTTGTCGATGGGTTATTTTTCGTGCCTGCATATTGCCCCGGTTTTCCACCGGAGTCAATTTTGGTATTATTTGGTGCCTGGGCGATCTGCTGACTTGTTCCGGTTTCTTTTAAAGTATAATACCATATCCCAAACGCTACCAGCAATACCGAAGCTGCAATTCCGGATATCACCAACAGATTACTGCGCCATTTGCCAATCGGTATTATTTTGTGATCTTCTTCAATGCTCAGGTCCTTATCAATATATTCATTGTAATAACCTTCCAGACGCTGTTTAAGTGAATCCCGGCCTGCTTTCTCTATTCCCTCATATATTTTCTGGTAAGCCTCAACCTCTTTTTTAAAATCCGGATCGTTGAGATAACGGTTTTTAAACACCTGTTGCTGCTGCTCATCCAACTCGTTGTTGAGGTAGCGGTCAATCAGATCAATATCTTTCAAATCCTGTTCCATTGCTAAATCAAATTGATAATGTGTTCGTACGACGTAAAACCCTTCAATCTTTTCAGGCACCTCAGCTTCTGCTGCCTGGCCGAGTGCGCGTCGGCGTAACCGTAATCCTGGGCTACCTGCTCCATCCGTATCTTAAGGTACACTGTCGCTTCAATCAGTGTTTTGCAGGGTTCGCCGAGCTTGTTCAGTGCATCCTGCAAATACTCACTCAAACTGCGCTGCTGCATCCTGAACTCAAATTGCCGGTCTTCCTCAGCTTCTTCATTTATGCTGATAATGTCTTTTATTTTATTAGCCTGCCGTTTCAGTTTATCCAATTTGTCGAACCATTTATTCCGACAAATAGTAAGGAGGTAGCCTTTTAAATTATTCTGCGAATACTTCCCGCACCGCAGGTTCTCATAAAATGAGATAATAGCATCCTGCAGCAGGTCTTTTGCGTCCTCCTCGTCACCGTTGTTCTGCCGGGTAAAGCGCCTTACATCCGGCAGAAAACTGTATAAATACTTCAAATAGTTCTCGTTCCCTTTTTTTAGTTCTTCAATAATTTGTGTTTCAGTCATATTAAAAGTGGATGCCGGATAATGGATTAAATGATACCTGCCTTGTTTCCTGTATTGGAATGTTAAATGTTCGTCCCTGTATGTAAACTTCTGCGTCACCTTTTAAAACAAATACCGGGTTCGGGTTAAACACGTCCGACATCCGGGCCTGGCTCAGCAAGCGCAGGTTATCCACTTCTACTTGCAATGGGATATCTGCATTTTTGCCAGCTTCCACATTTACGGTATCCTTCAACTTCCAGTTGGCAATGCTCAGGCTTTCGTTTTTGCGGTAGATATCCAGGTTGAGCTTGTTCAGCCTGTAATCAAATGAAAACTGGTTGTGCAGACCGATAGACATCTGGAACATGCTTTTGTTAAGCCCGGGTATCTTCGTCAACTTTAATCCTTTGATGCGGAAGTTGGAATCATTTTTAAAAGTGTTATTGATCTGTGCTATCAATACTTCTTTTACATTGATGGTGATATTATCCTTCAGCGCTATATCCCACGAAACGCCAATCGATTTCACCTTGCTGTTGCCTGTGATATTAAAGGTAGCATCATCGCCTTGAAGCAGCTCAGGAAACACTTTTGCCAGTGTCCATAAATTGATCTTCGATACCATCGGGACGATTATCGTGTCCTTGCCTGGCAGATGAATCTCCTTATTCAGCGTACTTACACCGACCAGCTTCCCTTTATAGTAAGTATTGATCTTTGATGCAGTGATGGTTGATCCCATTCCGTTGGGGTTGTATACTTTGAAATCGATATTTGCTTCGAGTATTGAATCCTTTACAGCGCCGATCTTTACCGAATTTATATTGATAAAAACCGGCTTCTTAAAACATGAGCAAAACAACATGCTCAAAAACAGCATCGATAGGATAAACACCGGTCGGCCCGCACCACGCATCGCTATTTTATTCTTATCGCGTGTCATATCGTATCTTTTTTCTTTAATGAATAATAGGTTAGCGCATACATGGCCGCGCTGAGTATCAGGATAGCCATAATATTCGCTCCCATACTGTTAAATGCGTTCACAAATGCTCCGCCATGAGAGGTAAGTGTGTCGTTATAATATAGCTCGTCCAGTGCAGGCGCTTTAAATGGCGCAGTGGTGGTTGGGGTGGTGATTTTGTTATTCTGTATCCGCAAAAAGCCTTCGGTTCCCCAACGTCCCAGGGTGAAGTAGCTTAAGGCATCCACCTTTACACTCCGAAGATGCTCTACCACACCTGCCAGCATGATCTGCGGCATCAGGGCGATGGGAACAACTGTTAGCACTTTCTCTGTCGTAGTAAAATATGCCGAAAGAAATAACCCAAACAGCGTTGCCGACGAAGCGGTATAAAACATATAAGCTATATTTTGCGAATAACTTCCAAGTGCTTCGTCACTGTGAAACCGCAAATGGATGATGGAAATAAAAATGACCACCTGCACCAATGAAATGAGAGACAGCACCACCCACTTGGAAAGAATGTAGGTATGAATGTTCAGGTTGAACATCCGTTCGCGCTTATAAATAGCAAACTCTCCAACTATTTCTTTTGAGGAATTGCTTACCCCAAACCAGATAGCCGAGATTGCGATCAGCATCATCACCTGTACATTTAAGCTATGAAATATCACCGCAACTAAACCGGCAATGATAAACGGCTGCGCCAGCAGCAGGTACATATTGTATCTATCACTGATTTTGATCTTCAAATACCGGAGCGTCAGCCAATAGAATTGCAGCAATAGGTTGTTTTGCTTATCGGCAATCATTTTCTCCGGTTCGCGACGAGTGATTGCTCCGCGTGGTGCTATGTAGTATTCCTTGGGGTCGAACTTCTTGTCATCGCCACATATTTTGTAGATTTCAAGTATGTTGGATGCCTTGAATTTTTCCAGTAAACCATTTCTTTCACCATAGTAAACAAAGTACCCTTTAATGGCCATAAAGATGATCTTATCAGCATAAAGCAGATCTTCCGGCTTGTGAGTTACCATCACTATAGTTGTCCCATTAGCAGCAAGCTCCTTTAATGATTTCAGGAATTCGTCAATACTTTCCGGGTCGAGCGGCGAGGTAGGCTCATCCAAAAACAAAATGGTTGGCCTGCTCAGCAACTCTACTGCAATACAAACCCGCTTGCGTTGCCCGCCCGAAAGTCCGCCTACTTCCTTATGGCGTATCTCATCATCAAAATTCAGGCTGGCCAGTACTTCGGTTATCCGTTTGCTGATCTCAGCATCACTGGTATCATCGGGCAGCCTTAACTTGGCTGCCATATACAGCGTTTCTTCTACCTTAAGCTCCTTGTGGATGATATCATCCTGGGGCACATAACCGATCTTCCGTTTTAGCAGTTGGTAGTTCTCACGTAATGAAAGCCCATGGATATAAATATTACCCGAGGTAGCCGGGTTATCGCCATTAAGCGCCTTCAGCAATGTAGATTTGCCACAGCCTGAAGGCCCCATCAAGGCCACGATTTTTTTATAAGGTATCTCCACGCTCATCGGGTTCAGGCCGACAAACTTGTTGGCATACACTTTTCCAATGCCCTCGGCACGGATAGCTACTTCTTCGCGCAAGTCCCGGTAACCATCTATCAGGCTGAAACAGTGCAGGTGAATCAGTACGATATCTTTGTCCTCAAGAATTTTAGGTTGATTTGGCTCCAGGCGGGTATCATTCAGAAATGTGCCATTTGTTGACCCAAGATCCTTTACCCAATACCTGCCTCCTTCAAAATAGATTTCCGCATGCTTGCGCGATACAGTCCGGTCATCCGGTGCCTTGTCGGGCAGTACAATATCATTATCATCTGCACGACCGATTCTTATCGGTAATTTCAGGTTCAGCAGGCTGTCAAACTTTTTATTTAAGTCCTCTGCTCCCTGCTTCTTTTCCTGTGGCTGTGGTTTTGGCTCCGGTTTAGGTTCAGGCTTCATTTCTGGCTTAAGTTTATCTTCAACTTTAAGCTTAATCTCCTGCGGTTCGTTTACAGGCTGAAATTTTAGTAGATAACCCAATATGCTTACCTGGTCTCCATTAGCAACGGCATACCATTGCTCCGGTGTGATCTTATTCCCGTTAATTAACACACCGTTTGTGCTTTTTGTATCCATTATATGAACATTCCGGCCTTCCAGCTTAACCTGGGCATGTTTGCGCGAAATGCTCTGATCGTCAATTTCCAGGTCAGCACCGGCGCCTTTTCTGCCGATAGAGATGGTTTGACCGTCGTTCAGTTCGTAATTAATACCTGTATGATCTACTTTGATTATCATGACCCTGATGCTTATTATTTTTTGCCGATCATTTTATTTAAACATGCCCTGCGGTGAGCCGATGTTGGATGGGTAGAAGTAAAGCGGCTCAGCAGTTGTTTCTTTTCCAGTCTTTCAAACTTCTGGAACAAACCGTTGAAAGCAGTTTCGTCATAACCTGCCTTTTTTACCAGGGTTATTGCGCCACGATCAGCATCATATTCATCTATCTGGTCAAAAGGTGCCGATAAAGTCAGATTGAGATTTAAGGCGATCTTCTGAAACTGCTGCATATTCAGCTTCTGTCCGGCATAGGCCAGCATGGCCATTTTCTTTATCTTACGCACCACATGCTGATTGATGATGTGAGTAAGCTCGTGACCCAATACAAATGCCATCTCATCATCCGAATCTACATAATCAAATAAGGCTGTGGTTACATAAATGTACCCGCCAATAGTTGAAAAAGCGTTGATCTCATTTGATTGAATGAGGTAAACATGATACTGCCTATCAGGGAACCGTGATTGAGCAACCAGTTTGCCTACAATCTCTTTGATCTTTTGCAGATCACGCGGACGGTTGGCAACATGCGACTCCATCTCGCTTTGAAATTCCCGCTGTCCCAAATCCGCCTGTTGTTGCTCAGTTATAGGCATTAACCGGTCCAGGGCATGGTTTTCGGTTTCCTTATAAATGTAAATAGGGCCGTCAAGCGGACTACCGCATGTTTCAAAGGTCATAAACCTCTTGATGCCGTTTTTGTACGCTGTGAGAACTTTGGATTCACTGACTTGCGAAAAAGCTTTTGAAAAGCTGAGCAAAGCCATAGTCAGAATGAAGAATGTTTTCGTTTTCATATCCTTTTTTATTGATGTATCGGACAAATTCTCCGATGTCATCTATTTTTTAAAAAAAATTTCCAACTAATTATCCGGGTATAGAAATGCTGCCGGAAGAATCAATACATCGCGCAATGTAGTTCCGGTTAGCTTTAGTTCGGCAGGCCCGATAATACCTTAAAAAATGGAGTGCAGGATAAACGTTTCCCAAATCTGCGCCGCTTCACCTGCAGATATTTAACGAACTGTATATAAGGTACAAGGGGTATATAAAAATAATAGAATAAAATCTGAATGACCAACTTTTAAAAGCGTTTTTTAAGCGATTTTTTAGTAACGATTTTATTAAGGCGTGTGTTTGTGAGACGCATGGCGGATGGCGTTAAAAAAATATTTTAAAAAATAGATGACATCTGAAAATCCCACCGATATAACTACAAAAAGCAATAAACATTCACACTTTAAAAACAACGTTATGAAAAAGTTTCTTTTTGTTATCGGAATGCTGATCGCATTTGCATCAGTTTCAAAAGCTCAGGGTTATGCCTACACTTACATCAAGAATTATGCACAGGGTATGGGTTACGGTATTGGCCAGGAATGGAATGCCGGGCTGGAACAGGGCCAGTATTTTACCAAAACCTTCACCTTTAATGCTGGTGTACAGTATGACATCATTGCATTATCTGATGATGGCAATGTGCTGGATGTAGACATAGAGATATTAACCCCATCAGGTTATTTGTATGACAGAAATAGCCGTACCGGCAAATTTGCTGAAGTGGTTTTTACTCCTACTTATGATCGCACACTTACCATCAAGGTAAGAAACTGTGGTTCAGAAACTCCTTATTACGCATCAAGGGTTTATTTTATGGTGGCTTATAAATAACTGTTTATTCTCTGCCAACGTCGTTCAAATCTTAATAAAAAGGCCTGATTTTGAAAAGCGGGCCTTTTTTTATTGATCAGGGTTTATGAAAAATATATCATTCTCTTATTTAATATATCAATTTAAAGTATCTATATTAGATATGTAAAGCCCTGATTTTCTGGTAGTACATCCTGTCGTTGTTTGTGTTGTCACTAATAGGGGCTAATACTTCATTAAACAATCATTCACAATTAAAAACCTAACAAAATGACAAGGATCAGAAAAGTTCTTCAATTCCTGCCGGCATTGATTTTGGCGGCAGCTCTTGTTTCATGCGGTGGCTCGGCAACCAAGGGCACTGGTGACAGCACCAAAATGGCTGACACCGCCAAAAAAGCCGATACTACTAAAAAGGCCATGCACCCTGCCCTGGCCGCGCCGTTCGATGTGTTGGCAATTACACATGACGTGAAAGACTACGACAAATGGAGGCCCGGTTATAATACCGACTCAACCAATCGCAAAGCCGCCGGTCTGGAAGACCTTGTAGTGGGCAGGGGTACCGACAACGGCAATCATATTGTTATCTATGAAAAGGTCTCGGATATAGCCAAGGCGAAAGCATTTGCAGCAGATCCAAAACTTAAAGACGCTATGGATAAGGCTGGAGTGATCTCAAAACCAGAGCTCGGATACTTCCATGTAATCAGGTTCAACGGCGATTCAAAGGAAAAACAATGGGTGGTTGTAACGCATAAGGTAAAAGACTTTGACGCATGGGTAAAAGTATATGACGGTGAGGGTAAGGACAAGCGGGCAAGTGAAGGGCTGGTTGACGTGGCCCTGGCACGTGGCACCGACGACCCTAACCTCGTGCAGCTGGTATTCGACATCACCGATATGGCAAAAGCCAAAGCTGCTATTACTTCGCCCGAAAAGAAAAAACTAATGGAAAGTGCAGGAGTAATAGGCAAACCTAGTATCGAATTCTATACAACCGCAGAGTAAAGTTTAATATTAATGTTAGTCTGGATTTATACTCCGGACTAACATTTATGCAGCTACATTCCTGTACTTAAGCGGCGTAGTCTGGTACCGGTTACGGAACAAACGGATGAACGAGCTGGTGCATTTAAACCCTACCATATTGACAATCTCATATACCGGGTATTCCGTTTTAGCCAAAAGTAATTGCGCCCGTTGCAAACGTATCTGGATCAGGTATTGATGCGGCGACTGATTATACGCCAGCTTAAACGTCCGCAGCAAATGATTTACTGATAGACAGGCATAATTAGCCAGGCTTTCCAGGCTTACATTTTTATCGTAATTGGCATATAAATATTCTTTGGCCAGGTTAAGTCGGCGCAAGATCTCTACACGGGTATTTATATTCAGGAAGTTGAGCTTCTTAGCTTTCAGCGATATTTCTTCATTATAAATACGGCAGCAATTTTGAAGGCAACGTTCCAGCAGTTCATTTATCTGAGCTTCTTCAGTATTCTCACCTTCGGTAAGGTTTTTCAATCTGCTGATAGTCAGTTTCAAATCAGCTTTAAGCGGATAGATCGTTTCCCGAAGCTGGTATGCCAAATGCTCAGCGTCAAACAAACCGCCTTTTTTGCCTTTGAAAAACTTCCCGCTAAATTCATCCAAAAAACCCTCATCAAACTCAACAGACAGCACATTTACCGGCAAACGGGGATCGCTGCTGCTGGTAAATCGCGTCCCCTTGTTCAGTATGATAAACGAATCGGTATGCAGCGATAGCTGGCGCCTGCCGATGGAGCAGGTTTCTGTTCCGCTAAAAACAAACCTGATGCTGAAATTCGCGGCCGTTTCTGAATATGACCGGTGATCGGAAGTCGCGCTGGTTATTTTGTTCTTATTTTTTAATATCCTCAAGTATTCCATATCGCACTGGCTAAAACCATTTTATGTTATCTATAAAGATACAATGGTGATTTCAGCACATTATCACCCGTATAGGGTGATTTATGAAATAATGGAGTTGACCCCTACAGAATCATAAAGCCCCTCTCCCTTGGAGAGGGGTTGGGGTGAGGCTGCCTGGTGTTCGTTCACAACGCCGTGAACGCTTGTGAACGCCGACATAAAACACCATGTTACTGGCAAAACACTGTCACCACATTATTCAGTCAGGCATCGTAAATTTGTATATATGGCATGACCATATATACAAATTTACGTATCAAATAAACGTTCAAAAAGACCGGGGCTTTGCCAATATCCCGGTACAACAAAACCCTGCCGTTTTTTAACGGACAGGGCTAAGGATTAACCGTATTACTAACGCTGCTCATCGCAGCCGCTCAAGCCCCCCGTGCATCCTCCAGGTGTTGGCAGTGGCTTACCGTTATAAATGGCTTGTTAATATGAATAAAAAATATTTATAGTTAATTCCTAACTGACCGCCGGTTCAAAATGTGGCGCTTGAACCTAAAAGATCGTAAGCATCCCGCTTACGATAATCCGGCCACAACCGAAAACTTCTTTATGGATCATTTTGTAATGTCAGCGAGACGCTGACAAATAGTTGGGGTTCAAGCGACGCTTGTGCCGGCGAAAGAGCAGACGCTTGAACCGGCGAAAGATAAAAATGGTGTCTTACGGTTCAGAATGTCATCTGGACTAGTAACGGAGCATCTATAACTCAAACATAAATTATTCAGAGATTTTTAGCCCGAAAGCTTCTGTTAATTAAAAGTTAATTTTTACATTAGACTTATCTTTTACCTAAAACATCTTCTATGAGAAAGCTTTGGCAATTATTATTGGTTCTACTGCTTTTCCTTTGCCGGTTAAACACTTCCGCTCAAGATAATAACGTTACTTTATCTGGTTTTTTTGACCATGCACCAAACGGAGATATCATTCAAGTCTGCAAACCTGTCGGAGAATACTTCAATATATTTTATACTGATAAGGATGATGAAATCGGCATAAAGAACAATACCTTTATTAAGCAAATCTCTGTCACTCAGGCTGGGTTTATCAGGTTACAATGCAAAGACCTACCCAAATTCGCGTGCTTTGTCGAACCTGGTAATGAGGTAAGCTTCCGTGTAAAAACAGAAAAAGATGGCAGTCAACAAATCTCATTCAGCGGTCCTAATGCAAAAGGTAATGAGTTGTTTATTAACAGAAAGCTATTGAATAATGGAGCAAATGACGCTGATAGGGTAAATAAGTTAATTCAGAATGCTGAAAATGAAGAAGCTGCCTATAATAACATCAAAGCCCTGCTATCTGGTCCGCTTCAATCACTTGAACAATTAAAGGTCTCTAAAGAAATTACTGATCAGTGTTATAATGCACTTAAAGGCGAGACCGAACAGCGCATGCTTTTCTGGTGTATGTCCACACTAGATGGTGGCTTACAGGAAAAAGTTCCTGTGGCTATGGACAAAGCAAACTTAAGGAAACTCATGCTAAAATTATTTACTGAGTTCGATCCATTCAACGCGAAATATAGGAATACTGTTACCGTTGCCAACACAATGGCATTCAAATGTTATTTGACAGACAAGGGCATTCTTAATAAAAATGCTTCCGTAGTGTCCAAATGGGCTCCATTTTCATCTTCTTTTGCTGCTACCGATAGTTATTTTGCATTTTTTGACGAGGCACCCGCCGACGTTCAACAGTTTTTAGTAGGTAACGACCTGCTTATCGCACTTACTTTTAAGCCGATGAGCGATAAGGACTATATAAAAATATTTAAAAGTTACATGAATGCATTTCCGCAAAGCCCTTATATTCCTGTAATCACAAACCAATTGATGGACAAGATCGATGGCCAATCGTCCGGAAAAAACACTACCCCTGCCAACGAGAATATGTTGAGAATAGATAGTCTGCACCATGTATACAGTTCTGCAATACCTCAATATCAAAATTTAACGGATCTGATTAAAGATCAATTTAAAGGCAAACCTGTATTTGTTGATTTTTGGGCAACTTACTGTTCACCGTGTATTGCAGAATTCAAATATTCGCCGGAGTTAAAGCAGTTTCTTCAAAAAAAGGGAATTGCACTCCTCTACGTATCTATAGACAGTGAAGGCAGCGAAAATTATTGGCAACAATCTATAAAAAATTATCAACTTGAAGGCTATCATTATTTCTGCAACGCTTCTGTTCGGAAGACATTAGCTAAACAGGTGCCCTATATACCGCGGTATATGATTTTTAACGCAGCCGGCCGGCTGGTTGAGTCGAATGCCTATCAACCGAGCGACAAACAAAAACTTTATAATCAAATTGAAAATAAATTGGGCATATAATAATCTTTCTACAATTAGCTCGTTGCCCATGTTATTAGTGCGGAGGCCAATTTATTTGATCAGCTTATTCTCCTTAGCCAGCCTGATGGCGTCCGCGCGAGAATTGACGTCCAGTTTCAGGTAGATATTTTTAATATGACTGCGTACTGTCTCCAGGTCAATGAACAGTTCTTTGGCGATCTGGCTGCGGCTTTTGCCATCCGCTATTTGCTCCAGTATCTGGGTTTCGCGCTTTGATAATGGCGATTCCTGGTTACGCTGGAAAGACTTGATCACCATACGGGCAATGTTCACACTCATCGGGCCACCGCCTTCCCTTACTTCTTTTACCGACTCGATAATTTTAGATGCAGGTGTATTTTTGGTCAGGTAACCTGACGCCCCATTGGCCAATGCCTCAAATATCTGTTTCTCTGATTCGTAAACCGTCAATATCAGGATATGCGCACTTGGCAGTATTTTCTTTAGCTTAGGTATAGCGGCAATACCATTGGTGCCCGGCAATTCAATATCAAGCAATATCACATCCGGCGAGTCGTCGCCAATAGTTTTTACTGCCTCATCAAACGATGCATAGCCTCTCACCACGCTATAACCCTCAACCTGGCTGATAAGTAAGCTATAACCCTCCCTGATGATCTCATCATCTTCTATGATCACTATCCTGATATTGCGTTCCATAATGTTGTAATTTAGTGCGTTACTATTGGTTTTATCTCACATATGTTCCGAAGATTAAAAAGGGAAGTGCGATTCCTTCCTCGGCGAAGGGCAGGCAGGGGTTTCTGCTGCATTGCATGAGCATAACCCCTCCAGTTTAGCCTCACCTAAATCCTCTCCAAAGGAGAGGACTTTGATTTCATATTCTTTCATTTAGAACCCTCTCCTTTGGAGAGCGCAGGGTGAGGCTCCAAGCAACATGGGAAGTATTAACTACTTATTTTCCCTTAGCTTAATGACATTTCTCCCTGCCACTTTACAATCAACCGCACCCCTCCCCAAGCTACCGTGTACCCACATCTTTATCACATACCCCCATAGGGGTAATATGTTGGTAGAAAATACATATAGTAAACCATTTTTGCTCC
>JAFDZM010000063.1 GCA_018266915.1 Bacteroidota bacterium | reverse complement strand
ATAACACCAGTATGCCCAAAAGTGTTCGTTCACACGCGCATGAACGCTTGTGAACGCTTTATTGATATATGTTTTCAGTACTGACAAAACACTGTCACCACTATTAAGCCCCCCATACCGTAAATTTGTAAGTAACGGCAATATCATATCATTTGTGAAGATGATAAAGCTGTTCTTTTACAAATATTTACAGTTTGTTTTATTTCGATCCTTTAGTCGCCTTTTTCTCGTCACTTTCAAGGCGTCTTTCTAATTTCTTTACATCTTCGGCGGGTGGCAGTCCTTCCGGTTTTATGCCACGTTGAAGCAGTATGTCCCTTACAGCTTTATTATTGTCAACATGCTCTTGCTATATCTGAGTTTGTTCGATAAAGGTTTTTTAAGCACATGATGACGGTAACTATATATTAATTTGCACCAACCTTTCTAAACATTTAGAATTTTTGGTGTAAAGATGTATCAAACGATGCATCGTTTCTTCTTCGGCATGCTATTTACATCTTCAGCCCCAATCCCGCCTCATCATTCAACACCCACTTCCCATCACTAAATTCCGGCATTTTAAATGGGTTGTTTTTGGTCAGTAATGGCCCATCCAGATCGACCCAATCGCATTGGGGAGCCAGTGCGGCAGCAGCTAAAGTAGCGCAACTCGTTTCGCTCATGCAACCGATCAATACTTTTAACCCAAGCTCTTTTGCTTTCAATATCATTTGATGCGCCTCATGCATCCCTGCTGATTTCATCAGCTTTACATTGATGCCATGATAAACGCCTTTGGCTTTTTCGACATCGGGCAGGCGCTGTACGGCTTCATCGCCGATAATAGGAATTGGGCTGCGTTCAGTAAGCCAGGCATTACTGTCAGGATCTGTTTTTAACATGGGCTGTTCTATCAGCACCACGCCGTGCTCGTGCAGCCAGTGGGTCATATCCAGGCTTTGCTGCAGGTCGGCCCAGCCCTGATTGGCGTCTACATAAAGCGGTACATTGGTAACGGATCGTATGGTTTCGATCAATTCCTTGTCGCTATCCCTGCCCAGTTTCACTTTAATCACCTTGCACCCTTCTGCTTCCTTAACTTTTTTAATGATCACTTCGGGTGTATCGATGCCTACTGTAAAACTGGTAACCGGCATTTTTGCAGGATTGCTGCCTGATAACTGCCAGCAAGGTTTTTGTTTGATCTTGCCCTCCAGGTCATGCAAGGCGATATCAACAGCCGCTTTTATAGCCGGGTTGTCCGGTGCAATGCTATCCAGGTAATGAATGATAGCATCGAAATCAAAAGGATATTTGAACTGCGAAACATCAACCTTATTTAAAAACTCAGCCGCACTTTGGTGACTTTCGCCCATGTAGGGCACCATGGATGCTTCGCCATAGCCGATATGCCCTTCGTGCTTTATCTGTACAAGCATTAAAGGGGTTGAGGTACGCGAGAATTTAGCAATGGTAAAGGGGTGCGTTAATTCGAGCTCGAAAGGTTGGTAAGTCAGTTCCATGTTAGGATTCAAAGCTAAAATATTTTGCCGCAAGTCGTAGCAAATTCATGAAGGAGGCTCCCATGGAGCCAAAATGCATTGATTGACATTTCTATAAGCAGGGTACTCCGCTGGAGCATTTATTTATTGTACTTTTTCAGACTCCATAGGAGTCACCTGTTTATAGAAAAATAAATTATATACATTGGCTCCATAGGAGCCTCCCCTCATCAGCCAATCGGAATGTGGTTTCAAATCACCAAAATGTCATCACCCTAAAAACAATTACCCCCTCATAATTTCATTCTTATCTTTGCGGCCATGCCGCCACAAATTTATTACCCTTTCCAGCAATTTAATTTCAGCAACCGCAACTGCTTTCTGACGGGGCAAGCCTTATCATCCGATGAGGAAAAGATACAAGTATTCCCAGCCTGGCTGATGAGCCGTTATAATTTGGAAGAACAACCTTTCAAACTGCTGGATGAAAGTTATGCTACCTACAAAGACCTGAAAGTGCCGTGTGCAGCACAAATAAATGAGCAATACCTGGAGCCCCTGGAAGTGGAAATAGCTGCGGCTTTTGATGCCGGTTACAATGCGGTGAAAGAAGTTGATGAGGTAAAGCTTTTTCAATGGGCGGGCAAGCTACTATATGGCATTTTATTTAACGAAGTACAAGCTGGCATAAAGCAACAGCACGCACAGGGACAGGAGTTCAATATCTCCCAGGCGCTTATTCATAAATTCAGTAATCTGCATCTGATGCTGCAGAGCATTTGTCAGCGTATCGTATTTGAAGATTTTAAGCCGTTCAGCGTGTTTTTGTTTAAAGTAGATAACGAAGAGGACCTATTCGGCTATCGCGACGAGATTAATACTTTAACATTTTCGCTGCGGATAAAAGATTTCGGCCTGATCATTTGCCTGCAGGATAATGGCGCCAATCGTGCTTATCATAAAGAAATATTGGGGAAAATTGAAGGCAAGCAGCTTCACCCTATCCAGTTTGAAGAATTTAATGCCCGGATATTTTACTCGGCCTATTTGTTTAACCGACTGCCTGAATATAATGTGCTGCCTGCCGGCGATGAAACCTATATAGAGGCTATGCCATTGCGTGGAATAAGCAGCAAGCCACTGTTCGATTTCTGGCAGGGTAAAACCTACGGACAGGTGCTCGAAAACTTCTGGAAAAAGTGGGGCTACGTTTTATTCGAGATCGTAAAAGACCCTGATAACCCCATGAGCTTTCTGTTAGATGCAGATGGTAATTTTATTAATGCAGCAACGATTGGGCTTTCTCGCTAAGGGTTTGTATAAAATCATGAGCCGAATGAGGTATCAAAATAATAGTGATGATAACCCCGCTTAGTGCTCCAAAAAAATGCGCATCATGATTAATATTGCCTATTCCTCGTTTTGAGGCATAAGAGCAATATACCAGGTATAATACACCAAAAACAATAGCAGGAATAGGGATAGGCAAAAACATGAGATACATATCGCTTAAGGGCTGGAACATGATATAACTAAAAATAACAGCGCTTACCGCACCGGATGCCCCGAGGCTGCGGTACCACAAATCATTCTTATGTTTAACCACCGTAGGCAGATCGCTCAAAATCAAACTTACCATATAGAGCACGCCGAATTGCCAATGGCCAATCATATTTGCTTCCAAATTGAAAGCAAAAAAATAGAAAGTTAACATATTGAAGATCAGATGCATCCAGTCGGCATGAATAAACCCGCTGGTAACTACCGTATAAACATACTTACCCCGCGATACGTTATATGGTTGCAGGATCAACCTGGTATAAAGGTTATCGTTATAAAAAGCAAATAAACTTATGGCGACAGTTATTGCAAAAATGACTGAAGCCACGGGAGCTTGTATAAAGTATTGTTCCATTAATTATTGAATATCGAGTTTGGTATCAGTTAATAACCTGCCTACCGGGTACCGAAGATAGGTTTTTTCAAAATAGGGTGAATTGCGGTATACAAAATTTAATTGAGCAGCTGCACTATTTGCCAGTTGCGGATTTTTAGCTTTTTCATCATCCAGCTTTTTGCGCAGATCTGGGTCTTTTTTTAGTAATTCAGCCGCATCGTCTTCAAAAACATAGGCGGAAAAATATTCCTTCTCACCCAAAACAGAATCGAAGAAATTCCAGGCAAAAAATGAGTCGACGCCTTGTGGCTCTAAGGTCTCTACAATATACCGGTTCAATGCTTGATTGGTGTACACCACATAATCCCCTTCATAAAACTTCACCTTCATATCAACCGGGTTTAGCTTCACATTATTGTGCAGGTAATGCCCTTCGTATGGTTTAGCTGGCGTTTTGTAATCGGCTATGTAATACATCTGCAGTTCCAATGTGGTATCATGCTTTAGCCGGTGCATTATGATGTTGTTCAGCTTAAATAGTTCGATCACCTTTTGCCATGCCTGCGGTATCACATAGGCTACAGGCTTATCCGCAAAAACCGACGGCTTATAATTGTCAAAGTATTTGATGGTTTTGGTATAAGGCTTACTGCGGTCATAATATAAACGCGAAAGCCCACTCACCTCACTCGGTTTATGCCCGGCTGTAAAGCCTTTAAATGTGAGGGTGTCATATTTGCTTTCATCTAACTCCCAATTTAATGCGAAAGTTTTCTGATTTTTTACCTGCTCATCGGCCTTGTGCTTTACTTCACCAATTGTTTTGGTATCACGCTGGCAAATATCGATCAGGTGCTGCATGAAATCATAAGTAGCATAAACCCGTTTATCAAAAGACTTCAGCATATGTGTTTCGGTAATATAGCTGATGATATTATGCTGGGCAGTATACCCGGTTGCAAAGCGCGGCGTTTCCAAAAAACTTACGATGCCTGAATCAGGCGTTCCTTTTACTTCTTCTACATAAGGCGTCATTTCATAGCCACTTTTTGCCATGCGTTTATACAGTTCAGGCGAAAGTGTTTTGGATGTATATTCGGCAAGAATGGGATTCTGCTTATCTTTTTGCGTTTCGATAAGTGTCATCACATACTGGTAATCGGCACCGTCGCTTGTATGGTTATCCAGGAAAACTTCCGGTTGCCAGGTGTTCAGTATCTTCTCAAACGCCCATGCATTCTGGCTGTCGACTTTTATAAAATCACGGTTAAGATCGAGGTTCTTATAATTTCCCCTAAAACCGTAAGCACGCGGCCCGTTTTGGTTAATACGAGATACGCCACGGTTTAAACAGCCATCGATATTGTATACCGCGATAAAACAAAGTACCACATCATTGGGTAGTTTGTTGTTCTTCAATAAATCGCGTGCGAGCATCATACTGGCATCAATACCTTCAGGTTCGCCGGGATGGATGCCATTGTTGATGAGCAATACCCGCTTGTTTTGTTTTTTGATCAATGCCGGGTCAAATACACCGCTTTTTGAAAGAACAATCAGGCTTAACGGTTTGCCTACATCGGTAGTACCGTAGTTGATCATCCTCATCTGGCGTGGATACAATTTTGCAAGTTTCTGGTAGTAGGTGATGATCTCCGTGTAGGTAGCGGTATAATTTTTATCACTACTTTTTTCGAAAGGAGTTAATTGTGCATCGGCTTGATAAAATATAAGTGAAGCCAGCGCTGCCAGGATGAGTCGTTTCATTGAGAAATGTTTTAGCAAATATAAGTTTGGCAGCCGATTAACAAACCGGATAGCAGGGATATTACAAATAGCTACTACAGGTGATCAGTATTATTTTATCTGTTCGCGGATATTTTTCGGAAGGCTTTTTAATACGAGATCATAAGAGTGATCAATCATATCACAAATCTCCCTGCGGGTAAGATTGCCATTGGTATGCACAGTATTCCAATGTTTCTTATTCATATGGTAACCAGGTTGAACTTCGGTATGCTGTTCACGAAGTTCTATGGCGCGTTCCGGGTCGCATTTTACATTGAAGCGGTCGCCTTGTGAAAGACTTGTAAGCAGGAACAATTTTTCGCCGACCCTGAACACGAGGGTATCTTCGCCAAAGGGCATATCTTCTGTTACCCCTGGTTTAGCGAGACAATAATCACGTATCTCTTCAATATTCACAGCTGTTATAACTGCCTGATGACTTTAGTATAAGAAGTAACGTTACCAAAATTGAATTTAACCCCTACAACAATTTGGGTGTACTGGTTGGTCGCGTTATTTTTGAAATGACTGGATGGATCGTCGTAGCCGTCAAGCCCTTCTCCAAAAACCAGGCTATGGATATAACCGATATTTATAGTCATAAAAGGCTCTTCATACTCATTAAATACCTTGAACTCATAACCAAAACGCAGGGGTATTGTTAAATTCACACTGCTATTGGTGCCAGGAAAAACGTAGGTGGAAGGGCCGTAGTTGGGTAACCCATTTTCGCCATAGTACACGTTGGTGCGTTGTACCGTATTACTATTAAAAATGATACCGCCGCCACTGCCAAAATAAAAGCCTTTGATGTAACTATTAAAGTAACTTTCACTATAATCGATCAATTCTCCAAGCTGTATATCGCCATGCAGAATAAGGCCTTCAAAGTGGTTTGTATACATACGGCCATATTTATCGAGGTTTGGGGTAAGACCACCGCCCGATAAAGTACCAAACTGCAGCTCCGCAGTTATGGGAACGTATGGACTATAATTGTACGTGAAGCTGACGCTTTGCCCGATGTGATAATCCTGCCTGTTCAGATTGGTGTACCCACGCTCATAACTGATATCTAAACCAATCCCGAATTCTTTATAGTTATAGCCAACCTGGGCTTTAACCATAATAGCAGAAGACACGAATGTGAAAAGTAAAATGAGTTTTTTCAAAGTTTAAATATTAGTCAATATTTTACAATTTTTGAATCGGGGTTCATTTCGACTCCCAAAAATAAAATTTCTATCCATATAAACACTATACCATGTACTTAAAATTTACCGTTACTGAGCGTTTTTTGCGCTATGTAACTATTGATACCCAATCAGACCCCGACTCTGATACTTGCCCGTCCACTGCAAAACAGAAAAATTTAGGGCTTTTACTTGTAACGGAATTACAGGACATGGGGTTACACGATGCGCACATGGACGAGCATGGCTATGTATACGCCACAGTGCCAGGTAATAGTACAAAATCAGATATTCCTGTGATTTGCTTTTGTTCGCACATGGATACTTCACCGGATTGCAGCGGCGCTAATGTAAAGCCGATTGTTCACAAAGACTATCGGGGAGAGGACCTGATTTTGCCCGATGATCCTTCACAAATTATCAGGTTACTTGATCATCCTGAATTAAAGCACCAGATAGGCAATGATGTGATCACCGCCAGCGGGACAACCTTATTGGGCGCCGATAATAAAGCGGGCGTTGCCGAAATTATGGACGCCTGTTATCAACTGATCAATCATCCGGAAATAAAGCATGGTGATATTCGCATATTGTTTACCCCCGACGAAGAAATAGGTCGCGGTGTGGATAAAGCGGATGTAAAGAAACTGGGCGCTTATGCCGGTTACACGATGGATGGTGAAAGCGCAGGCAATATGGAGAATGAAACATTTTCTGCTGACGGTGCCAAGCTAATCATTAACGGCATAAGCTCACATCCCGGTTTTGCGAAAGGAAAAATGCAAAGCGCCATTAAAATAGCCGGACAAATTGTTGCTGCTTTGCCTTATGATCTTTCACCGGAAGGAACTGAAAATAAAGAAGGCTTTGTGCACCCTGTCAGCATTAGCGGCCATGTAGAAACAGTCGAAATTGATTTTATCATACGCGATTTTGACGATCAAAAATTAAAGCAACATGCTAATGTGATCCGCACTATTGCTGATGAAGTATTAAAGAAATTCCCCGGATGTAGTTGCGAGCTGAAAATTCACGAGCAATATCGCAACATGAAAAAGGTGTTGGACAAACATCCTGAAATTGTTGAATATGGAATGGAAGCTATACGCCGTGCAGGTTTGGATGCCCGTTTATGCAGCATCCGTGGCGGCACCGATGGTTCAAGGCTTTCGTTTATGGGCTTACCTTGCCCTAATATTTTCGCAGGAGAGCATGCTTTTCATAGCAAACACGAGTGGGTGTCAGTTCGGGATATGCAAAAGGCTGTGGAAACGATTCTGGATTTGTGTATGATTTGGGAGGAGAAGGCGTAACGAAGCATATTGTCTGAATCATGATTCGCATGATTTTAAGGATTAGCCTGAATGGTAGACCGCTCTCTAAAAAGTAATTGCAAAAACGGTTTGAATGATAAAAAATAGAAAATAAGGGATGACCATTGTCCCATAGAACCCGAATTTTTTAAACATGTCTTTTATATCTTGGCTGACTCTGTTATTTGGATTATCAATTCTTCTGATTCGGCGTTTACCTAAGAAATGCATTATTGTAATCATTAATAAAAACGCACAACATTCAAAGAAACCGTCCTTGGGCATCAAAAAAATCATTTTTATAATACCTGTGTGTAAGATTGCCACGATAATAAATACAACGCAATAAATTATTACCTGGTTCTTAGTGACCCAGCCTTTTTTGTGTAGCAAAGAATACAAAATAAGATCGGCGCAGCCGAAAAGTAAAATATAAAAAGCTTTAAGTAGGATAATCATATAGGGATGAGTTTAGGCACCATCCGAATATATGGATTATTTCTCTGCTAACAAATCGTCAGTCAGCTTTTCAAATTCTTTGGTAAACTCCTCGTAGTATTTGCCTGTACCCGGACCGCTGAAGCCGGTATGTATTTTACGTACATTGCCTTTTTTATCGATGATGATCGTAGTAGGGAAGCCTTTGTAATCAGCCAGCATAGGCAGGCTTTTTTGCGGGTCGCCTTTGCCCGGAGTATAGCCGGTAATAAGCAACGGATAGGTTATATTAAACCTGGTCTTTAGTTGGGTTAGTGTTGGCACCGATTTCTTAAAATCAGTGGTACGCTCATAAGCCAGACCGATTATCTCTACACCTTTTTGGTGATATTTTTTGTAGTAGTTCACCAAATAGGCAGTCTCATCCATACAATTAGGGCACCATGAGCCTAACATTTGCACAATCACCACTTTACCTTTAAAGCGCGGCTCATCCAATGATACTTTCTTTCCTGTAAGATCAGGGAAAGTGAAATCGATCTTTTTATATCCGGGTTTTAAATAGGTGAGTGAATAAGCATCCGGTAATTTAGCGTTGGCATCTTTTACGGCTGTCCAGGTATCCAAACTTGAATAACCTGCATAATACTTGCCATTTACTATGGTTTTACCATCTTTAATATCTGCGGTAAATAAAAATGCATGCCCGCCGTCAAAAGTTGATAAGTATAGCTTATTACCTGCAACCGTTCCTTCAAGAAAGCGGTCATCTCCGGTAGTAGTTAAAAATGTACCGGTTACTCTTGAACCTAACTGTTTGAATTCGCCTACCGTGGTGTCTTTTTTACCATCACTTACAAATATAGCCGACCACCTGCCCGTAATGTTATAGGCTGGTTTTTCAGATGATTTGAAAAAGCGAAAATCCTGGCCGGGAGTTGCTGTAAAATCCATAGCAGCGTCCTTATCGCCATAATGTTTTACCCATTTTCCGTTTAATGAGCCCCCGGCGTATTTCAGCCTGAACTCCGAATTGAACAAAGGCATATGAATAAATACCGAGTCACCTTTTTGCCGGATGTCGGTCACTTTAAATCTTTCTGCACCGTTGTGTATGGCTATTTGCTGTTTCCCGTTAACATCAGTCACATCAAAATTAAACGGAAGATTATTGCCCGACGGGCTTGAAAGCACGCCACGCCAGATACCGGTTTTTAACTTGCTTTGAGCAAAACTTGTATTAACGATGAGTAAGACAAGGAAGGCAAATAACAGATTTTTAAAACGCATTACTTAGATAGTCTATTAAATTGATATACTTTTCAAAGTACGCGAAAACAATCCAATTATTTCAATACTTCCCGCGAAATGACAATCTTCTGAATTTCAGAGGTTCCCTCGTATATCTGGGTGATCTTGGCATCGCGCATCAGTCGCTCTACATGGTACTCCTTCACAAAACCATAGCCTCCATGGATCTGAACTGCCTCCACTGTTGTCCGCATAGCAACTTCTGATGCATATAGTTTAGCCATAGAGCTTGCCTGTGCATAAGGTAATCCCTGATCTTTTAACCAGGCCGCTTTTAAACATAGTAAACGTGCAGCTTCAATTTCGGTCGCCATATCCGCCAATTTAAATTGTATAGCCTGCAGGTCAGAGATTGTTTTTCCGAATGCTTTGCGCTCTTTTGAATATTGTAAGGCCAGTTCATAAGCACCTGCCGCAATACCCAAAGCTTGTGAAGCTATACCAATACGCCCCCCCTCAAGGGTTTGCATAGCGAACTTAAATCCAAAGCCATCTTCCCCTATCCGGTTTTCCTTTGGTACTTTTACATCAGTAAACATTAATGAATGCGTATCTGACCCGCGTATGCCCAGTTTATTTTCTTTCGGGCCAACGGTAAACCCCGGCATTCCTTTTTCAACTATCAACGCATTGATGCCGTGATGCTTTTTTGATGCATCGGTTTGAGCGATCACCAGGTAAGTAGATGCTGTTCCGCCATTGGTGATCCAGTTTTTGGTGCCATTTAATAAATAATGGTCGCCCATATCAATAGCGGTTGTCCGCTGTGAGGTAGCATCAGAGCCTGCTTCTGGCTCGGATAAACAGAAAGCGCCTATTTTCTCACCCCTTGCCAAAGGCACCAGGTATTTTTGCTTTTGCTCCTCGGTTCCATATTTCTCCAGGCCATAACATACCAGCGAATTATTCACCGAAACAACTACCGAAGCGGAAGCATCGATCTTGGATAGTTCTTCCATTACGAGTACATAAGATATGGCATCCATACCGCTTCCGCCATATTCAGGCGAAACCATCATACCCATAAAGCCCAGTTCACCCATTTGCTTTACTTGTTCCGTTGGGAATTTCTGGTGCTCGTCGCGTTCTATTACGCCTGGCTTCAATTCTGTTTGCGCAAAATCCCTCGCCGCCTGGCGTATCATTAATTGTTCTTCTGATAATTGAAAATACATGGAATAACAGGTTACAGGTCAAAAATAATATTATGCACGCATAGTAAAAAGAAGTGCACAAAAAAAGAGAACTTTTTTCAAAGTTCTCTTTCCCCTAATTAATTTAAACTATTGATTAAACCCAAAACAAAGAACAAAATATCCCAGCTTGGGCGTCTGAGAATTCTAAATAAAGTTTTTCATAGGTAGATGAAATTCTATTTTTTCACAGATGTTTTGCAGAGTCGTTTAATTACAAACAAAAGTAAAGCCACAATTTGCCAAACACCATGACGAATACGTCAGGATTTGCAATCTGATTGTAACAAGATTATTAAAACTTAATAGTTTAGTTTGGCAATTAATTTAGTTAGATTGCAATTGATACCAATTATTAAATCCCCTAAACTATTATGTTATTAACTGATTTTGAATACCTTAACAACTCCGAAGAAGCCTTTAAAAAGAAGATTGCGCTGCAAATAAAGACCTTGCGCAGGCAAAACCAGGTGACACAGGAAAAATTTTACAGCGAGACAAATATCAATATTGCAAGGCTCGAATCTGGCAAAGTTGATATCAGATTAGACACTCTACGCAAGGTTTGTTATTACTTTGACGTGTCACTGTCTGGTTTTTTTCATGGAATTTACTAAAAGTGTATGCTTTTCAGGAATATCAGAAATCACTTTTATTCCAGTATTTGCTACACTTTTGTATTTTTTTTCAAACAATAGACAATAAAAAAGACATTATTTAGTTAGCCAAAACCTAAATAGAACACAAATTCTACCGCTCTTTTCCCAGACTCATTCGTGATTTTGGATATTTTTTTATCTTACGCACAAAAAAGCAGGTTTAATTTTTAGTTATAGGTGAACGAACTATTCATTTTTCGATGCCGACAAGCTTCTTTAGGATACTGTAAACTTGTAAAGAGACAATGAATCGCATCTCTACTTATAACTATATTTGGCCTCATGCATATTATCCAGGCTTTGCAGGAGTGGTGGCAACATCAAACATGGCTCGAAATTATTGGAGTAATCACCGGTCTGCTTTGCGTTTACCTGGCTGCACGGAATAATATCTGGAACTGGCCCTTAGCCATCATCAGTGTGGGCATTTACATTTTCATCTTTTTTAAAAGTCACCTGTATGCCGATATGGGCCTGCAGTTTTACTTTATGGCGATGAACATCTACGGGTGGTATTACTGGAGTCACAAACCTGCTGATGAAGACAAAACGCCAGTCGTAAAGGTCACCAGGAAAGAAACCGTATTATCTATCATCGCTATCATAGTTTTTACTGTTTTTCTCGGATCAGTGTTAAAATATACACCTGCATCCTTTCCATATCTGGATAGTTTTTGCACTGCCTGCAGCCTTATAGCCCAGGTGTTTTTAGCCCGGAAGGTTTTAGAGAACTGGCTGATATGGGTGTTTGTAGACATTATATATGTAGGTGTATATATTTTCAAGCACCTTGACCTGACCGCCGTGATGTATGCTATTTATGTGGCTATAGCGGCTATGGGATATATTGATTGGAAAAGAGAATACAAAAAAGGATTTCGGAAGTCGGAAGTCGGAGTTCGGAATTAATATCAAAAGCAAAAAGCAATCTCAAAATGTCCAAATCCGAAATCGAAAATCCGAAATCCGAAATCATCAAAATCGCCGTAGTAGGCCCCGAATCCACTGGCAAATCCACCATGTCAGCTTTTCTGGCGGAACATTATCATACGGTTTGGGTTCCGGAGTACGCGCGTGAATACTGCGAGAAGCTGACCGAGCCGCCCACCTGGCAGGACGAGATTAATATGTTTTACGGGCAATTAGCACTCGAACAGGAATATCTGCCCAAAGCCAATAAAATATTGATCTGCGATACCACTTTCATCACTGTAAAAATATGGAGTGATGAAATGTTTGGCCTATCACCGCAGGAAGTACTGGCTGAGTTGCCTAAACACCCCTACGATCTATACCTGCTGCTCAGCATCGACCTACCCTGGGAAGATGACCCGCTTCGCGATTTTCCTAACATGCGCGAACATTTTATGGATGTATGGCATAAAGAACTTCAGGATTTAAATGCCACTTATGTTACTATATCGGGTGCTGGGCAGGACAGGTATGAAAATGCAGTGAAGGCCATTGATGAATTTCTCTTGAAGTCAGATGTCAGAAGGCATATGTCCGAAAATTAATCCAAAGCTCTGACATCCGACTTCTGATCTCAGATTTCTGTTCTCCAAAATCCAAACAATTTCTTTATCTTAATTTAAGGTTATATGCAACGTTCGAAAAATCGATGCGTCATATATCGTGAAAGCTGAAAATTTGGAATCCGTATACATTGATAAGCATTACGACCTGGTGGTTGAGTGTAAGCATGGCAGTAAAAAAGCCTGCTTTGAGCTCTACCGTCTGTATTCTAAAGCGATGTTGAACATTGCCTTTAGAATAGTAGGCAGCGTTGATGAGGCTGAAGATGTATTACAGGAGGCCTTTTTGGACGCGTTTAACAGGATAAAGGACTTTCGCCAGGAAACAACTTTTGGTTTATGGCTAAAACAGATCGTGGTTCACCGCTCTATTAACCTGTTGCGCAAGCGTAGATTGGAACTGGTTGAACTGGATGAGGGACATACCGATGGCATTGCCGAAGAGGAGGTTGAAGACGATGAGGAAGTTCAATATAAAGTGGCCCAGGTGAAGGATGCGATGAAGGAGCTGCCGGAAGGTTACCGGTTAGTAATATCATTGTACCTACTTGAAGGTTATGACCATGAAGAAATAGGCGAGATACTCGATATTTCTGAAAATACCTCGAGAACACAGTTTTTGAGGGCGAAAAGAAAGTTAAATGAGATTTTAATAAAAAGAGGAATAACATCATGAGCAAGCGATTAGAGGATTTCATTAAAATGAACAGGGACGAGTTTGATGATCTTGAACCATCAGGCGATCTGTGGTCTAAGATTGAGCAGCACTTACCGCCCGAAGGTACAGCTATAAAACAGCGTGAGGCAAAGACCTTTTCGCTCAGCTTTGTGCTGAAGGTGGCGGCGTCTGTTATCATTGTAATGGGGATCGGCTTTGGTTTTTACCTGCACCATGAAAGAAGTGAGGCTGTCAACTTTGCGGCTATCAACCCAACTTATGCTAAACAGCAGGTGCATTATGCATCAATGGTGCAAAACCAACGCAAGGAATTAAAGTCCATTGCTAAAACAGACCCGGAACTTTACAAAGAGTTCAGCTCCGAAATAGCAAAAATGGATTCGACCTATAACAGGCTGAATAAAGATCTGGCAACCAGTCCTAATCAGGAACGTGTGCTGCGTGCTATGATCCGCAACCTGCAAATACAAAGCGAGATACTTAACCAACAATTGGAAGTTATCGAGCAGATCAATCAAACCAAGAAGGAGCAAAGTAATGATACCAAGAATATATAAACCGGCCTTATTCATTGCAGCATTGCTGGCCGCCGTTCAGCCTGTTTTGGCACAAGATGTGGCCGATAGTACAGGTAACTCCAGCTTCAACAGCGAATCATTCAACAAAAGCATGAAAGTGCTTGATATGAAAGTGAACGTTAATACCAAACGCCTGGAAATGGCTATGAACAAGCTGGGTATGAAGCTGGACGAGAATTTCAGGGATTTTGATAAAAATCTGCATGTCAATAATTTGGTATCAAATATTACTTCGACTGTGAATGATGCTGTTCACAGCGTAACATTGAGCGTTTCGGATTATGATAATGATGGTACGGTTAATATTTCAACCAACAATCCACAGGAAAGAGTTAAAAATTATAGCAAATCATATTCGGTTGACGGTAACGACAAACTGGCCCTTGATAACAAATATGGTCGCGTAACTATCAATACCTGGAACAAAAACGAAGTAAAAGTTGATGTGCAGATAAAAGGTATGGCCAGCGATGATGAAACTGCCCAGAAATTGGTTGACGCGATCACTATTTCTGATAGCAAGGATGGCAATACGGTTTCGTTCAGGACCAATTTTGGTTCGAACAACAGTTCGATATGGAACCTGTTCAATAATATGAACGACCGACACAGGGCCGAAGTAAACTATACGGTTTACATGCCTTCGACCATGTCGCTGGACTTGCGGAATAGATACGGTTCAGTTTCTTTACCAAGCTTGAGTGGTAAAGTGACCATTGATAATGCTTACGGATCATTAGAAGCAAAAGCATTAACCAATCCATCTAACTCATTTAGTTTCCATTATTATGAGGTGAGTATTGAAGAAGTGAAAGGCTGTGATTTGAACCTGTCTTATGGCTCGTTAAAATTGGGTACAGTTGGACGCATAGATGCAAATGTCAACTATGCCCCAATTGACATAGAAAAATTGAATAACTCAGGTACAATCAATGCAAAATATGGTGGCGGTGTGAAGATAGGCGAAATCAGCAAAGCATTAAAAAGCCTGGATATTGATTCTAAATATTCAAGTGTGAACATCGGGCTAAGAGGTGACGAAAACTTCGATTTTGATGTAACTGTAAAATATGGCAGCTTTAATTTTGATGACAACCGCCTGAAAGTAACCAGCAAATCACCCGATGACTCCCGCGGTTTTCATCCTACAAAAAACTATAAAGGCTACGCAGGAAATAGTAATTCTAATAACAAGATCAATATCAATACGACCTATCAGAGTGTGAAGCTGGAATAAAAATTTAATATCGAATAATGAATTTTGAATGTCGAACACCGAAGTTAGTATTCCTTCTACATTCAAAATTCGACATTCGATGTTCGATATTTAATAAACACGGCACAACAGTCCCTTCAAATACTCCCCTTCCGGAAACGACGCCCTTACCGGGTGATCCTCCGGCTGACAATATTGATATATAAACTGCACTTCTTTACCTGCATCTAAAGCGGCCCAGGCCAAAACCTGTTTAAATGTATCTATATCCATCGCTCCCGAGCAGGAGAAAGTAGCCAGTAAGCCGCCTTTCTCAAGCAGTAACATGCCTAAACGATTTAAATCTTTATAAGCACGGGTTGCCTTGTCTAAAGCAGACCGTGATGGTGCATACTTTGGTGGATCAAGCACGATGATATCAAACTTTTCACCTTGCTCGCGTAACGTACGAAGCTGTTTATTGACGTCAGATTGAACTGCGTAATGCTTTGAAGCATCCAGTTTATTTAGTCCAATGTTTTTCTTCAGCGTTTCAATAGCTAAAGCTGAGCTATCCACACTGGTTACTGATGAAGCGCCATTTTTCAAAGCATTTAATGTGAAACCGCCTGTGTAACTGAAGCAATCCAGCATTTTTTTGCCTTTGGTATGAAGAGCCGTAATCAATCTATTATCCCGCTGATCACAGTAAAATCCGGATTTTTGTCCCTCGGCGATATTGATCCCGTAAACCACATTATTCTCCAGCACCTCAACAATTTCAGGTGGATGTTCACCTGCCAAAACCTGGTTATTGGTTTCTAAGCCTTCGTGTGCCCGTGACGATGCATCACTTTTATCAAAAATGCCTTTAGGCTTTAACAGCTTTTGCAGCTCATCAATGATGACCGGCATGTTCCGCTCGATACCCGAAGTAAGCACCTGCACCGCCAGGTAATCAGCATATTTATCGACAATAAGCCCCGGCAGATAATCAGCTTCGCTAAAAATGAGCCTACAGGTATTGGTCTTACCATCTTCCAAAATACTGCTGCGGCTCGCCACTGCAACCGCCACTTTCTTCCTGAACCAATCTTCATTGATTTCAACAGCCTCGTCCCACTCCAGCAAACGCATCGCCACCCGCGATTGGCTATTATAAAATCCGTAGGCCATAAATTCGCCTTTATCACTTAGCAAGCGTACAATATCACCATTGGCAGGTTTGCCTTTAACACGCTCGATAGCCCCTGAAAATAACCAGGGATGCCGCTGAAGCACTGCTTTTTCCTTGCCCTTTTTTAATATCACCTCAAACATGGGGCAAAGGTAACACGATTAAAGGATTGTGATCGATTTAATAGATTTTATGTTTATCAATATCCTGAAAATCAATCAATCATTTAATCGTGTTCTTGTTTCTTTGCGCATAAGTGGCTAAGTTTGCGCCTCAATAAAAAATTTATGGCTAAAGCATCAGATATAAAGAATGGCAATATCCTTCGCTTTAACGGCGAGTTAGTGCAGGTGGAAGAATTTATACACCGTACCCCGGGCAACCTGCGTGCCTTTTACCAGGCGCGTATGCGTAATGTAAAAACAGCCAAGCTGGTTGAATACCGTTTCCGTACGGACGAGGAGGTGGATATTGCACGTGTAGAAACCAACGATTACCAATACCTGTATGAAGATGGTAACGACCTGGTGATCATGGATAACACCACTTATGAGCAACATAATGTACCGAAATTCCTGTTTGGCGATGCTGTTAAGTTCTTAAAAGAGGGCGTTAACGTGATCGTAGCATTTGAAAGCGATGAGCCGATCATGGCAAAAACACCATCATCTGTTGAACTGGAGATCACTTATACAGAACCGGCTGTAGCTGGCAACACCTCAACCAACGCTATGAAAAACGCGACTGTTGAAACCGGCGCAGAAATTAAAGTGCCTTTGTTCATCAATATTGGTGATAAAGTGAAAATTGATACTGCTACCGGTTCTTACTCTGAGCGTGTGAAAGGGTAATTGACCCTCTATCAAATATTGAAAAGCTTCCCGAAATGGAGGCTTTTTTTATGCAATAAATTGTATTTTAGGGCTATACGCCAATTGCCCAATATGATAACTTCAACCGACATATTGCGAAAACTCGATTTCTTCACCGAACCCGGATTAAAGGAAGAACTGGCGCAACACGGGCAGGTAGCATCCTTTAACAAAGGCGACGTCATTGTTCGCGATGGGCAATATGTAAAGTTTCTGCCTATCGTACTCAAAGGAGCTATCCGGGTTTTTCAGCAAAGCGAGGACCGGGAGATCTTACTTTACTATGTTAGAGCTGATGAAACCTGTACTATGTCATTGGCAGCGGCTTATTTTAATAATAAAAGCACTTCGCACGGTGTGGTAACTGAGCCAACCGATGTATTGATCTTCCCTGCCGGCATGATCGAGCAATGGCAATTGAAGTACCCGTCCTGGAACCGGTACATGATGCAAATGTTCCGGACCAGGTATGACCAGCTTATCAATTCGTTCCAGGGTGTTGCCTTTGAAAATATCGATACTCGCGTAATGGATTATTTAAAAAATGCCGCGCGGAAAGCTAACAATCAGTCAGTAACCTTATCACATCAACAATTGGCCGACGAACTGGGCACCACCCGTGTTGTAGTATCCCGAATCCTGAAAGATTACGAACACCAAAACAAGATCCGGTTGTTCCGCGGACGGATCGAATTGCTCTCCTGAAAATATTTTTGCTTGTGTATCTTTTGATACCGTTCTGACATTTAGCGACTTATAATTTTGATTGTAAATAATTATAACACTTAAAACAAGCAATATTATGAAGACATTACATTGCGCAGACGCCGGCTTTGATTGTGCAGCCGTGATCCATGCAGAAACCGACGAAGAAATTTTAACCCAGGCAGCAGAACATGCCAAAACAGTTCATGGGCTTTCGGTAACACCAGAGTTGGCTGAACAGATCAAGGGGTTGATCAAAGAGGAGAAATAATCCGGAAATAGATTTGACAACTTTTGAAAGTTGTCAAATCTTTATTTACCAAAAAGCATAGCCTATCGGGTACCAGATACCTCTTTCACTGGGAGGTAGCATATTGGGTAACACATGACCTTTATCAAGTGTTGAAACATCGACATTTTCGTCTACATTTTTTATTTGAGGAAATGGAATATCCTTGAAAATTGTTTGCTTGAGTATATTTATCGCATCATCATAACTCCACCCGGTAACCCCACAGCCTAAACCTACTGACATCGGGCGGTTATCTTTATCAAATTCAAACCAAAATCGAGTTAATTTCATCATAACAAACTTAGAACTCTAATTCAAGAAGCACCGGACAATGATCAGAATGCTTTGCTTCCGGCAATATAGCAGCCCGTTTTATATTTTCTTCCAGCTCTTTTGTCGCCATAGCATAATCGATGCGCCAGCCCAGGTTCTTGGCGCGTGAGTTGGCACGGAAGCTCCACCAGGTATAATTGTGAGGCTCCTTGTTCAGATGCCGGAAGGTGTCGATGTAGCCTGACTCAATAAAATTTTCCATCCATTCGCGTTCCTCAGGCAAAAAGCCGGATGAGTTGGCGTTGGATTTTGGGTTGTGGATATCTATTGGCCGGTGACAAATATTATAATCGCCGCAGATAACCAGCTTCGGATATTCAACCTTTAATAGTGTGAGGTATTTACCAAACTCATCGAGGAAACGGTATTTAAATATCTGCCGGTCGTCTCCACTTGATCCCGAAGGAAAATAAACACTCATTACAGACACATCATCAAAATCAACGCGGATGCAGCGGCCTTCACGGTCAAAATCAGGAATACCGCAGCCATATTCAACGTGTTTAGGCAGTACTTTGGTAAAGATAGCCGTTCCGCTATACCCTTTCTTCTCTGCCGGGAACCAGTAGTGCTGGTAACCCATTGCATCGACGAGGCCCAGATCGGTCAGCACATCGGGCGTAGCTTTTATTTCCTGCAGGCAAACCACATCGGCATTGGTAGCCTGTAGCCAGGCCAGCCAGTTCTTGTTGATCGCCGAGCGGATGCCGTTAACATTATAGGTAATGATTTTCATTTTTGATTTCGGAATTCGGAAGTTCGAATGCGGATTTATTTTGTATCGAGCCCTAACAATTCATCCAGCTGTTTACACTCTTTTTTACTCAGCAACTCTACCGTCATTGGCACATCTACAACAGGGCGGTCTCGTTCGCCTGTTTTTACGGCGGCTATGCGGTCAACCATATCCAGGCCAATTACTACTTCGCCATACACGGTATAATTTTGATCGAGCTGGGGCGTACCGCCAACGCTTTCATACCATTCGCGCTGCCATTGGGGAAATTTATGGCCGTTCATTCTGGGGGCTTTCTCAAGGGTATCCAGTTTGCCTGAGGTGTAGCGCTTCCCCTCCACGATATAAAACTGGCAACCGCTGGATGCTTTCTTGGGGTTATCATCACGGGCCGCAGCAAGCACACCGCGCTTATGAAAAATGCTATCCTTAAACTCAGCCGGAACAGTATAACCTACATCGCCATTGCCCAGCTCGGCGCCAGGCGTAGCCTTTTTAGGATCTTTCGAATCAGGATCACCACCCTGTATCATAAAATTTTGTATCACACGGTGAAAGAGCGTACCGTTATAAAAACCTTGCTTGGTCAGCTTAATAAAATTGTCGCGATGCTGTGGCGTTTCATTATACAAGCGGATAATGCATTCGCCATAGCTGGTTTTGATACGCACGTACTGGTTCTTGGGTGGACCTGCAAAGGCAGTTGCTGTGATCAGGAGGAATAGAAGGGTAAATAGTTTTTTCATGCTTCAATTTGTTGAAAGGTTGGAAGGTTTTAAAGTTGGAAAGTTCTTTTCAAGTTTAATAAGATTAGTTTCATGATACAAGGTTAACCTTACAACATTTCAACTTTCAAACTTTCCAACCGTCAATTCACATCGACTCAAAATACTCAATTATCAATGATTTCATCAGCATTTCCTGCTCAAGCAGGGTATAATTAGGTACGGTTTTCACCAGCTTCCAATGCGGCCAGCCGTCCTGGTCAAGGCCTTCGAGCTCATAAAAACCCATCTGGCTGAACAGCTTGCAGGTGGCAATATGCATCAGCTCTTCCTTTTGGCGCTTGCTGAACTTTTTTGGCCCATGACCCAGTTCCTGTACGCCTATCAAAAACAACATCACCTTAATATCGGGCGTGTCGGTATCAAAATCTGCCGCTATCCTTTGCTGCAGCTCCGTCCATTTCAAATTAACTTCAGCGGGCTTCATGTGCCAAATATACACGGCCAACGGTATTTAAAGAATTTCGCAGAACATCTTTACCACGACATTGTTACGATTACATGATATTTTGCATTCGTATTTAACTATTTTTGTGCGAAATGCGTCTTATACATAAAATCAAACGCAATTAGGTTTTGAGACGAGCTAAAATATATATCATTTACACCTGGATCGTGCTATTCTGCTTTGCAGCAGGACAGGTAATGGTATATGCTCACCAGCATTTGGTGAAATACAAAGCGCATCAAACCGCTCAAAACCAAACCACCGTATCCGAAAAGTGTCAGATTTGCGATGCCATGCACCATACCAGCATGACGCTGACCGATAACCACTATTTTATTCCGAATGTTTCTTCAGATTATATTTACAAGCAAGGTAAATATGATTTTATAAGCATATCCCTCATCCTGTCGGCAGGCCGTTCGCCTCCGGTATCATAATATTCCAGTTTAACAACCTGCCTTACTGGCAATATTATTGATTTAACAACATTTTTATGAAATTCAAACTGCTGTATAGCATTTTAGCATTATTTATATATACTGCGGCATTTGCGAATGCCAAACCAATCAGGGACAGCGTCCCGAACGGTGATGTTTTAGGAACGCTCTCTGGTACCATCACCGACAAAGCCGATGGCAAGCCCATTCCCGGCGCCACTGTTTCCATCCCCGATCTGCGCATCGGAACTGTATCCGATGTTAACGGTAAATATACCCTCGGACAATTGCCTAAAGGCGTTTACCTTGTACAGGTAAGCTTTGTTGGTTATGCAACTTTTAATCAACGTGTCGATCTGACTAAAACTACCAGGCTGGATGTCATATTACAGAGCTCCTCCATTGAAGCTGCCGAAGTAGTGATCACTGGTGTAAGCAAAGCTACCGAGATTAAGCGCGACCCGGTACCTATGGCGGCCGTAAGTAAAACTTATATTGACCAGCATTCAGCCTCTACCAACGTAATTGATGAAATAGCAAACCTGCCGGGTATTAGCGCCGTTACTACCGGCCCGAATGTTTCCAAGCCTTTTATACATGGGTTAGGCTATAACCGGGTAGTTACCCTGCAGGACGGTATCCGCCAGGAAGGCCAGCAATGGGGCGATGAGCATGGCATTGAGGTTGACCAAAATTCCATCGACCGTGTGGAAGTAATTAAAGGCCCGGCAAGCTTAAGCTATGGTTCGGACGCCATTGGAGGCGTGGTAAACCTGATATCGCCATCGCCTGTTCCGCAAGGTAAAATATTGGGATCGTTCACTGGTAACTATGGCACTAACAACAATTTGCTGAGCGGCTCATTCCGATTGCAGGGAAATAATAACGGCCTGGTTTGGGGAACTATCGTTTCTGCTAAAGAAGCAAAGGATTACCAAAACGAACATGATGGCAGAGTTTATGGAACCGGTTTTCGAGAGAAAGACGCCCGTGTGATGGTTGGTCTGAATAAATCGTGGGGGTATTCCTATTTCAATGCTTCGGTATTTGATGATGAACAAGAAATACCCGACGGCAGCCGGGATTCACTTACCCGGAAATTTACTCAACAGATAACCGATGCCGATACTTACCGCCCAATCGTTCCTGAGTCGGTTTTGAACTCTTATGCCATTACGCCGCTGCATCAGCATGTGCAATTATATCGCATCTATAACAATAGCAACTTTACCCTGGGCAACGGCAACCTGATTGTTAACCTCGGTTATCAATACAGCCACCGTAGGGAATATACGCACCCGACAGAGCCTGATATTGCCGGATTAAACCTGCACCTGAGTACATATACTTATGACGTGAAGTATAACTATGTTATCGGTAACGATTTTGAAACCACGGTTGGTGTAAATGGCCAGTACCAAAATAATACGATTGGCGATGCAACCGATTTCCCGATCCCGGCTTATCACCAGTTTGATATCGGCCCGTTCTTTATCATCAAAAAATCATTCGGCAAGTTAGACCTGGAAGGTGGTGCACGTTATGATAGTCGTTCGTTCCATAGTCAGGCTGCTTATATCGATACGACAGTCGCCTACTATCCATCGCTTTATACCGGGCCAAATCCAACTACTACACCTAACGTTTCTCAGCAGTTTACAGCGTTGAATAAAACATTTACCGGCGCTACAGGAAGTTTTGGGGCGACTTACAATTTCTCTAATCAATTCCTTATCAAGGCGAATATCGCACGCGGTTTCAGGGCGCCAAGTATCGCTGAACTATCAGCCAATGGTCCTGACCCCGGCTCGCAGATCTATCACGTAGGTAACCCTAATTTTAAACCGGAGTTTAATGTGCAGGAAGATTTGGGGGCGTTCCTGACACTGCCAAACCTATCGGCCAGTGTGGAATTCTTTAATAACAATATTCAGAATTATATCTTCCAACAACAGGTATTAAATCCGGATGGCACACCGGCACATAACCCGACGTTCCCGTTGTATAACGAATTTACCTATGTGCAAAGTCATGCGCGTATCAATGGCGGCGAGGTAAACCTCGACCTGCACCCATGGCATTGGCTGCATTTTGAAAATTCATTAAGTCTGACCTATGGCACCAACCTGGGCACCGGTGGCAAAGTAGCCGACACCCTGAAATATTTGCCGTTTATTCCACCACTGCATACCCATTCTGAATTGCGCGGAACATTTGCCAAAGGATTCGGATCGTTCAGAAACGTTTATGGATTTGTAGGGTTTGATCACTACGATGCGCAGGACAGATTTTTTGCAGCTTATGGCACAGAAACCTATACGGCTGGTTATAACCTGATAAGCGCGGGTTTTGGTGGCAACATTGTCAATTCGGCTGGTGACCCCGTCCTGAAAATATTTGTGGAAGGAACCAACCTGGGCAACAAGAATTATCAATCGAACATGAGCCGGCTGAAATATTTTGATAATCCAACTGTACCGGCAGGAGTCCAGCCAGGCATATTCAATATGGGGCGGAATATCAGTATAAAGGTGGTGGTACCGTTTGATCTATCGTCGCATCAGAAGACGACGAACAACGGGTAAAATATTTAATAAGTCTCTGTAAAACAAAAAAGTCAATTACCTCGCGTAATTGACTTTTTAATTAACTATTAACTGACCAAATGTCTTAACGATAACTATCCGGCCATTACAAACATAAACTAATGCATTCGGGGATGATGTGCGAAAATGTCCAAAATCAATTATGTTAGATGTTAATAGTCAGTGCGTTGTAAAATTTCGCAATTGAAAATATATCCGGTACAAACAAAAAGAGCCTATCCTTTTGAGACAGACTCTTTTATGTTTACTGATTTTTGAAATTATGGGTTCGGTAGCCCCCACCAAACTGGTGTATAAATCGGAACAGTTCCCGGATAATTCAAATTTGAAGTTAGTTCCGTGTTAGGATAAAGCATACGTAATGGCTTTTGTCCGGCAGCAATTGTTGTTGCTGCCGATGGAACCCAGAAGCTAGGATAACCTGTTCTTCTCCATTCGGTCCACGCCTCAAAACCCTGGAAACCACACATCGCATAATACTTTTGTGTAATGATAGCTTTAACTTTTGCGTCGACAGTCGTGGCAGCAGTTAAGGCTGCTAATCCGTCCGGCGCTGTATTGATATAGGTTGTAGCATCTCCCGCGCCTATAGCGTCAAAGCTTGCTTGTATACCTTGAGTGTATAACGCAGTTACATTGCCTGTTGCCCATCCTCTTGCAACAGCTTCAGCCTGTAAAAAATAGCTTTCGGCAGCCGATAGCAATTTAACCGGCGCGGTAGCAGAGGCCGGATCATTTGCCTGGCCCCCAACTAATGGAGATGGCGTAGACACTTTCTTATTGGGAAACTGGATATAGCTACCCTGTGCAATGGACTCGAGGGAGTCAACTGGACTAACTTTATCAATAAAAAGCGTATAAAATTTGGCTAAACGAGGGTCATTATTATTTTTAAAAGCATTTACAGCAGTTGAACTCGCTACCACATTTTGAATTTTACCTAATGTAGGGCTTGCTGCTTCGTTATAAAATGGGTTCTCGTTACCGCCCGTAGAGGTATAGGTGATTGTTGCATCCTCCGTTAAAAATGTAGGATTGGTTTGGTACAATGCAGCGATACCAGCCTGGGCAGTGTTTGGATCAATATTAGACAACCGTAAATATGCCCTAAGCTCAAGTGTATTGGCAAAGGCTATCCATTTGCTCATATCGCCCTGGTAGATCATATCCTGCCCGCCAGGTGAAACGGCATTTGCCTTAAGCAAGGGTAATGCTTTATTAATGTATACAAATATGCTATCATATACCGCCTGCTGCTTATCATATTTAGGGTTTGGATATACAGAAGGTTGCAATGCCTGTGAAAGAGGTATGTCCCCAAAAGCATCAGTGGCTAACTGATAACTATAAGCCTTCATCAGGTAGGCAATACCTTTTACGTTATCTAATCCTGCTTGATTGCTTTTTATGATCAGGTCGGAATTGATTAATGCGACACGGTATAAATTAAGCCATGGATTGTCAAAGTTGGTAGCTATCGGAGCATATTGATCCATAGACTTGTATTGCGATGCAACAGGGCTTTGGGTCCAGTACTCGGCCCATATATTACCAAATACCTGGAAGGAATTTCCCACTACCTGGCTTACTGCTGCTTGCGTGGTAGGTAATAATAATGTAGGGTCTGCGTGGTCCGGGTTATTCGGATTTTGATTGACATCCAGGATCTTTTTGCATCCCGAAAATCCAAATGCAGCAACAAGCACTATAAACAGGGCCCGTTTTAAATTTTTATATTTTCTTTTCATGATAGGAGCTATTAAAATGAAACTTTTAAGTTGAAACCATAGTTCCTCACTGATGGCGTTCCGGCAAAATCAAAGCCTTGCTCGTTTCCGGCGCCGCTTGAGTTTACTTCCGGATCTACGTACGCATTGGATTTTGGTGTCCATAAGAACAGGTTGTTACCAAATACCCCAACAGTTACTGCACCAAACGGCAGGTTTCTTAATTGCGCTTTATTAAAAGTATAAGATATGCTGGCGCTGCGCAGCTTAATATAAGAGGCGTCAACAATGTCCATACCTGGTGTATTGCTTATTACGCTTGTAAAGTAATTATACACGGAGTAGGGTATAGATGTATTTGGAACGCTTCTGCCATTAGCATCCAGGTAAACCGAATTAGGGAACGGCTGGCCAAATCTTGGGCCGCCGGTTTCAATACCGGTACCTACGAAGTCAACAAGGGACTTGGTGTCTGAAAACAATACGCCGCCATGTTTAACATCAAATAATGCATTCAGGCTAAAGCCCTTGTATCTAACTGTTGTCCCCAATGACGCCTGATATTTGGGCTGGTATGAACCTAAGTATTGGGCTGTTGTTGTAGGTATTGGTTGCCCGGTAGCTTGATTTATAATAGTTCTTCCATGTGCATCTGTTTGGTTCGTTACCGCATAAAATTCTCCGTAAGGGTACCCTTTAGCTGCAACTATACTCATACCGCTGAAACCTCCTATTACAACCTGCGAAACGCCATTTGGCAGGGAAAGTACATCACTGTTGTTTTTGGTGAATGTGCCAAATAACTCCCAGCTAAAATTGCTGGTTTTGATAGGAGTTCCGCGCAAACTTAACTCTATACCTTTATTTTGGATCTCGCCTGCATTGATCGTATTAAAACCATATCCTGTTGAGTTAGGGATCGGAATAGATATGATCTGATTTTTCGAGTCGTTAACGTAGTAGCTGAAATCAATAGAAAGCCTGCTTTGCAGGAAGGCCAACTCAGTACCGATTTCAAATGATCTTGTTTGCTCCGGTTTCAGCGTAGCATTGCCAAGCGTTGATCCAACCTGTAATGCTGAAACATTCCCGAATGGAAATTTGGTATTGCCAAAAGATCCGTTGACAGTGGTTGACCCATAAGTGGTTAACAATTGATACGGATTGGTATCGCTACCTACCTGGGCAAAGCTCGAACGCAGTTTACCGTAACTTAAAAAATCACCAATGGCAGTATTCTTCAGCAATTCGCTGAATACAAATGAACCGCTTACACTTGGATAAAAATAAGAGTAGTTATTCAATGGCAATGTTGAAGACCTGTCGTTCCTTAAGGTACCCTCCAAAAACAGGAAGTCTTTATACGAAAGGTTTAAATCAGCGTAAAAACCGACCAGTCTTCTGATAGAGATATTATCTAAAATTACATCTACCGGTCCATTGCTATTATTAAGGTTATACCAGCCTGGAACTACTAAACCACCACTGGTGTTAGTGCTTGTTAAATTAGAAGTGACAGAGCGCTCTCTGAAGTTATTTCCCAGCAATAACGATGCGGCAAAACCATTGTCAAACTTGTGGGATGCAGTAATCATCAGGTCATGCACCACCTCATTTATGTTATATTGGTCTATTTCATAAGATCCGTTGTTAGTTTCCGGTATCCACAGTCCGGAGCCTGATTCGTCAGCAGGGTTAAAATCATATTTTGGTGAAATAAGTTTCCTGCGATCCGAGTACGAATCGACACCTACGCGTTCTACTATGTTTAACCATTTAGCAGGTTGATAAGCCAGGTTAACATCGCCGGTAACACGGTTAACGTCATCCAAGTTGCTGAAATTTTGAAGCACCCAATACGGGTTTAAAACAAAAGCGCCATAAAAACCATAAGTATTGGTAATTGGATTATACCCATTATACTTATTGCCCAGGTCGCTCATCTTATTAATAGGAATATCCCTTGGCGTTTGCATCAAAGCATTCCATATACCATTCGCATTCTGTCCGTTCGAAGGCGTATTACCCTGGATTTTATTGTAATTAAAATTGATGCTCGCGGTAAAATTGTTTGACAGTTTAGTTTTGCCGTTAAAACGTACCCCGTATTTATCATAGGTATCGCTGTTACCCGGATATATACTGTTGGAATTTAACGAGTTTAAAGCCATATAAAAGCTGCTCTTATCATCGCCCGATGAAATGCCAACGTTATTATCTACGGCAAAACCTGTTGAGAAGAAATCCTTTATATTGTTTGGCAAAGCAGAATAGGGCTTCATTTGATTAACGCCATCAATTTGCTGTCCCCACGGTTGTACTTGCCCTGTAAAAGGCGCTCCCCAGCTAAAGTTATCACTGGCATCATCTATGCCCGTAACATATCCGGCACTGGTAGCAGAGCCCGACATATACCCCTGGCCATACTCATTTTGAAAAGTAGGCAATTTCAGTACGGATGAGAGTGTAACATTGGAGTTAAGCGTTATTTCCAACTTTTTTGCACGGTTTGCGCCTGATTTGGTGGTGATCATCAAAGCGCCATTAGAAGCTCTTGAACCGTAAAGTGCAGCAGCGGCAGGGCCCTTTAATACGGTGATAGATTCTATGTCGTTCGGGTCAATATCATTGCCCCGGTTTCCAAAATCGACGGCGGTTAAACTATTTGCACCGCTGATAATACTTGAGTTATCGATAGGGACACCGTCAACCACCATTAAAGCCTGGTTGTTACCTGTAATAGACGAGCCGCCACGAAGAACTATCCTGGTTGAGCTGCCCGGAGTGTTTGATGTTGACGTAATGTTTACACCGGCTACTCTGCCCGTCAATGAAGTAAGGACGCTTGGATTTTCTCCTTGCGTTAACTCATTGTTGCTCACAGTGGGTGCGGAATAACCCAAAGTCCTTTTTTCTCTTCGGATACCCTGGGAGGTTACAACAACTTCGTTGAGTCCCCTTATTTCACTGGAGAGTACAACGTTCAACACACCCGATGCAGGAGCGGATTGTTCAGTTGAAGTATACCCAACGAAGCTGAAAACAAGTATTGCATTTTGAGGAACCGTTATAGCGTACTGACCTTTTATATCAGTTTGGGTTCCGGTTGTGGTACCTTTTACCTTTATCGTTGCACCGGGAATTGGTAACCCATCTTCTTTTGAGGTTACGATACCGGTAACCTTCAAATCTTGCGCATATGCTTGTGCTACACATAATAAAAGCAGAAGCAGACATGTTAGTATATTTTTTTTCATTTAGCTGATATTTGAATCTTGCATTTGATTATTCGATTTTCGACAGTCGGGAATGCCACGCATTCAGGTACCCGGTGAAGGGTTTTGTTAACTGTCCGATGATAACCAGATGCAACTAACCATCTTCAAAAAATATTTCAGGCAGGCCGACTAATTCCCCGTTATATGAAAAAAAGGGTAAGTCACAAATTGAATAGTTCAATCGGTAGCGTTGCATATTAATTATCATCAGTTAATTATATTCCATCATGTGAGAGCGTGATGGAGTGTTATAGATATTGCCTAAACCAATTGAGGGGATACTAGTGAAAAAGGTATGTTTTCATATTATCCATTAGCCAGGCTAATGTCTTGACTGCAATTTTAGTTATTGGCAGTTAGAGGGGATATGCGGGAATCGCCACCCGATATGCGAAAACCGCCTTTTTGAGAATTTTGGCACATCTGGGTTAAAAAACGATGAATTTAGAGGGCGGGGATTGTTAAGCCGGGCTGTTATAACTGCGCTCTTCAATTAATAAATATTGGTTCCCGGAGGGGTCGAAAAATTCGGCGCCCAGGCCCATGGGCAAGTAATGAGGCTCATTAAAAAAGACGACGCCGGCCATTTTGAGATTATGGTAATCACTCAAACAATCATGACTGTTAATGATGATCTGGCTCCGGGTGTATGCCTGGTCAGGGTCTGTTAGTACAATTATAAAAAGATCAGGACTATTGGTTTTTATTAGGATACCTTCCCGGTCTGGTAAAAGGTTTTTCTTGCCGTAAACCTCAAACCCTAAATTTTCGGTAAAAAAAGCTACCTGTTTTTCAATATCATTGGTAAATACAGGTATGTATTTGATTTTCATTTTATAGTGAAATGTTGAGGTGTTGGTTATGCTATGAGCAGCAGCAGCGATGAGAAGATCAGTCGGGCAAGAACCTTACCCGCAACAATTTTAAAGAATGGGAATAGAGACCGATATGCGAAAATCACCATAATTGAGTGGCTTTCGCATATCGGGAAGGTTATCAGGCGGATAACCTTTTAAAAACTCAGCCTGTATTTCATCGGCGTTGTTTGAAAGCGGTCTTTAAAAAGCCGTATAAATGAACTGGGGCAATCAAAGCCAACCATATTAACTATTTCGTTCACCGGATAGTCGGTATTTCTGAGAAGGTCTTTAGCTCTTTGCAAACGTATCTGCACTAAAAACTGGTGTGGCGTTTGATGAAAGGCCTGCCTGAAAGTGCGCAGTAAATGGGTAACCGATAAGCACGCATATTCTGCAAGTTCATCCAGGCTGATGTTTGTGTTGTAGTTGGAATACAAATATTCTTTAGCCAGGTTTAGCCTGCGCAGAATCTCGATCTTCGTGCTTTTGCTCAAAAAGTTCAAACGTTGTGCCTTCTGAAATATCTCCTCATTAAATATCTGGAAATAGTTGATCAGGCAGTGATGCAGGTATTCGTTTATCAGCAATTCATCCTGTAAGCCTCTATCGAGGTGGTGTTTCAGATGGTTTACATTGAAAAACAGATCACCCTTAAAGGGATAAATCGTTTCGTCAAACTCATGCTCATACCTGTTAATGAAAGGATATGTATTTAAATTAAGCAGGGTATCATCTTTAAGCTGCCAGCTGTTTTTAAAATCCTGCAGAAATTTATCATCAAAGCTTATCCCTAAAGACTGTACCGGGATGGCGCTTTCTACCGTACTGGTGTAATGCGTTCCTTTATTCAATATCAGGAATGAATCGTTATGGATGGAAAGCTGCCGCTTGCCTATGTTATATCGTTCGTTACCGCTAAAAACAAACCGTATACTAAAATCAGACGTGGTTTGCTGATTAAAGTTATTGCGCGTGCCGCTGTATATAACATTATTGTTCCGTAGTGTTCTTAAGTATTCCATCACGTCAGGTCGTTATAATTTCGCTCCTCGATTAATAAACATCGGTTGCCGGATGGATCAGCAAATTCAGCTCTTAATCCGGTTGGGGTGTATTGCGGTTCATTATAAAACTGTATTCCGGCTGATTTCAGGTGGTGATAATCATTCAGGCAATCGTCTGTGCTGACTACGATGTTACATCTCCTGTTATCGTAGCCGTAATCTTTAGCAACAAGAATGAAAATATCAGGACTTGCGGTTTGCATGATGACGCACTCACGGGAGGTAAGCAAATTTTTCTTATCACATACTTCAAATCCGAGGTTGTCGATAAAAAATTTTACCTGGCTTTCCAGGTCGTCAGTAAAAATGGGTATATATTTGATTTTCATAATAAGTTCACTGTAATAATCGGTTATTGGTATCGGAAAACGCTAGTATCAGCAGCTATGCAAGTGTTAACCGGGTAATGGTGAGAGATCAGTTACTACCAAAGAATAACCAAAGATAACAAGGCAAAAGGGGGTACTGTATACCCCCTTTTGGGTGAATTTTTATGAAAAAATGGTATTTAGAGGAAATAATAAGGTTTTTGGGAAGAAAGTCACCCCGCAATGGGGGTGACTTGTGAGAGATTGATTGTAAATAGTTAATTAACCTTATTCGCAATTACTTTTGGAGTGCTCATGTCAGGCTCCTTGTCATTAAATACTTTATACACCTGGGCTATCTTCCATTCCTTGTCATCATTCTTTTCAAGCACCAGGAAATTTTGCTGAACGCAATTGTCATAACAGAAATCAACCCGAACCATAACTAATGCACTGCTTTTAGCAACTACTTCGTATTTGGCTTCGCAGTTTTGTTTAACGCCGCCTTCTGTTTTCATGGCGTCAACAATGTCCGGTTTGGTTTGAACGATGACTTTTTCCGCCCGGGGAATGCTGAATGTGGCATCATTATTCATGATCTTTCTCAGGATCTTATAATTCCCGTTCATGTGGCTGTCAATATACTCCTTTACAACGCTATCGTAGTCGCCCTTGATGGGGCCGGAATATGCTGAAATGCTGAAGGCCGCCAATATCCCTACCAGGCATGCCTTTAAAATTGTGATCTTCATTTTCTTAATTTCTTTACTCAAATTTCAGCAAGCGGCGGGTAGGATAATGTGCAAATGGCGCCATTAAATATGCCGGAATGACCATTTTGAAGGATTGGGGTTGTTCAAAAAATCAAAAAAAGGTGTCATCCTATGCAAACATAGGATGACACCCTACACAATATTTTTACTATTTTAAAGTCCTCAGCATGCGCATCACATGTTCCTTATAACTTTCGCCTATAGGCAGTTCAGTCTTGTCGACTTCTACATCGCTGGAGGTAAAGGCAGTAATATGCTTTAGGTTGATGATAAACGAACGGTGAATGCGCAGGAAATTTTTGACTGAAAGATCCTCTTCCATATCGCTGATCTTGTATTTTGTTGTGACAGGGCCGTTCAGTGTATATACTTTCACATAATCCTTAATGCTTTCCATATACAGGATATCATCAATGTTGATCTTTACGTTCCGGTAGCCCGATTTCAGGAAAATGCTTTCTTTTTCAATGGTAAACTGTGGAGAAACCTGGGTTTGCAGGTCCGCATTTCGCAGGTAACGTTCTATAGCTTTAAAGAAGCGGTCGAAAGTAATAGGCTTCAGAAGATAGTCGACAATATCCAGGTCATAGCCATCCAGCGCATACTCGCGGTAGGCTGTGGTGATGATCACTTTTGGCGGGTTTCGCAGCATTTTCAGGAAATCGATGCCGTTTATTGCAGGCATGCTAATGTCGAGAAACATCAGGTCGACTTCCGTTTTCTTCAGTATCTCCAGGGCCTTCAATGCATTCGGACAGGTTGCTGCCACCTCTATAAAATCGAGCTGCCTGATATGTTTTTGCATCAGCGCTATAGCCAAAGGCTCATCATCAACCAATAAGCACCTGGTCTTTCTCATGTTTGATAGCGTCTTTTTTCAGATGTATGGTTAACTGCACCATAAAGTATTTATCCTCTTTGGTCACATCAAGCGCATAATCATCCCCATAAATCAAATCCAACTGCCGTCGCAAATTATTCAGTCCTATCCGTTCGGTAGGAGTACTGTTGTGACCGCTATTCTGTACTGCAACTGTATTTGATACTTTAAAGATAAATTTTTCCTTGTCTGCAATCAGGCCGATATTAATAACCGGGGCACCGGCATCATCACTCGCACCATGCTTAAAAGCGTTCTCCACCAACGAGAGCAAAACAAGCGGGGCAATATCAACTTCGTGCTCAACCTCGGTTTTAAAATTTACAGTCAGGCGTTCATCATAACGCAGTTTTTCAAGTTCGATATAATTGTTTACAAGGGCTATCTCGGCCTTCAGAGGCACATACTGCCCGTTGCAGCAGTAAAGTATATGATCCAGGATATCGGCAAGCCGGGCAATAGATTGTGATGTAGCGGGTGACGATGTAAAGGAAAGGGAATAGATATTATTAAGCGTATTAAACAAAAAGTGCGGATTCAGCTGTGTTTTTAGCAGCTTTAATTCAGTTTCTGCTTTTTCTTTTTCAAGTGCCAGCGCTCTTTTTTGTGTTTCAAACTGATCTTTTAATAGCTTCAGAAATATGAAAATAGCAGATGAAGACAGGAAATCAGACAAGTACACGTATAGCAGTTTGGGAATATCCGTCATTATTTCCCGGTATGTTTCGAATGCTTTAGGCTTTACCCCGGCCAAAGGCTCGCAAATCTTCACGATAAATATCCGTCCAACAACACAGGACACATAACAGACGATTACAAATTCCACAATAGAAAGAACATACCTTTTCCGGTAAATAAACTGCGGTACTACAAAATAAGCCAGGCTGTACGCAGCTATCATTTCGGCTGACAGATATATCGCGTCGCTGATGAACTCAAAGCTATATGTACCCTTATCCCCATCCCGATATTTACTTGCGCTGACGGCTATGAGCAAATAGATGAACCAGTAGGCTATATGAGTGAGCCAGCGGTGTTTTTTATGAAATGATAAGAACCTGTCGAATAAGTTCATAAAACAAGTATAACCATTTTAAGGATGGGGTGCGCCGATTGTCGACCAAAAGGCAAAAGCGCCCCCTGAATACACACCGTATGCATCTATATAAGGTTTGAAGGCTTATTTGGTCTGTATGTGATCATCCTTACACAGTCTGCCGCTCTCTTAATTTTTGTATTCGGTTAGCCGCTATCATTGGTTAAAAAACGGGATGAAGCTGCTAAACCGATCTTTGTTACTAATAATTCTTGTCGCACTAATACATTTGCGCTCATTTGGTCAGGGAACTATAAAGGGGAGTATAACTGACGAAAAAAACATGCCATTAGGTTCGATTATCATCAAATTAAAAGTAACTGCTGATTCAGCTCTATATAAAGCCATATCTACTGATCAATCCGGCAGCTTTGTGTTCAGTAATATACCACAAGGAAGTTACACTGTAGAAATAGACTTGGTCGGATATAATAAGGTAATAAAGCCCGGTTTGGTTATCAATCAAACAGATACAGTAAAAGATTTAGGTATAATAACCCTTAGTCCATCAACAAAAACGCTGAGCGGAGTTGAAATAAAAGCGCAGGCGTCGTTTATCGAAAAACAGATTGATAAGACGGTCGTCAACGTAGATCAGAACATTGCCAATACCGGCACCAATGCATTAGAAGTACTGAAGAAATTGCCAGGTGTTCAAGTGTCACCCGATGGGCAGATTACCCTCAATGGCAAGTCGGGTGTCAACGTAACTATTGATGATAAAACTACCTATTTATCTGCGGAGGACCTGGCCAATCTCCTGACTAACACGCCATCATCGGATATTCAGAAGATCGAGATCATGACCAATCCATCCGCAAAATACGATGCTGAGGGAACCGGCGGTATTATTAATATCGTCAGGAAAAAAAATACTAAAAGCGGACTGAACGGGACAGTTACGGGCGGTCTGGGTTATGGGCATAACGACCGTTATAATGGTAGCCTGGCACTTAGTTATAAAAACGACAAGTACAACCTGTATCTAAACAACAATTACGCTTACAGCAAAGCGCTGCCGGGCAAAAGTACTGTGACTGCCGATATAATGAACGGCAACACCTTATTAACCGAAGAAGTCTCTGATAACAGCCGTGGAAACGTCTATCGCGCTTACAATTCTGTGGCCGGAATCGACCTGTATTTATCAAAAAAGACCACGCTAACCCTAACCGGTAATATCTCCGACCGGCAGGCAACGGAGAATATAAATTCTTTGGTAACATCTTTCGATGGCAATCACAACCAAACCGGGAATGAGAATTTTGCAGCAATTAACAAGGATAAGCCGTTTAATTATACCACAGGCATTCAGTTGGTACATAAGCTGGATACCGCTGGCAGGCAATGGTCGGCAGACGCTGATTATTCCAGTTACCGGTACAAGCCGGGGCAGTACAATACCATTATTAATTATGATCCATCAGGAAATTTCCTAAGCCAGGACAATGTTTTTATCGATGAGCGGCGCACGCTGCAAATTTTTGGCGCCCGCATGGATTACGTGCAGCCTATATCCGGTGGGGGCAAAATAGAGACCGGCTTAAAGTCGAGTTATGTAAAAACCAATAATAACAGCACTTATTATAACCAGGTGGGAGGGCAAAATTTGGCCGACTCAACGCAAAGTGATTATAATGTCAATTCCGAAAACATTAATGCAGCTTACATCAATTTTAACAGGCAATACCAGAAATTTACTGTGCAGGCAGGTTTGCGGGCTGAACAAACGGTGATGAAAGGGCAGCAGCTGTTTACAAATGCAGCTATAGATCGAAATTATTTGCAGCTATTTCCGACGCTTTTCCTCAGTGATAAGCTCGACGACCAGAATACTTTTAATTTTCAATTTGGCAGGAGGACAGACCGTCCGGACTATCATGAACTGGTTCCTTTTAGAAGGCCGCTATCTGCAACACTTTATTTCCAGGGAAACCCCAACCTAAAGCCCAATCTTGATTGGCACACCGGAATAACCTGGGCATATCGCAATACTTTTTTTATTACAGCGGAATATGATGTAGTTCGTGATTACCTACGGACGTTCCCGTACCTCGATTCCAACAAAATGACCATGACGCGTATACCTACCAATGTACAGGGCGCACATTCATGGGATGTACAAATCAGCTACAATAAGGAACTGGCCAAGTGGTTTACAACCAATACTTCAGTTACGATATATCAAAACTCATTCAACGGCAATGCAAACGGTTTTAGCCTGGATGATCCCGGCTTTGCCACAGTAGACCTGGTGTCCAATAATACTTTCCGTTGCAGTAATAAACTATCGTTTGAAACCGATTTTGAATATGAATCTAAACGCCAGTTCGTAGGTTCAATTTATCCCGCCTATTTTGACTGGACCCTCGCGCTGAAACAAAAAATACTGCACGATAATGGCTCCATTACCATTAATGCAATTAACCCAATAGTTATCCCAAAATTCGGCAACGGCACCGATCATTATTTTGACCTTAACCAGTATGGACATTCGATACGTTATGCCGGGCCCGTTATCTTAACTTTCACTTACCGTTTCGGCAGCGGTAAGCTTACCAAAACGCAAAGCAAATCGGGTTCGGAAGAGGAGCAGAAACGGGCGGGTGGTTAGAAGTTAAACAAATTATTGATTCATAAATTGTTACCGTCCGTCTGCGAACAATAATTGTATCAAATACGAACATATTCGTAAATTAATAGAACGCTAACAGGCTGATAATAAGAAAGATTTAGTTGTGGCATCTTGTTTGGCAAGATTTAAATAGACCCGGGTTACTGTAACTATCAAATTGCGTTACTGATGAAAAGCAGATTTTGGTTATTACTGGAAAAGAAGCTGGCGGGTACCGCTAACCCGGACGAGTTGAAAGAGCTTAACAAGCTTGTCGCCTCAAACGAAGAATACAGGAATATTGCCGAGGCGGCCTACATTACCTGGGTCAGGCAAAAGGTAAACGAGTGGATCCGAACCGAAAACAAGTCATCTAACCATACTATATTGCACTATTCTAAAAGTATTGCCATGATCAGAAATTACCTCAAGATCGCTATACGCAATCTGCAAAAACAAAAAATCTTTGCGTTTATCAATGTATTTGGCCTGTCGGTAGGTATAGCCTGCTTTACCCTGCTTTTACTATACTCTGTCTATGAGTTTAGTTTTGACAAGTTTCATAAAAGCGCCAATGATATATATCGTGCTTACCTATACGATGGACTTAGCTCAACTGGTGTTAATGCATCCACAGACTATAGCGGGCCGACACCTGAGACATGGGGTGAGGCTATGAAAAAAGACTTACCTGACGTTGTTAATTTCGTTCGTTTGCAATTGCCCTGGGGAGAAAACCTAGTGCAAACTGGCAACAAAACACTTCGTTCGGAGGTTGGTTTCGCTGATCAGTCATTTTTTTCTGTTTTCAATTTTCCTTTGAAATATGGTACCAGGATATCGGCCCTGCATAACAAATATGATATCGTTTTAACCGCGACAAGAGCAAAAGAGCTGTTTGGTACCGACGACGTCGTTGGCAAAACGGTAGAGATACAACTGGGTACAAAGAATTATCCGTTCAATGTTTCTGCAATTGCGGAAGACATTCCATCCAATTCCACGATCAGATTTGATGTATTGGGTAGTTTTGCCTTTATTAACTCATTTCCTCAAGGTTATTTTAGTATCGGGAATAACTGGCACCCTATAGTGAGGCAAACCTTTGTACAGCTAAGGACAGGGAGTAAATTGCCAAATGATGCAGTGCAATTGGAACGATTTATGGAAACCTATGAGCCGGATTTTGTAAGCCAGACTAAAAATTATATCGCTTACATGAAAAAGCTCGGGGTAAATTGGAAAGGAAAAGGCTCACCCACCGGCCTCAGGCTTCAACCTTTGCTGACTATGCATACAGATACCGGGTTCAATGGTTTTGGTTTTACAGATTATGGCAAAATTAATCCTGAGATAGTCTGGATATTACTGACTATCGCCAGCGGCATCTTGTTGATCGCCTGCATTAATTTTACCACGCTCGCTATTGGCCGTTCAGCTGGCAGAAGCAAAGAGGTCGGCGTTCGGAAAGTTATCGGCGCTGAGAAAAAGCAGATCATTTTGCAATTCCTTACCGAAGCGATGCTGATGTCGGTAGCGTCGGCTGTTTTAGGATTATTTCTGGCAGCATTATTATTGCCGTTTTTCAACCAATTGGCCGGGACTGATTTGCACTTCTCATTCTTACAATATCCTCAAATGGATCTGATCTTGTCCGTTGTCGTTTTGGTAGTAGGATTACTTGCCGGAAGCTATCCGGCATTGGTATTGTCGGGATTTAAGCCTGTTGAAGTGCTGAAGAACAAGATCAGGATAGGAGGCTCAAATCTTTTTACGAAATCACTGGTCACTTTTCAATTTGTATTATCTATCGTACTGGTCATATCAACAGTAGTTATACTTCAGCAAACCAAATACTTACTCAATAAAAATCCAGGCTTCAATAAGGAAAATATAGTTACCATAGATGCTTCTCAAACAGATCCGAACAAAGTCTTCCCTGTGTTTAAACAAGAGGCATTGAGATACCACGAAGTTGAGGGGGTAACCAGCGCTGCCGCAGGTTTGGGAGCCGGAGAGAATTTTCTTGGATATTCTGATCCCGGAACGGGTAATTTTGCTGATATCAATATCATTGACCCGGACTACCTCAAAGTATTGGGAATGAACCTAATTGCCGGAGAAAACCTTCGGTCCACGCCTTTATTTAAAGATTCGCTGAAATCAATTATCATAAATGAGACAATGATGAAAGCTTTTGGGTGGACCGAACAAAATGCTATTGGAAAGACAATCAAACGTTTCCAGGGCAGAACGGCTGTTATAGCTGGCGTCGTGCGAGATTTCAATTACCGTCCGCTAAAAGATGCCATCAAGAACCAGGCATTTGAAACTTCGGAAGATAAAGGGTACAGCCACATTTATGTGCGGATACACGCAGGTAACCCTGCGCCGGCATTAGCTGATATACAAAAGGCCTGGAAAAGTGCTGCACCCAATGTTCCGATGAAATACAGCTTTTTGGATGAAGACGTCAATAATTATTATAAGTCCGAACAAAGGTGGACAAGCATCGTTGGCCTGGCAGGCGGTATTTCTATCTTCCTGGCTTGTCTTGGTTTGCTCGGCCTGGCTACGCTTGCTGCTGTTAACCGGACCAAAGAAATAGGTATCAGGAAGGTACTTGGCGCATCCGTTGGCAACGTAGTTGTATTGCTCTCAAAGGATTTTATCAGGTTGATAGCACTTGCTTTTATTATCGCAACCCCGCTGGCCTGGTATGTTATGCATAAATGGTTGCAGGATTATGCAGCAAGGATTGGTATCAGCTGGTGGGTATTCATATTAACAGGTGCAGGTACTGTGTTAATCGCTTTCATTAGCATCAGTTCACAATCGATAAAAGCGGCCGTCTCTAACCCTGTAAAGAGTTTGAGAACCGAATAGCAACAATCCTGTAATAAAAAAAACGGCTCCCATAGAGAGCCGTTTTTTTTATAGACCTATCATATTATCATTCGGATTTCTATCAATCAAATATCCCAACGGATCAATTGCCACTGCTTTTGGTTTGCCTTTAACTATTATCGTCAGTTTGTGATCACCCCGTTTAAATTTATATCGCTTCAGGTAAGCAAAATGAGCTTTAGTACTGCCGTCTTTATCTTTTGTATCCTGCCCGAAAACGCCGATATCGATATAATCATTCATGTTTAATGCCGGCACATCGTCGTTTTTGTCATTAAGCCATGTCTTGTCAATATTTATTTTCAGGTCTATACTGTATTCATCCTTATTGCCTGTTGGTTTCACGGTAACATTGTTGATCTTATTATCATAAAGCGTCACTTTTTGCCAGGTGTCAGTCAGGTAATACTGTAATGAATCCGGGGTATGTTTTTGAAGGTAACGATACAAGTCGTTAGCCCCGGCAAAAGGACCGGTACTTTTAAAGGCATAAGCATTTTTAAAGTCACGTAACGCATTGTTCAAACTATCCTCGCCTATTAATTCTCTCAAACCATACATGCCCACACCTGTTTTATCGCCCCACTCAAACCATTGGTCAGCTTTGATAATGGGATGCTCTTTTTCCTCCATACGTCTGCGGATAAAGAGGTAAAACCATAGCTCATTCAATATAACAGGGCGCATATTAGCCTTGCCATATTTTCTCTCGCTCATTACCAGGGCATCGTAATTGGCCAAACCTTCGGGTATCACGAGTGATCCAACTGTGCTGTTTGGTGCTACCTGGAAACGCCACCACTGCTGTGCCAGTGCCCTGACCGTATTTGAATACAGGTAGTCAAATTGGTCCGGGTTAGTAAAGCTGGCATTCCAACCATTGAGTTCTGAATAGGTATTTAATGTAGTCGTTGCAGCTTCACGAGGCCCGTAAGGTGCGGTTTCAACCTGACGGATGTTGTTAAAAGGATAATTGCCATAAACACTGCTGTAATATTTCAGGCCGTCTTTATATGCTTTGACATAACGATCGATGTTACCGGCATGCTCCGGATCATAAAAAATATCAATATTGACCTTATGGTCAAGCATTACACTGTCTTTCCGGTCAGTATACCTGGCCGAAAGAATGCCAAATGGTGAATACATACCCGGCTTATTTTGTACATAGTGAAAATAATTGCGTCCTCTTTCTTTCCATTGTTTTACCAGGTCGCCGTGTGTGATAGCGACCTGGTCGCCTTCGGTGCTTACTGTTACATCCAGGCTGAGCAAGTCTGCTGCTTTTCCCGCTTTTAAATTCATGATACCAACCGGATCATTCTGCGCTATTTCTTCGTCTTCCTTAGGGGGCAACCCGGCCTTCTTTCGGACATACGGGCTACCTATCTCATCGTCATCATCATAACCCAGGCCCGGCAATCCTCCTGTAAAAAATGTCCCATTGTTTAATTCATTGGCAGCATAAAGACCATTGGTAAACCCTTTGTGTACGACCGATGAATTGATCTGCAATACTGCCGAATCACCGGGTGCGAGCGGCTTATCAAAATTATAAACCCTGAATTCGGCAGTATCTCGCTTTGGCCCGAACCAACTGAAAAACCCGCGCGAATAGAACAATGGATAGGTAAAAGCCATTGGTTTACCATTGATTTGGATAGAATAGTCAGTCAATTCGTCGCCGTCCAGCAGCATATTATATATAGGTTTGTCATTTTTATTGACGATGGTTACCGTAGCCCTTACAAATTCTTTTTTTTCATACGGAAAGAGATCAGCATACATCTTAATGCGGGTCACTTTAGGTAACGGCTGGCTTTGGAAATGTTTAAGTGTTTTTTCATAAATAATGGCGCGGTCATCATTTTCAGTTTTCGTCAGGTACTCGTTCAGATAACTGATATTGTAATAAATATACCCACCTACTGCCAGTAACAGTGGCAACAATCCCAAAACAAATAATTTGGTTTTCCCGTCGAACCTTTCAGGGATAAGCTGCAATCTTTCCTTAAAGGATGAGTTGACGCCGCGATTGTAAAAAAGCGCTGCGATAATGATGAGCAAACCGGCGGCTAATAACCAATACAGGTTAAACCAAATTAGCGGTCTGATCATATGCCCCATGCCATCCATATCCGACATGCCGGATTTGGGCGTGTAAGAATACAAGATCAGATGATAATCAAACGTACCTGTACTATCCAGAAAGAACATGCCTATCCAAAGCGTAACTCCAAATGCATAAGCGGCAAACTTGTTGTTGAAGACAACCTGGAGTACATAGCAGAAAACTGCCGCCGTAAGCAATTTTGGTAGCAACGAAATTAATATATAGATAAAATAGGCCGATAAATTAAGATGAGTAAAGCCCTTAACCAGCTGAACAATTACACCTACCAGCAAAGGCAATAACGATAGCCCAACTGCTAAAATCAGCAGCGGGATCAGTTTCGAGCCATTCAATACCCAGTTTGGTGGCGGCAGTGAATCGTTGATGAAAGCATAGCGTGTAAGCTTGTCACGTTGCAGTGTTTCGCCAGTATAGAACATGATGATAAAAAAGATGAAAAACGGAAAGGCATCGGCGAAAATACCAAGCAGTAATACCGTTCGTGGCAGGTCGGGTATTCCAAAGTTGTTATCTCCCAGCCAGAATACAAATCCCAGAAAAACACTGCCTGCACCCACAATTATCCAGAAATAATTATCGCGGATGATGTTAAGCAGTTCCAACCTTACCAGGCTTTTCAAAGTGATTTTGTTGTACCTGCCCGAAAAGCTTACAGCCGGAACCTTAAGTATTTTATTCGATCGTATGCCGGCTTCATCAATGGCTGCTTTGTCGCGTTTCCCCGCAAAGAATCTTTCAAAATTGAATCTCAGATAGGTTATTATCAATACTACCAAACCAAGCCCTGGCCATAAGAAACGGTTTATTGCCAGTGGGCCATTCATCGCTATTAAAGAGTTATTATGTTGTGCTGCGCTCGAATTATTCATCTGGAATCGTACTCCATTTAGCCCGAATGGGTCAGAGATACCAATAACAGTGGTGTTGGTGGTATGATCCAGAAAGAATAGGGCGATGAAATAGAACAGAAACAGCAATATCCCTCCAAAGTAAATCACTTTAACATTTCGTGTAATCGCCACCAAGCCAAAGAAGAGAGATGAAGTAAAGAATACATTAGGTATTGCGATAAGCAAAAACGGATACAGGTAATAAATAAGTCTATTCGGGCCATATTGTGCAGGACCAGTCTTTCCGGTTAAGGGGCCAATATAAGTACTCAGATAAATGGCAATCGGCACGGCAAGAGCGACGAATATCATGAATACAAACGAACCAAGATACCTGCCCCAGAAATACCCGCCTTTAGTGATCGGATAAGTGAGGTAATAATCTTTAGTCTGATATTCAATATCGCGGTATAATGCTGTTCCCATTACCGACGAGCTGATGAGCATCATCATCATGGTCATACCACAACACCAGAACGTGATCAGGTAAGGGGAATTGATATGTTCTTTTTCACCCACAGGTAACGAACCCGTGGAGAAAGCAAACATGGTAAACAGCAGCACAGCTGCAAAATATAGGTAAACGGCGGGCCTGCGGATCCTGTTTTGGATCTCGAACAGAAATATTTTCGAAAACATAAGCTATTGTTTTTGAGTGATTTACATGGTATTCACATCTACGCGTGTGGCAATATTGCTGAAGTAAACATCTTCCAGGTTAGGAGCAGTCGAAATGAATCCATCCTGCGGCTGGTCGTCTTCTTTTAATATCCTGATATGCAGCTTTCCGGATTTAAGCTGGGTGGATATTACGTTGTAAACGTCCTGGTAATATTTTATTTCAGATTGATTTATTGCCTTGGAATAAATCTTTCCTTCCAGTTCTTTCACCGCTGTTTCAGGGTCGCCGGCATATAAAACTTCACCAAGGCATATGATGGCGAAGTTGGAGCAAAGTGTGCTTACATCTTCCACAATGTGAGTCGACAAAATCACGATGGTATTCTCGCCCAACTGGCTAAGCAGGTTATAAAACCGGTTGCGTTCAGCAGGGTCGAGGCCAGCCGTCGGTTCATCAACGATGATCAGTTTGGGATCGCCGATAAGTGCCTGCGCTATACCGAAGCGTTGTTTCATGCCACCTGAATACGTGCCCAAATGTTTCTTGCGATCCTTAAACAGGTTCACTTTTTCTAAAAGGCCAAGCACCAGTTCTTTTCGCTCACCAGCATTACCCACACCTTTTAGCTGCGCTATATGATCGAGCATACGCTCGGCGGATATTTTGGGATACACGCCAAACTCCTGCGGTAGGTAGCCAAGCAGTTGCCTTACCTGGGTTTTATTCTTTAATACATCCAGGTCGTCCAGAAAAACACTGCCTGAATCTGCTTCCTGCAGCGTAGCGATAGTGCGCATAAGTGAAGACTTGCCCGCGCCATTTGGGCCAAGCAGGCCGAACATGCCGTTTGTAAGCGTCAGCGAAACATCTTTTAATGCCGCTACGCCGTTGGCATAGGTTTTAGAAAGAGAATTGATTACTAATTTCATAGCTATTTAAAATTTAATAGATGTTTCGCCGCGGCTCCGTTTACTGTAAGTGTTGCGCTGTCGGCTAAAGAATAATTCAAATCAGGTGACGAGGGGCCTTTGATCACCAACTGGCTTTTATTATAAATATTCAGGTTGCTTTTGCCGAATTTGTTACCGCTGCCAATAGTTAGAGCCGAGCCACTGCCAGGGCTTTGGCCTATAATCCCGTTGAGTGTATTGATCTGGTTATTTTCAAGAACTATGTTACTTGCATGGGCTGCATTAAGTGTAAGGCTATCCAGTTTGAAACCTGTAATTAATGTGGAATACCATTGCAGATTATAGGCCACAGTATCCGTTACCGGTATACCATCCGCCGTATAGTGGGCATCCGTTCTCAGCAAGGAAATTTTCGGGCACGAAATGTACAAAATGTGACCTGCTAAAACATTTCTGTAATGATTGGGGAAGGCTGCATTTATCACTAATCGCTTGCCCTGTTTGCTTATGCGCAGAAAATCGTCACAGTTAGGGTTAGCCAGTACTTTGTAAGGGCCCTGAACAACGATGATATTTACTGCTGTGGATGCATTTAATTCTATCTCATCAAAATCACGGTAGTTTAAACTGTTATAACCCCGGTAAGGGTCGGTATAATCGCCCTTTTGATATTCAGCCTTAAGCCTCAGGTCGTAAAATGCCAGGCTGATAATAAGCAGGGCGAGTGATGCGATCAATATTTTATTGCTTGTCCTCATGTTGATCTCCGTTTAGTTTTATAGCCTGTTGCCCGGCTGCAAAATCTTCATATTGCTGCCCGATCTCGTCCATCGAAATACCCAGCAGGTACATATTTTTGAAAAGCTCAGGCAGGTTTTGCTGCACAAAATTTTGTTTGCGGTAAGCTTTTACCTTTTCAAATCCATCTTCAGCCACAAAAAGGCCCAGGCCGCGTTTATTATAAACGATCTCTAATCCCTGTAAAAATTCGTACGAACGCATCACGGTATTGGGGTTTACTTCAAGTTCAACTGCCAGGTCGCGTACCGAGAGTATCTTCTGCCCGGCGGCCCATTTGCCGGTAAGGATATTCTCGCACACAAATGCGGCTATTTGCAGGTATATCGCTTCGTTGTCTTTAAATTCCATCTCTAAACCTGCTTTTCTTTTAATTTAAAATAGGCCGCAGTCCATATCAGCACAGACACAAGCATCATCGTTATGATGACCATAAGTGAATCCGGCCCATCGGCGCTTAAGGAATAGTATTTGGGGCCGACATCAAAATTGAGGAAGCCGAAAGGCATAGCCAGTTTGATAATTCCCAGTCCTGTAATTACCTTTAAGAATATAGTATTGCATATCATCAAGACGCTATAGCTAATAAAAAAAGCAAACCCTGTTTTGATAAAGTGCATGTTTTTGAAAAATATGGCGCCGAAAATGGTAATGGCATGCAGAATAGAAAAAAGCACTAAAAGAACCGGCATTTCACCCTGAAACAGGCTGAATAGTACAAAGTGATGTTTTGGATCCCAGTGTTTGGTAATACCCAATGCCCCGAGGGCCAGGTAAAAAATAGTCGTGTAAACAAGCAGGAAAATAGGATAAGAGTATATCCAGCCTACAAGAAATTTTTCAAACGCTGTAGCAGGAAGTGTGAGCGCTGGAATAGACTTGTTTTTTTCGCCGAAATCGGCAAATACGGTACTGGTGAAAATGCAGCCGGCAATAAGCATCAGGATAACAAAAGCGGCCATCTGGAACCCGGTATCAGGCGGCTCCAGGACGATAAAAAACAGGAATGAGCCACCAAGCAAAATTACACCGGTTAATACGGCGATTGACATTAGGTATGTGCGGTAATGCTCAACGGTATGCTTGACGAAGAGGCGGCAAAAACGCTTCAGGTTAAAAAAATTATTCATGACGATCTCCTGTTTTTAGCGTTTCTACTAATTGCATATTTCCATTAGTCACCCCATTGAAAAGCAGTTCCAAATCCATTTTACTGTATTTGCCTGTAGTGTTGTGTATAATGGCGTGTTTGCCCCGCATAGTTTCTTCTTCGTACAAAACTTTCATACCGGAGGTAGTGTCGAACAAGCCGAATATCAGTTTATCGGTCACTTCTTCTACCGGACTGTTGACCACAATTTGGTGATTGTCCAATATCAGGATGATATCAATCAGGCTGTCCAAATCCCGCACCTGGTGGGTAGAGATGATAACGCATCTTTCTGCATTGAGCATGGAAGCGATTAACTTTCTGAACTGAACTTTGGAAGGAATATCCAGCCCGTTTGTCGGTTCATCCATAATGAGTACCGATGTATTGGTTGCCAGGCCAAAAGCGATTATCACTTTCTTTTGCTGCCCGTATGACTGGCTGCTCATTGCCAATTCCGGGTCGACATCCAATATTTTTAGATTGGCGTAAAAATCCGTTAAGCTGAATTTGGGATAAAATCCCGCGGTATTTCTGGCGAATTGCCCGGGTGTTAATGCGGGTGCATAAATATCCTCCGGTATAAAGAACATGTCTTCCAGCATCGATACCATTCTCCTGTTCGAATCCATTCCGTTCACAAGGCATTTGCCGGAAACCGGGAAAGCCAACCCCGAAATACTTTTTAGTAAGGTCGATTTCCCTGCGCCATTTTTTCCCAGCAGCCCATAAATATGGCCCGGATTTAGCGAAAGGCTCAGGTTTTTAAAAACCGGCTTTCCTTTTTTATACCAAAAATCAAGATTCTTAATCTGAATCATATTAGTGTATTAGTATAATAGTACACTACAAATGTAATGATGATTTTTACAAATGCAAGAGAAATTTTCAGGTCAATAAAAAATAATGAAAGCGTCAATCCGACACAAAGAATTTTATTATTAACTTGACAATCGATATTAACCAATATTAACCTCAATCTTCATGGAAGCAACTGATTCAGCAAAAAGCGCCAACCTTAACGTACGGGCGAAAGGGAAAAATACTTACGATGCCATAGTTGTAGGCTCGGGAATAAGCGGTGGCTGGGCAGCTAAGGAGCTTTGTGAAAAAGGCCTCAAAACGCTGGTTTTGGAGCGGGGCAGAAATGTGGAACACCTGAAGGATTATCCGACAGCCTTAAAAGGCCCCTGGGAGTTTCAGCATCATTTGAAAATGCCGCTATCCGTTACCCAGGAGAACCCTGTGGTTTCCCGTTGTTATGCTTTTGATGAATCCACTGCGCATTTCTTTGTAAAAGACACGGAGCACCCCTATGTGCAGGAAAAACCATTCGACTGGATACGCGGCTACCAGGTGGGGGGTAAATCACTGTTGTGGTGGAGGCAAACACAGCGCTGGAGCCAGCATGATTTTGAAGGACCGGCAAGGGACGGTTATGCGGTAGACTGGCCAATCAGGTATAATGATATTGCGTCATGGTATTCTTATGTCGAAAAGTTTGTTGGTATCAGTGGTAATCGCGACGGTTTGGATATTTTGCCTGATGGAGAATTCCTGCCGGCCTGGGAAATGAACTGTGTAGAAAAGGATATTGCATCGCGTATTATGGCTAAATATCCGGGACGCCATGTTGTGCAGGGAAGATGTGCGCATTTAACCAAACCAGAACCGATCCATCTGGCGCAAGGGCGCGGGCAATGCCAGGCACGTAACCAATGCGAACGTGGATGCCCTTTTGGAGGTTATTTCAGTTCCAATTCTTCCACTATCCCATGGGCAAAGAGAACGGGTAACCTTACCCTTAGGCCGTTTTCTGTTGTTCATTCCGTGATCTATGATGATAAACTCGGCAAAGCCACGGGTGTAAAGGTGATCGACGCAGAAACCTTGCAGGAACATGAGTATTATGCAGACCTGATCTTTATCAATGCCGCCTGCCTGAATACCAATTTGATCTTGTTAAATTCTACTTCCTCACGATTCCCCAATGGATTAGGTAATGATAATGGACTTTTGGGAAAATACGTCGCTTTCCAAAATTACCGCGGGAATATTTTTGCCGATTTTGATGGCCCGGCGGATAAATACTATTATGGACGCAGGCCTACCCAGCCGATGATCCCGAATTTCAGGAACCTGCAAAAACAGGAAATGGATTTTCAGCGTGGATATATGATGTTTTATGGCGCTGACCGTCCTCGCGCAAATGCTGAAGGTATCGGTGGCGCATTTAAAGATGCACTTGGTGAACCGGGCCCATGGCGCGTGAGCATGTCGATACAGGGAGAGACTATTCCAAAAGAAACCAACCACGTAAGGCTAAGTAAGGATAAAAAAGATAAATGGGGCATTCCATTATTGGTTACTTCGGTTGGTTATGATGATAACGATGAAAAGCTGTTAAGGGACTTTTTCCAGAGTGGTAGCGAAATGCTGCATTCGGCTGGTTGTACCAATATTCAAACTGTTGATACCGGGCAGGCACCGGGCCTCGACATACACGAAGTCGGCGGCGTAAGAATGGGTAATGATCCTAAAACATCCCTATTGAACAAATGGAATGCTATGCATCATTGCCCCAATGTATTTGTTACCGATGGAGCCTGCATGACTTCAACCGGCGTTCAAAACCCATCGATTACCTTTATGGCGCTTACAGCCAGGGCGGTAAACCACGCTATTGACGAGTTTAAAAAGGGAACCAAAACCAATTCATAACATGAAAAACAGGAGAGAATTTATCCAGTTAGCTGGTATGGGATTAATGGCCGCCGCTATTCCCGATTTTCTAAAACTACCGGAAGGCAAACACCGGTTAGCCGTTCAGCTGTATACTATTCGCGATGCTATTTCTAAAGATTTGCGGGGAAGTTTAAAGCATTTGGCCGATCTGGGATTTAAAAATGTAGAAACCGCCTTCTGGCCAGAGAATGTAAGTGTCGCAACGGCTGCAGGTACATTAAAGGAGTTTGGGTTTAAGGTAACCTCCTGCCATGTGGATATGCCAACCCGGGATAATATTGCAAAACTTGCGAACAATGCAAAAGCCTACGGTTGCAATAAGCTGATCTGGCACGGCTGGCCTGAAGATAAGCGTTACAGCTCGTTGGAAGGTACAAAAGAACTGGTTAAACTATATAACGAAAGCTACAAGTTAGCCAAAGATTATGGATTACACTTCGGACTCCATAATCATTGGTGGGAATATCGAAACCATGTGGGCGGAAAATTGGTATATGAAGTATTAAATGAAGAGTTAAACGAGAACATCTTTTTTGAAACTGATGTTTATTGGGTAAAAGTAGCGGGGCAGGATCCGGCAGCGATTCTTAAGAAACTTAAGAACAGGATTCGCCTGATCCATATTAAAGATGGCCCGGCTATTTTTAATGAAAAACTGATAAGTGATAACCCTGACCCAATGACACCAGTTGGCAAAGGTTCGTTAGACATTCCATCCATTGTGGACGCATGCTCAGACAAGGTAGAGTGGATGGTGATCGAGTTGGACAAGTCGGCTATTGATGTTTATGATGCTTTGAAGCAGAGCCGGGATTATTTGTCGAAGTTCAAATCGGTGAGTGTTTAAAAAGCAAAAAAGACCTGGTTATGAAACATCCTACCCGCCGCCAATTTATTCAATCATCATTAATACTTGCCTCATGGTCAGTAATGCCCTCTGCTTTTGGTTCTTCGAGGAATAAAGCTTTATTATCCTTTTCTACTTTAGGCTGCCCCGACTGGGATTTCAAACAAGTTGTCGATTTTGCCGCGGCACACGATTACCAGGGAATCGAATTACGCGGTATAAAACGTCAGCTTGATCTTCTGCAATGCGAAGAATTTAAAAGCCCCGAAAACCGGAAAGCTACGCTCCGGATGATGAAGGATAAAGGGCTGAAATTTGTCGACTTGGGTTCATCAGCCAACCTGCATTTTCCGGAAGGGACTGAAAGGACCAAAAATATGGACGAAGCCAGGCGCTTCATCGACCTCGCCCAGGAAATTGGGTGCCCGTTTATCCGGGTGTTTCCTAATGATTTCCCAAAGGGTACAGACAAAAATGAAACTATAGATTTAATGGCCGGTGGACTGCTTATGCTGGCGCAATATGCAAAAGACAGCGATGTGTCGGTCCTCATCGAATCGCACGGAGATTTGGTTCATACAGATGATCTTGAAAAGGTGTTAAAAGCCGCTGAGCATCCTCATGCAGGGATGATCTGGGATGTAGTAAATATGTGGTCAATTACTAAAGAACCGGTAGCCCAGGCTTTTGAAAGATTAAAGAAATATATCCGCCATACCCATATCAAGGATGCTAAAGTTTCAGGAAGCGACGATATCCAATACGTCTTCTTAGGCAAGGGCGATGTGCCGATTTTTGAAGCTATTGACTTGCTGGCGAAAAACAATTACAAAGGGTATTACAGCTTTGAATGGGAAAAAATGTGGCACCCTGAGCTTCCTTCGCCTGAACTTGCTTTAACCGATTACAGCCAAACCATGAGGAAACATTTTAGCTGATTTGAACATCAGACCTTGAACTCAGAAAGCCAAATCTGCACCACTTTTTAATGCGGTTTCGTATTTTTCCTTATCGAACTTATAAAGATATGGTGAGCGGTGAGGGCCTATCTTCCTGGTTTCATTTAGTTTGATAATAATGCCCGTAGCCATCAGCCGTTTGGCGAAGTTCCGGTCATCTAGTTGTTTCCCGAGTATCGTCTCGTAAAGGCTATGAATTTCGGGCAGGGTAAATTTCTCTTCCAGCAGTTCGTAACCTATCGGATAATGGGCAATATGAAGCCGCATTGCTTTCAATGCTTCTTTAATGATCATTTCATGATCAAACATCATTGGTGGTAATTCATTTACCGGCCACCAGCCACAATCCGCCTCCTGCTCCGATTTTGTGACGGTTACTTTTGAAAATTCCGTCAGCGTATAAAAGGCGATGGAGACAAAATAATCGAATATCCACGAGTTGGCCGGTATTTCGATCCCGGCTATCCTGGATATTTTTTCGGCAGTAAAATCATTGTCGGCCACACGCTGAGGGTTTCCGAACGCATTGAATTTCTGTAAAAACAATCCCGTCAAACCTGTACGTAAGTAAGCAATGCGTGTTGCTGCCTCTTCAATAGATTCTGTTCTTTTGATATAACCGCCGGTCACTGTCCATTTTTCATCTGCAAAAGGCTGTTGCAACAAAACCTTCAGTTCCTTTTCATGGTACCCGAATATTACATTATCAACCGACACATTGCGCAGGTAATCATTTGCAGGGTTAAAAAAGTCGTCAAATAGCTCTTCTGTCATAGTTAATAGTTCAGTCTCAAAATCAATTAATTATCATTGTGTAAAAAATACGCAATGAAATTTGCTTTTGTAAAAATAGCAATATATCTTTATTCTGTCAAAACTACGGATTGTATTTAACTATTTAATCAAAAAGACATTATGAGAAAACTGACTTTTATTTTTACACTGGCCACAGCCCTGTGCTTTGGCCTGAACGCGAAAGCGCAAACCACAGATTATTTCCCTGGTAAATGGAACGTTGTTATTATGGGTACACCCAACGGCGACGCTAAATTGACCTTCGTTCTCGAAAGAAAAGATGGCAAGCTGGCAGGTGTCGTGCAGGACACCACAGGCAAGGAAATGACGAAAATCAGCCAGATCGACGAGAAAGATAAAACCATCACCGCAGCATTTACTATCCAGAGCTACGATGTATCGTTGACAATGGAACCGGTAGATGACGACCATGTAAAAGGTAGCCTGATGGGCATGTTCGAGGCAAAAGGTATACGTGTTAAAGAAAATCATTAAGCAGATAAATCCCTCAAAAAGAAAATGAAAAAATTATTTTTTGCACAGATTGTCGTGGCGGCAGCGTTGGTTTCCGGTCAATCTGCGTTTGCGCAGGAGAAAGAGCCGCAGTTTGGTAAAGATCCGATCAAAGAGATCGTAAAGAAGATGAGCCTGGAAGATAAGGTGAAAGTGGTTGTAGGGAAAGGTTTTTCCATGCCGGGATTAAAATTGGGAGCTAATGACAATACACCTGATAAAATGCCTACCATATCTGGGCATACCATACCTAATCCTAAATTCGGCATACCTTCAATAGGTATGGCTGACGGCCCTGCCGGTATCCACAGGTTCGTTATGACTAAGAAGGATTCAGCAGATAATTTATTCTCAACTGCATGGCCGGTAGGTACACTATTGGCTTCGAGCTGGGATACCGCCCTGGTTAGAAAAGTAGGTGTTGCTTTTGGTTCAGAGATCAAATCATATGGCATCGATTTTATACTTGGCCCGGGCGTTAATATCCATCGTAACCCGTTGGGCGGAAGAAATTTTGAATACTATTCAGAAGATCCGCTGGTTTCGGGTAGCATGGCTTCTGCTATTATCAATGGTATCCAGTCGCAGGGTGTTGGAGCCACTATTAAACACTTTGCAGCCAATAACCAGGAAACCGATCGCGCTTCTGTGAATGAAATCATCAGCGAACGCGCTTTGCGCGAAATTTACCTTAGAAACTTTGAGATCGCTATAAAACATTCGCGCCCATGGGCAGTGATGAGCTCATATAACCTGATTAACGGTACCTATACTTCTGAAAGCCGCGACCTGCTGACTACTGTTCTGCGTGAAGATTGGGGTTACAAAGGTTTTGTAATGAGCGACTGGTTTGGCGGTAAAGATGCTCCGGCACAGATCTATGCAGGTAATAACCTGCTGATGCCGGGAAATCCAACCCAGGTAAAAGCCATTACAGAAGCTGTAAAATCAGGAAAGCTTTCGGAAGCCGAACTGGATAAAAATGTAGAAGCTGTTTTAAATGTGTTGGTACATACGCTGACTGCAAAAGGTTATGATTATCCAAACAAGGCAGACTTAAAAGGTCATGCGCAGATATCAAGAGAAGCAGCATCTGAGAGTATGGTCCTACTGAAAAACGGCGATAATGCTTTACCTATTAAAAAGAGCGGGGCAACTATCGCGCTGTTTGGTAATCATGGCTACGATCTGATTGCAGGCGGTACCGGAAGCGGAGACGTGAATAAACCTTATGTAGTTTCTTTAAATGAAGGCTTAACCAACGCCGGTTACAAACTGGATGACGGCCTCGCCCAGAATTATAAAGGTTATCTTGCTGATTATGCTGCAAAGCATCCGAAGAAATCTTTGATGCAGGAATTGATGAACCCTACTCCATTTGCTCCTGAGTACAAATTTGACGCGGGCAGCGCTGGGCAAAAGGCAGATGCTTCAGATGTGGCAATTATTTACATTGGCCGCAATGCAGGCGAGGGTAATGACCGTAAAGTAGTGGATGATTATGACCTGACTGATCTTGAAAAAGGAATGATCACAAGCGTTTCTGATGCTTTTCATGCAAAACATAAACCTGTTATTGCAGTGTTAAACATTGGTGGTGTGATTGATGTAACCTCATTCCGCGATAAAGTTGACGCTATATTATTGGCATGGCAGCCAGGCGAAGAAGGTGGTAATGCTATTGCCGACGTATTGAGCGGCAAGGTAAACCCTTCAGGTAAACTGGCAACCACTTTCCCTGAATCTTATAGCGACGTGCCTTCTGCTAAAAACTTCCCTGGAAAAGAATTTCCTGAAAAGGCAACACAGGGCATGATGGGTAAATCTATACCTGCCGAAGTGGTTTACCAGGAAGGGGTTTATGTAGGCTACCGTTACTTTAATACTTTTAAAGTGAAACCCGCTTATGCGTTTGGTTACGGTCTTTCTTATACCAACTTCTCTTTCAGCAACCTGGCTTTGAGCAATGCTGCATTTAATGGTAAGTTGACAGCTACTGTGACTGTTACCAATACCGGTTCGGTTGCAGGTAAAGAAGTGGCGGAATTATACCTGAGCGCTCCTCACAAAACGATGGATAAACCATCGGAAGAATTAAAAGGCTTTGCAAAAACCAAAGCGCTGAAACCGGGAGAATCACAAACTTTAAGCTTTACCCTTGATGCAAAATCGTTAGCATCTTTTGATACTGCTCAATCGGCATGGGTAGCAGATGCAGGTGAATACAAGGTTAAGATTGGCGCATCAAGCGAGAATATCAAACTGGAAAAACCATTCAGCCTGGCTAAATCTATTACCGTTGAAAAGGTACACAAAGCTTTGGCCCCACAGGTCACTATAGATGAGCTGAAAGCTAAATAAGCAGAATCCCTTACAAATAATAATTAACTGATCTTGAGCCTCCCGGAATATTCCGGGAGGCTTTTTTGTTTGAATTCCCTCTTGAGGTCTACGTTGCGACTTATATTTTTATAATTTACCCCATAGGGGTAATTATGGAGATATAAATTCCATAATACCCAACGGATATTACTCATACTACCTAATTCGGTGTCTGCACTCTTTCCAATCCGCTTTTGATGCCTGAGCGGATCATGTTACTGTAACCATCCTCCGGCAGCGATTGAGCATGTTCTAGTGCTAACTGATAGTTTTCGATTGCCTTATCAAAATCCTTCAAATCCTCATAACATTTGGCCACATTCAAATAAAGCGAAGGAAATGCGCCTTTAACTTCCGGGTCATCCAATTCGAGCGCCAGGTTCAACGCAGTTTCGTCCCATTGCAATTTATCAGCAACAGTATTTTGATGCCTCGCAACATAATGTGCAGCTATAAATTTTTCTGCGGTGTTGGTCGCTTCATTCCATGCCTGCATAAACAGTTTGGCAGCATCTTCAGGTTTCGCCTCACCTTCCAGTTGCATTCCCCGGGCGCAAAGTTGATTGATAGGATTTTGTTGATCGAATAACATGACGTTGTGAGATAAGCAACCAATTTAGAAATTCCATCTTCAAAACCCTGTCATACAAAAGCAAAAAGGGATGAGTTTCCACTCACCCCTTTCCCAAAATAAAGCTTAGGTTATTGCAAGCTGCCACGAACGGCTTGCGCCGAGTCGAGGTGCATTTTTAATACAGGCAGTGATTTAACTGCGAATGCTTTTAACGAAGCATCCTTGCAGGTTTTTGATCCGTTCTCACAAATATCAAGCGCCTTCTTTTCATCAAACATCATGGCATCCAAAAATGCTTTGTCAAAATCGTTGCCCTGCTTCATTGCCAAACGATTGGCCTGGCGCATTTCGGCCATGCCTGATAACGCCGGAAGAGTGATCTTTTTATCTTTTGCGATCTGGTTCATCTCGTCACCCAGTTTGGTATGATCGTTCACCAGCATCGTTGCAAAGCTTTTTACACGACTGTTGGTTGATTTTTCTAAAGCCATTTTCCCGGTGTTCACCTTATTTAAAGCATTATTGGTAACAGCCGAGGCAAATTCAACATCTTTTGCGCTTACAATTGGTGCTAATGTAACCGGGTGAACATCATGCCCCTTATCTGCCGGTTGCGCCGATGGCGTACCCGTTGCCCCGCTTACAGTTGAAACAGTGTCTTTCACATCATTTAAAAAAGTATCGGCAGCAACTTTTTCTTTTTGACTGCTGCTTTTGCAGGCCTGCAAAAGCAGCATAGCAAGCACAGTTATTATGGCTGTATATAATCTATTCATTCCTTTGGCATTCATTATTTTCAACCTTTAACGAGATCGTTACAGAATAGGTTTTTTAAGCGTCTGATAAGAACAGAATTAAGTCGGGTTATTTAAAAGTTTTTTTATTTTTGAGCCACAAAAAAACAGATCAATATGAATTTCCCGGCTGAATTAAAATACACCAAAGACCACGAGTGGGTAAGAATTGAAGGCAGCGAAGCCTACATCGGTATCACTGAGTTTGCCCAGGGCGAATTGGGCGACATAGTTTATGTCGATATTCCTTCAAAAGGAAAAGAAGTGCACAAGGAAGAAGTTTTCGGGACGGTTGAAGCAGTAAAAACAGTATCTGATCTGTTTATGCCGCTTACCGGTACTGTTGATGGAACCAATCCTGCGCTTGACAGCCAGCCCGAACTGGTAAACTCTGATCCATATGTGGAAGGCTGGATGGTAAAAATCACTATTAAAGACGCTTCTGAAATTGACGGCCTGCTTTCGGCTGAAGCTTACAAAGCTTTAGTTGGAGCCTAATAATTGAATGATGAGATTTTCGAAATATCAAAGGCCCACTATTTTGTGGGCCTTATTTATTTTCATCATGTGCTCTATTAAAATAGGAGACAATATTACGCATGAACCTTTGTTCTTTCCCGGCTTTGATAAACTGGTGCATTGCGGCTTCTTTTTCCTGCTGGTAGTTTTGTGGTGCAACGGCATTATGAGGCAACAAAATGGCCGCTCCTTTTCGTATAAAAGCGCAGCAATGGTTACTTTTATTTCCATACTATTCGGCGGTTTAATTGAGTTGTTACAATTGACCATATTTACCTGGCGGAGCGGCGAATGGCCGGATCTTTTTGCCGACGCAACAGGTGCCTGTATGGCAATTTTAGGAGTGATGATAATTGACAGGGCAAAAAATTATGAAAAAAGTTAAATACCTCGTTATTCTGATAGCAGCAGTAAGCCTTTCATCATGCGGCATCTTTAAAAAAGACTGCGGATGCCCTCATTTCGGCCAAATTAACCACCCGAAACCAATCGAAAATATTGCTTGAATACAATTAATGACATTGGTCATGTAAAATAGTGATATAAATCACTAGTTCTTATTTGGATTTAATTTAAATAAGGTCTACATTTGTTCAGTTAAGTATTAAAAACATGAGGCTTTCACAACTTGAAGTAGGAGAAACAGGAATAGTTAAGGAGTTTACCGATCTGGAAATGTCGGTGAAGTTGATGGAAATGGGATGTTTGCCCGGCGAACAGATCACTGTTTCGCGCGTTGCCCCTCTTGGCGACCCAATTGCTATTCATGTTTCGGGTTATCAATTAAGTCTGCGCAGAAAAGAAGCTTCAACCATTATCCTGCAGTAATTTTTAACAAGTGGACGCTGATCTGAAAGTAGCGCTTGTAGGAAATCCAAATACCGGTAAATCAACGCTCTTTAATGTTTTAACCGGGCTCAATCAAAAAATCGGGAACTTTCCGGGTGTAACTGTCGATAAGAAAACAGGACTCTGCGATTTACCCGACGGGCGCCGAGCTGAAATTATCGACCTTCCGGGTACTTACAGTCTTTATCCTAAAAGCAGGGACGAGTCTATCGTTTTTTCTGTTTTAGCCGATAAGGCCAACCCTTTGCGCCCAGATCTGGTTGTAGTCATCCTTGACGCCTCCAATCTGAAAAGAAACTTATTGCTCTATACCCAGGTTGCCGATCTGAAGCTGCCTGTTATAGTTGCCCTGAACATGATGGACCTGGCCAAAAAGTCGGGTATTACCATCGATGTAAATGCTTTTGCGCAAAAACTTGGCGTACCGGTAGTGCCAATCTCTGCCCGAAAAATTGAAGGCATCGATCAGCTTAAATCAGCTATTAGCTATGCCAACAGGTTTGCCTTACAGGAAGACACAATAGACGTAGAAGCACTTGCTCCACAACTGATCGCGCAGATCAGTAAAGAGATCGAGGTTGAGAACCCGTATTATGCACTGCAACTGGCACACCAGCACGAAACGCTTAAGTTCTTAAGTCCTGTTCAAAGCGACCGTATTGAGGAATTGGAACAGGAATTCAGTTTCCATTCGCAAAAGTCACAAGCTACAGAAACCATTGCGCGGTATAGTTTCATTAATGATCTGCTGTATGATACAGTAAAGAAACATGAAACCGCGCAGGAAGAAAACATCAGCAATAAGATCGACAAGATATTAACTCACCGTGTTTTCGGGTTTGTTATATTTTTTGCAATCCTGCTATTTATTTTCCAATCTATTTTTGCATGGTCAGCTTACCCGATGGAACTGATCGGCGACTTCTTCGTCTGGCTGCAATCGTCATTGCATCGCATCTTACCTGCCGGACCGTTAGTTAACCTGGTAGTTGATGGTGTGCTGGGTGGTTTAAGCGGCGTGATGGTGTTTATACCGCAAATCGCTATTCTTTTTGGGTTTATCTCTATACTGGAAGATACGGGCTATATGTCGCGCGTCACCTTTATGATGGATAGGCTGATGCGCAAGGTGGGCCTTAACGGCAAATCGGTAGTGCCGCTTATAGGGGGATTTGCCTGTGCCGTACCATCCATCATGAGCACACGTACCATTGAGAACTGGAAAGACCGCATGATCACTATCATGGTGACGCCATTAGTAACTTGCTCTGCCCGTTTGCCAATCTACACGCTACTAATCGCATTGGTGGTTCCCAATCGTAATATATGGTGGATATTTAACCTGCAAGGATTGGTGCTTACGGGTATGTACCTGTTTAGTTTAGTATCGGCTATTACAGTAGCTTTCGTGATGAAATTTTTACTGAAATCCCGCGAACGCGGTTATTTCATTATGGAATTGCCTGTTTACCGTATGCCGCGATGGAAAAATGTAGGGCAGGATATGTACAACCGTGCCAAAGCATTCGTTTTACAAGCGGGTAAGGTGATAGTAGCTATATCGGTTATTCTTTGGGTATTGGCATCCTACGGGCCAGGTAACCGTTTTGAACGGATAGAACAGAAATATAAGCAAGCTCAATATACGCAGCACATGAGCGCCGATGATTTGCATCATGCAGTTGCTTCTGAAAAGCTGGAGAACTCATACGCAGGCGTGTTGGGCCATGCTATCGAACCCGTTATCAAACCACTTGGTTTCGACTGGAAAATTGGCATTGCGTTGATTACTTCTTTTGCAGCACGTGAAGTATTTGTGGGCACTATGGCAACCATCTATAGCGTAGAAGGTGATGCCGAGAAGATGGAATCCGTTCAGCAAAAAATGGCTACTGCCAAAAACCCCGATGGCCAGCCCGTATTCACAGTTGCGGTAGCATTCTCTTTGATGATGTTTTATGCTTTCGCCATGCAATGCGCCAGCACCATGGCCGTAGTCTATCGCGAAACCAAAAACTGGCGCTGGCCGGCTTCACAGTTCGTTTATATGACGGGGCTGGCTTATATCGTGAGTTTCATTACCTATCATTTGTTAAGGTAAAAGCATAAAGCTGAAAGCCAAAAGCTTTTATTTAACTCATCATCACTAATTTACTTTCTGCTTTGGTCTTTCTGCTTTCAGCTCAAAACAGTATTTTTGAAAAGAGGTAAAATTGGATAAGGTAAAAGTTTTAGAAAGGTATCTTCCACCAGCGGCGGCGCCGCTGATAGCCCGCTGGATAGATTACTTTAATTGTGAATTTAAGATTTCCCGCAACCGCAACAGCAAGTTTGGTGATTACCGTCCCCCGCATGGAGGGAAAGGACATCGCATCTCCGTAAATTATGATCTGAATGTCTACGCATTCCTGGTGACTACTGTGCACGAGTTTGCGCACCTGCATACCTGGAACGAGCATAGACATAAAGCAAAACCACACGGCACCGAATGGAAAGCCAACTTCAAAAAAATGATGCAGCCATTTTTTGAGAAGGAGATTTTTCCGCCGGACGTAAAGCATGCTATAGTAAAATATCTGAATAACCCGGCTGCGTCAAGTTGTACCGATCTGCATCTGTATAAATCCCTACGTTTATATGATGCCCCAAAGCCGGAAACACACCTTACGGTTGACAAAATACCGATGCATTCTTTATTCAAACTGAAAAATGGCCGCGTATTCAGAAAAGAGGAAAAACTGCGCAAACGTTACAAATGCACCGAGTTAAAAACTAAGCGCGTTTATTTGTTTAGTCCGATTGCCGAGGTGGAGTTGGTGGAAGCTTAGCTTTTAAACAAATCTTCGAAAAAAGGGTGATGCTTATTTTTCTCATTTATCCAGCCCGATTTACCATTTTCAAAAATGGCTACCCTGGAACGAATGACATCTGAATTATCAAATAAATAGGCTTTATCAAATAATCCGATATGGTTTATAAGATTAATTCTGCTTTTTTCATGTCGCCGCACGATATCTTTCAATTCAACATGATGACCCAAGTTGGTCCTGCGCTCTTCAACCCTTGTCACATTATCCAGAACCGATTGCAACGCAACAAAATAGAGAATCACATGATAACCAACTGATTTTGCTGCCATGACCTCATCAATTTCAGAGCTTCCTGAAAAGGTAGTTTCAAAGGCAAAGTCTTCTCTGTTTTCTATAGCTTGCTTTCTTCTGCTTAAAGCAACTCTCGCAGCTTTTACATGAAAGCTGTAATTCCCAAATTCTTTAAACGCTATTTCGTCAGGATTAATGACTGCAGATTTAATTCTTGCTTTTTGAATTAAGTATGAAGTCAGTGTAGTTTTTCCGGAACCATTCGGGCCACCAATAACAACTAACGTAGGCATTAGTCCAGTGGTTTGATTATTTCTTCCAGCAATCGGTAATCGCTTGTCAGCTCTTTTCGCACTAAGAATTTAGCGCCGTTCGGGTATTCTTTTACAAACAGATCACCTTTCAAAGTTTCAGGATATTTCTCGTTACGGTAAAAAATAGGCACTCCGGCTTTTAGCATCTGCTCTGCGCCCCAACCAGCACCTTCGTCTATTATACGTTGTGTGGGGTCCTCTTTGTAAATGTCCTCGAGCGTGATCATAATACTAAGTTACGATTAATATCTCAACAATTTCTCCATCATCTCTTCCAGCCTCGCTTTCGCCAGAAACTGGTCTTCCAGTGCTTTATTCATCGGTATGGCGGTATCCAGACTGGCGCAGCGCATAACCGGGGCGTCCAGATATTTGAAGCAATGTTCGGCTAAATGAGCAGCTATTTCTCCGCCAAAACCGTTGGTTAGGGTGTCTTCGTGTAATATCAGAACCCGTCCGGTCTTTTTTACGCTCGCTTCAACTGCTTCTTTGTCCCAGGGCTGTAATGAGCGTAGATCTACGATTTCAATTGATTCATCCGGATGAGCTTTTGCATAATCCAATGCCCAGTGAACGCCTAATCCATAAGTTATAATACTCGCTTGTTGGCCCTCCTGAATTAGCCTGGCTTTACCAATTTCGATAGCATATGCCTCATTAGCTATATCTTCACTAATGCTGCGGTATAAATATTTATGCTCGAAATAAATCACCGGATTGGGGTCTTCAATAGCTGCTAATAACAAACCTTTCGCATCCGATGGAAATGCCGGGTAAACTACTTTCAAACCGGGTGTTTTGGTAAACCAGGCTTCATTGCTCTGCGAATGAAACGGGCCTGCCCCTGTTCCTGCACCGGTTGGCATACGCACTACTACATCCACATTCTCTCCCCAGCGATAATGAGTTTTTGCCAGGTTGTTTATTACCTGGTTAAAGGCGCAGGTAACGAAATCGGCAAACTGCATCTCTACAACCGACTTATAACCGTTGATAGATAAACCCATTGCTGTTCCAACAATTCCTGACTCACAAATAGGCGTGTTGCGCACCCGATCAAGGCCAAACTCTTCTACAAAGCCTTGCGTGATCTTAAACGCACCACCGTACTCAGCAATATCTTGTCCCATCAATACCAGCTTATCAAACCTTTGCATACCCTGTCGCAGACCATCGCTTATGGCATCGATGTATCTTTTGTTTGCTTTATTGTTGGAAGGTTGTAAAATTGGAAGGTTGGAAGGTTTGTACATGTCCCTTAACTCTAATTCCTCGTTCGGTACAATATCTGGTTCGCTGAATACCTTTTCAATCTCAATGTCGATCATCGTGGTAAATCCGCCTTTGATCACTTTTATCGACTCTTCAGTCAATGCACCCTCGTCCAACAAAAACTTCTCAAAATTGGCTATTGGATCTTTCTCTTTCCATTCGTCAAACAAATGCTGAGGCACGTATTTGGTTCCGGAAGCTTCTTCGTGGCCGCGCATCCGGAAGGTCATACATTCCAGCAAAACTGGCCTGGGATTTTGACGGATGTCTGTCGCGATTTCATTAATGGTATGATAAACTTCCAGTATATTATTCCCGTCTATAGTTCGCCCTTCAATTCCATAGCCTATTGCCCGGTCGCTCAATCGCTCGCATTTATATTGCTCATTTACAGGCGTAGATAGCCCATAACCATTATTCTCGATCAGGAATATCACCGGCAGGTTCCAAACCGAAGCCACATTCAATGCCTCGTGAAAATCACCCTCACTGGTACCGCCTTCACCTGTGAAAACTAATGTTGCTCTATGCCTTTTGCTTAATACATCCGCTAACGCAATACCATCAGCCAACGCCATTTGTGGGCCGAGGTGAGATATCATCCCGATAATCTTATACTCTTGTGTACCAAAATGAAAAGAACGATCGCGCCCTTTGGTAAAGCCTGAGGCTTTACCCTGCCATTGCGCCATCAGTCTCGAAAGCGGAATATCCCGCGTCGTGAATACGCCCAGGTTACGGTGCATAGGCAATATATATTCGTAAGGCTGCATAGCCAGCGTACTGCCCACAGCAATTGCCTCCTGGCCAATTCCTGAGAACCATTTGCCGATACGGCCCTGCCTCAGCAGGATCAGCATTTTTTCTTCAATCAGTCTTGGCCATAGCAAAGCCTTATAAAATGTGACTAATTTGTCATTATCGATGTTTTTCCGATCAAAAACCATGTAGCTAAACTACTGAAGTTTTTAAAACTTTGTATGTTTACATGATTTCTATCTTATCCATATGAAACAAACCTATTTTTTGCTTTTTTGCCTGTTTTCGCTCATCGTAACCAAAGCCAGCGCGCAGGAAGATTATGTTTTGCTGCCAGAGAACTTTGTTATACATAAGGGCGATAAGCTCAATTTGCACCTGATCCGTGTTAATCAGTTTACCATGACTGATGAATTAAAATATGAAGCATCAAAAATCGAAAAGTTTGATATTCAAAGCGGCAAGAGGACAACCAACCTGTTAACCGTAGCAAAAGACAGTGCATCGCCGATCATATCCATGCCATTGGAATCTGATGGCCTTCAGACCATTCATATGGTCAGAAAATCGATCACCGACGATATAGAAGCCGACGATTTTATAAAGTTGTTGGAAGATGAGGGCTATACGCAATATGCTGAAAAAGCAAAAAATGGCAGTAAGGATAGCTTTAGGGAGAAATATACCTGGTACCTTAAATCGCTTATTGAGGTTGAAAAAAACAGTCCGAATGGATTTGAAAAGCCGTTGAATGATGAATTTGAGATTGTACTGAAAGATAATCCTTACAAAGGCAATTACGGCGATGATGTTATTGCCCAGGTACGGTTAAGAGGCAAACCCGCAGCCAATGTAGTTGTGCTTTTTTATATCAGAACCCTCAAAGGCACCGATGTTTTTGTGCAAAAATTATCGTCTGATAAAGAAGGACAGATCTATTTTAAACTGAGCCGGGAAGGTATTTATCTTCTTCGTGCTTTATATACCGAACCCTCTAAAGAAAAAGGCGCTGATTTCGAGACCTGGATGACGACTTACACCTTTGGTTTTACAAGCAGTAACGAGATGCCTAATACTTATAAGGAGTTTGGGTTTGGGAATAAACATTGATTGAGTTGGAAAGTCCGGAAGACCGGAAGTCAGAAAGATTGTTTGTACTAGAACAAGTTGCTTTCGGACTTATGCGGACTTTCCGACTTCCGGACTATAAATCCTCAGATTTATTCCGTTCCTGCCACATCTTACTGAATGATTTATCAGCAACTTTTGGCATTTCGCGAAGGTGCCCCCAGGTTTTTCTAAAGAACATACTCATCAACCTGTTTTTGGTTCTATCGCTGAAGAAGTCTGTCAGTTTGCGGCTTAGCATGCCTTTTTGCCAGATGGCCCAGCCCCATTTTTCTTTTTTGGTAACTATTCCTTCTTTCACCGCATCCCGACGATTGAGCAGCAGCATTTTGTGAATGTCGATCTTTACCGGGCATACCTCTGTACACCTCCCACACAAACTTGATGCATAGCTTAGGTGCTTAAAGTCTTCCATGCCCTTCATATGTGGGGTAATGATTGAGCCTATTGGTCCACTGTAAGTGGTTTCATAAGTATGACCGCCAATATTCTTATAAACCGGGCAGGCATTCAGACAAGCGCCGCAACGGATGCAGTATAATCCCTGGCGCTGGTCTTTCTGAGCCAGTAAATTAGTGCGGCCATTATCCAGCAATACCACGTACATTTCTTCCGGGCCATCGGTTTCATTTGGCTGCCGCGGACCGCTCAGAATGGTATTATATACCGTCATGTTCTGACCTGTTCCGTGAGTAGCCAGCATTGGCCAAAAAACATCCAGGTCTGCCATAGAAGGGATCATTTTCTCAATGCCTGCTATAGCAATATGTATTTTAGGGAAGCTCACACTCAGGCGGGCATTGCCTTCATTTTCGCTGATGGCAATGCTGCCTGTATCGGCGATAATGAAGTTGGCTCCGGTAATGCCTACATCAGCACGAACATATTTCTCACGAAGAAGCTCACGGGCTTTTAAGGTTAATTGTTCAGGAGTGGCATCTATTGGGGTACCAAAACGTTCGTTGAATAGTTTGGCAATATCTTCTTTAGAAAGATGCATCGCCGGGGTAACAATATGGTATGGCCGCTGACCCAATAATTGTACAATGTATTCGCCTAAATCGGTTTCGAGGGATTCGATGTGATGACTTTCCAGGAATTCGTTTAGTTTGAGTTCCTCGGTCACCATCGATTTGGATTTCACGACGGTTTTTGCGCCTGCTTTTTGGATGATGTTTAATATCTCGCGGTTGGCTTCTTCGGCATCATTGGCCCATATTACTTTGCCACCGCGTTTCAGGAAATTCGCTTCAAACTCCGGAAGGTATTTATCCAGGTTTTCCATCACCTTCCACTTGATCACATGCCCTTTGCGCTTGGTGTTTTCAAGGTTGATGAGCCGTGATAAACCACGGTTAACTGCCGCATCGTACTTACCAATATTGTAGTTGATAATACGGCGGTGATCCATATCAAATGCCTTATCTTCAGAGGCAACCAAAAACTCTTCTGCGATATGTCCCATGCGGCTAAGTTAGGAATTTTTGATTATAGAGGGAGTTGATTGGGTTGATTAAGTTGGATTAAGTGAGTGGTTTAAGCGGACCCTAATCAGGTGCTTTTATAAAATCTCAGCGCCACTTTGTGCCTTCTCTGTTAGCTCTGTGGTAAAAGTTTTAACCACAGAGGGCGCAAAGAAGACACAAAGAACACCAAGCCCATTTTAAGTTGATTGAATTGAAGGGCTCTTATAACTTATCAACTCAATCAACCACTTAACTAATTACTTAGTCGCAGGAGCAGCATCAACCACCGGGCGTTTATCCCTGTTAGCCAGCTCCCAACCGGTATAATAAACCAACGTTGCACGTTTAGCCAGAAGCGGGAAATTGATCTTGCTTACTTCGTCTCCGGGCTGGTGATAATCATCATGAACGCCGTTAAAATAGAAAATGATCGGCACACCGTGTTTAGCAAAGTTGTAATGGTCTGAACGGTAGTAGAAACGGTTCGGATCATTCGGATCATCGTATTTATAATCTTGTTCAATATTAACATATTTTTTGTCCGCCTCTTCGTTGATCTGGTGTAACTCTTTGCTCAGCATAGCAGAACCGATAGTGTACACGTAATTGGCTGAATCCGGCTTGCCGATATACTCATAACCTACACGACCGATCATATCGATATTCAGATCGGTAATGGTATTAGCTAACGGGAACACGGGATGATCGGTATAATATTCTGAGCCTAACAAACCTTTTTCTTCACCTACGTTACCAAGGAAAAGGATGCTTCTGCGCGGGCCATGTCCGGCTTTTTTAGCTTCTGAAAATGCACGGGCAATTTCCAGTATACCAGTGGTGCCTGAACCATCATCGTCAGCGCCATTATTCACTTTGTCTTTTGCATTCGGGTCGGCAACCAAACCGATGTGGTCATAATGCGCTGAGAAAACCAGCACTTCATCCTTCAGGTCGGTACCCGGCATAAAGCCCAGCACGTCCACCGCCTTAACATCTTTGGTTTCGTTATGGATGTTTAATTTGATATCTGCTTTCAAACTCTGCGCAGCACCGGTTTTGATCTGATCGTAAGTTTTTCCTGTTGATTTCAGGATTTGGTCTGCAATAGCAGGGGTAGTGTTTAATACGACAGCCTGTGTACTTGCTGGTTTAGCTGCATCTGCTTTGATTGTCAAACGAGGGGCGGTAGCACCAGAGCCAAATCGCTTAAGCATATTGGCGATTTCGCCGTTTACTGCCAATATCAAAGCAGGGTTTTTGCTTTGAAGATTTTTCACGATTTGGGTACGTGCGTTTGATAAACGGTAGCTGGTATTTGGGGTTTTACCTGCTTCCGGTTTATCCTCATTCACCCATAACAATACTTTATTAGTAAGATCGGTAGTACCTATTTCAGCATCAGTACCGTAGCCGATAAACACAACTTCAGATGCGTTTACTGGTTTGTCAGAAGCTGCACCCCTTGATGCAATGAAGTCTTTGCCGTTGGTAAGGTCCTGTCCGTTTATCGAAAGATTGATTTTGGTTGAATTTTCAGTCAAAGGCACATCCAAAAAGTAAGAGCCATTTACGGGGGCCTGCAAGCCTAATTTTTTGAATTCACCTGCAATATAATTGGCGGCTTTGTCAGCGCCCGGCTTGCCGGTTTCGCGACCTTCATAGGCATCTGATGCCAAAATGCTCAGGTGTTTACGGGCGTCATCGGCACTAATGTACTTAGCGTACTTCTGCGGATCGCCAGTGTTTTTTTGTGCATAGGCGCAGGCCGTGAGCGACAGCGCAACCATGCATAGAGGTAGTTTTTTCATTTGAGTCATATGTTCAGTTAATATTGAGCTTTTTACAATTACTCTTTAGAACTTAGAGCTTAGCATTTAGAATTTTCTCAACAAGCTATCTTATTCACCCTGTTTGCATGACGGCCGCCTTCAAACTCGGTAGCCAGGAAAGTCTTCACGATGTTTTCGGCTTCTTCTATCGAAATAAAACGGGCAGGGATGCACACGATATTGGCATTGTTATGCTTGCGTGCCAACGAAGCTAACTCTTCGTTCCAGCAAATGGCTGCACGAATGCCCTGGTGCTTATTGGCAGTAATAGCTACGCCATTTGCACTACCGCAAACCAGTATGCCATAATCAAACTCACCACTTTCAACAGCAGAGGCAACCGGGTGTGCAAAGTCAGGATAATCAGCCGAAGCCGATGAGTAAGTGCCAAAATCTTTCAGGTTATCTGCATTCAGCCACTTGGCTATCGCTTCTTTATAATCAAAGCCGGCGTGGTCCGCGCCAATAGCAATCTTCAGGGTGTTATTCATCACTCAAATCTATTTATAAATTCAAGCAACGAAGGTAAAGATTTTGTTAGAAAGCTTTTACAGATTATGCAGCATCTGCCTCTTCTTCACGCTTTTTCTTCCTTTTCTGAACAGAAGCGGCCACTCCTATACTTAATTCATATAATAAGTATAGCGGGATAGCAACAACGGTCATAGTCAGCATATCAGGCGTAGGAGTTACCACAGCGGCAATGATCAGGATGATTACAATTGCATAACGGCGGCTTTCCTTCATGAATTTAGGTGTCAGGATACCCAAATTTGAAAGGATGTAAACCAGGATAGGCAACTCAAAAACCAAACCCGTTGCAATGGTCAGTGTTGAAACGGAAGAAATATAAGAATCTATAGAAAATAAGTTTTGTATCTGTGTACTTACCGTGTAACCCGCCAGGAAGTTAAGGGACACAGGTGTGATCACGAAATAACCGAACATCACACCGCATAAAAATAAGATAGAAGCGTAGAAAACAAATCCGCTGGCAGCTTTCTTTTCTTTATCGTGCAGTGCTGGCTTAACAAACAGCCAGATCTCATACAATAAATAAGGGATGCCCAATACCAAACCTATCATCAAAGAAGAGTCAATTTGCAGAGTAAACTGACCCGCCATTTCTGTGTTGATCAATTGAATATTGATCTTACCGGGGCACATATCACGATGAAGGATTTTACCCAGGTCACACATCATCCTGAAAGTCCAGAAGTCTGACTTGCTGGGGGCCATGATAATGTTATCGTAAATCCAGCTATAAAAAGCGAAAACAACAATGGTAAATACAACAATGGCCAGTGCCGAACGGATCAAATGCCATCTTAATTCTTCCAAATGGTCAAAAAAGGACATTTCGCCTTCTAAATTCTTGCTTTTATCCTTTATTGCCTTTATTAGCTTATCGCTTGTTTTACTCATTGCCGTACAAAAATAGCATTCCGTTAATCAGAATGCTATTTACGATTTATTTTATTACAGTGGATTGTTTATTTGGTGAATTCAAAGGTTTCCATAAACTTGGTGGTAAAATTACCCGCACGGAAGTTAGGGTCCTGCAGTAATTTTAAATGGAAAGGTATGGTAGTTTTAATGCCTTCAATCACAAATTCGCTCAACGCGCGCTCCATGGTGCTTAAAGCTTCTTCGCGGGTTTGAGCCACGCAGATCACTTTAGCGATCATCGAGTCGTAGTTTGGCGGAATCACATAACCAGAGTACACGTGTGTATCTATCCGGACACCATGACCACCCGGTGAATGGAAATTGGTAATCCTGCCCGGAGCAGGACGGAAGTTATTAAACGGATCCTCCGCATTGATACGACACTCGATAGCGTGCATTGTTGGCTCGTAGTTTTTACCTGAGATTGGAATACCTGCAGCAACTTTGATTTGCTCTTTGATCAGGTCGAAGTTGATCACCTCTTCGGTAACCGGGTGCTCTACCTGGATACGGGTGTTCATCTCCATAAAATAGAAGTTGCGGTGTTTGTCCACCAAAAACTCGATGGTACCTGCACCTTCATATTTTACTGCTTTTGCTCCTTTTATAGCCGCATCGCCCATTTTCTTGCGAAGCTTTTCGGTCATAAATGGCGATGGCGATTCTTCTACCAGCTTTTGGTGACGGCGTTGTATAGAGCAGTCACGTTCTGAAAGGTGACAAACTTTGCCGTATTGGTCGCCTACCACCTGAATTTCGATGTGGCGTGGGTCTTCTACATATTTTTCAAGGTAGATACCATCGTTACCGAATGCAGCAGCAGACTCAGCACGCGCCGAATCCCAGGCTGGTTCAAACTCCTCATCTTTCCAAACCAAACGCATACCACGGCCACCACCACCCGCAGTAGCTTTCAGGATAACTGGGTAACCTATTTTGTTGGCTACGGCGATACCTTCTTTTACGTCGGTTAATAAACCTTCGGAACCGGGAATTGTAGGAACACCCGCTTTTTTCATGGTTGCTTTGGCTGATGCCTTATCGCCCATCGCGTTGATCTGGTCGGCAGTAGCGCCAATAAATTTGATACCATATTCTGCGCAGATAGCCGAAAACTTGGCATTTTCTGACAAGAACCCATAGCCAGGATGGATGGCATCGGCATTGGTAAGTTCAGCAGCAGATATCAGGTTGGGGATATTCAAATACGAATCGCGGCTGGCAGGGGGACCAATGCATACGGCTTCATCAGCAAAACGTACATGCAGGCTGTCCCTGTCGACGGTAGAATATACAGCTACGGTTTTAATGCCCATCTCCTTGCAAGTACGGATAATGCGAAGGGCAATTTCACCACGGTTAGCTATTAATATTTTTTTAAACATAGTTTTAATGTGCAGATTACAAATGTGCGGATGTGCAGATGTGAAAGTATGCAGATTTGCTCATTTGCACATCCGCACATCTGCACATTTGCATATTAAACAGGTTCAACCAAAAACAATGGCTGGTCGTACTCAACAGGTGAAGCGTTGTCAACCAATATTTTCACAACACGGCCCGAAACTTCTGATTCGATCTCGTTAAACAATTTCATCGCTTCTATGATACACACAACCGAACCTGGTTTGATCTCGTCGCCAACATTTACAAACATTGGTTTATCAGGCGATGACGAGCGGTAGAAGGTACCGATCATCGGCGATCTTACAGTAATCAGTTTCGAAGTATCAGCAGCAGGGGCCTCAGGAGCAACAGCGGCAATTGCAGGAGCAGCCGAAGGAGCTGCAGCTATTGGGGCCGGGGCAACATATGACGGTGCACCTTCAGCCGGAAGGTTTGCTGTAACATACGTCGGAGCCTGGTTAGTTTTTATTGTAATCTTGAAATCGTTCTGTTCAATTGAAACTTCATTTACCCCCGACTTTGAGACAAAGCGTATAAGGTCCTGAATTTGTTTGATATCCATATAGTGGAATGAATTGGTTTTGGATAAAAGATTATATCTAAGTTATATGTTAATGTGCAGATGTGCAAATTGCAGATTTTGATGTGAAAATATGCAGATGTGCAGATATGCAGATGTTTGGCTGGTTCTTTTAATAGTTAGTTCTTAGCAAAATAACAAAACATATTTAATAAAGTTCAAATAAATGGTTGTACAAAAATTAAAGCATTTGCATATCTGCACATTCACTCATCTGCACATCAAATCAATAGGCCCATTTTAAATAGATCGAACCCCAGGTAAAGCCGCCACCAAAGGCAGCCAGTATCAGGTTATCTCCCTTTTTAAATTTACTTTCCCACTCCCACAAACAAAGCGGAATGGTTCCGTTGGTGGTATTGCCGTAACGCTCAATGTTGATGATCACCTTATCAGCGCTTACACCGGTACGGTTGGCAGTTGCATCAATAATGCGTTTGTTTGCCTGGTGCGGAACCAGCCAGGCAATATCATCTGATTTCAGGTTATTGCGTTCCATTACTTCGGCAGCAACATCGGCCATATTGGTCACTGCGAACTTGAATACTGCCTGACCCTCTTGATATGCATAATGCTCCAAAGCATCCACCGTTTCGTGTGATGCAGGTTTTAAAGATCCGCCAGCTTTCTGGTGAAGATAGGCACGACCTGCGCCATCACTTTTCAGGATAGAGTCGATAATGCCGTAGCCTTCGGTATTTGGTTCCAACAAAGCAGCGCCGCAGCCATCACCAAAAATGATGCAGGTTGCGCGGTCTTTATAGTTTACGATAGACGACATTTTATCGCCGCCTACTACCAGAACTTTTGTGTGTTTTCCACTTTCGATGAATTGTGCGCCTGTAGCCAATCCGAAGATAAAGCCTGAACAGGCTGCTTGCAGATCGTACCCCCACGCATTTTTAGCACCAATTTTATCAGCCAGTATATTCGCCGTAGCCGGGAACGGCATATCGGGAGTAGTAGTACAAAATATGATCAATTCTATTTCTTCAGCACTGATCCCTCTCTTCTTCAGCAACCCTTCAACAGCGTGAACCGCCATATCTGATGTTGCAAGGCCTTCGCCTTTTTGTATTCTGCGCTCTTTTATGCCTGTGCGGGTGGTTATCCATTCATCATTCGTTTCCACCATTGTTTCCAGTTCATGGTTTGTTAAAACATAATCGGGAACATATCCATTCACAGCAGTAATTGCAGCATGAATTTTATTCATTTCTATATGTAGATTTTATTGAAATGCTTTTTTTATTTTATTTATCAGATCGCTCTCAAACATGTCTCTTGACAGGAGAACCATGTTTTTGATCGCTTCGGGACTTGATATCCCATGCCCCACCACTACCGGTGCATTGATACCTAATATCGGGCTGCCACCGTATTGCTCGTAGTTAAAGCGCCCGAAAAACTCATGTTCGAGCTTCAGTTTCAGGCCCATCACATAAAATGATTCAGCCATTTTCAGCACCACGTTCCCGGTAAAACCATCGGCTACGTATACATCGGCGCTTTCGTTGAAAAAGTCGCGTCCCTCAACGTTCCCGATAAAGTTGAACTGCTTGTTTTCCTTCATCAGTGGGAAAGCTGCCTGGCAAAGTATATTGCCTTTCTCTTCTTCCTCGCCAATATTCACCAGCGCAACGCGTGGATTGGGTATGTTATAAACCGATTCTGCGAAAAGGCTGCCCAGGATACCAAACTGCAACAGGTTTTCGGCCTTGCAGTCTGCATTGGCACCTACATCTAACAAAATACCCAAACCGCCTTTCAGTTTGGGTACTATGGTTGTCATTGCAGGGCGGGATACGCCCGGTATGGCTTTTACGCTGAACATGGAACCGACCAGCATCGCGCCTGTGTTTCCCGCTGATGAGAAGGCTTGTATTTCGCCGTCCTTAAGCATGCGGAAACCTACACTAATACTAGAGTCAGGCTTTTGAACTACCGCTTTGGTTGGGTGTTCGCCCATGCCGATCACCTCGGTTGTGTGTACAAACTCGAAATGGTCGGGGCTAAAGTTATTTTCATGAAGAATGGACAGGGCAATTTCCTTATCGCCTATGAGCACCAGTTTTTGGTTGCCCGACAAAGCCTTATAAGCCGCTATTGCTCCCAGCACCGTCGCCTTGGGAGCAAAATCACCGCCCATAATATCTAAGCCAATCTTCATATATGAAAATTAAACTTAGGCTGTTGCAGTGTTTTCGATAAGGACTTTGCCGTTGTAGTATAAGTTACCGTCAACAGTATAAGCTCTGTGAGGCAAATGTACTGCACCAGTAGTTTTACAAGTAGTTAAAGTAGGCGCTTCAGCTTTGTAGTGTGTTCTACGCTTTGCTGTCCTTGATTTTGAGAATTTCCGTTTTGGATGTGGCATAACTTCCTAAATTATCAATTAAATATTCTTCAAAACGTCCCACCTTGGATCCGTTTTGTCATCGTCACCGCCTTTAGCCGATAACTGATTTAATCTTTCGATCATCTCCTTATCGCAGTAAGGCGTGTTCCCCTCGTCGTTGCAAACTGCTATAAAAGGAGCCGCAACATTTATGTATTCATATATCAAACCCGCAATATTGATCTCGTGATCATTCTTGTTCAGGGTGATGATTTCTTCGTCTTCGTCAATTTCCTCTTCGGCAAATTTGGCGATCTGCTGCTCATGAACATCAACAGGATGCGGATATTCGGCCAGGCATTTATCGCATGTCATCGTGATGGTTCCATAAATATGGAAGTTCAGGATGAGCATGGTTTCCTGCTTGTCCAGCTCCACTTTGCACTGAAGATCAGCCTTTTTGACGATGGAATAGTCCATTTCGTCAAAAAATTCGTCTTTGATCACATAGTCAAAAAAGTGCTTTCCCAGCTTGAGGCCGGTAAAAGGAATCGAATATGTTTTGAGCGATTTCAATGAGCGACAATTAGCCCGCAAATGTAGGGAAAAATCCTAAATGTGGAAAAAAAAGTTGAAAATGGGAAAAGCAGAGTATAGGAGGCTCCGATGGAGCCAAAATATTGGTAGGGAAACGTGCTATAAACAGGATATTCCTAACGGAATGCTAATCAAAATTGCAGCTAACCAATATATAATGCTCCATGGGAGCACCCTGTTTATAGAAAATCAACCCCAGGCGACGGGCTCCATCGGAGCCTCCTAATTATTCGCTTTGCAATTGGATTAATCCCTATCGCGGCTTAGCTTAGTAATCGTGAGTGCTATAAACAGGATATTCCTAACGGAATTTATAAGCAAGCGACATTAAAACCGCTCCATCGGAGCGCCCTGTTTATAGAAAAAAAACAGCAAGGAATTAGGCTCCATCCTTTGGATAAAATTAGTAGATACCTAATGAATATTGTTGTTGTTGT
>JAFDZM010000062.1 GCA_018266915.1 Bacteroidota bacterium | reverse complement strand
ATTCATTTGCATAAATATACAAACTTTTTCTGTCTATTCATGGGCTATTACTCTCAAGAGGGGAATTGGTTACTGGTTCCTTTCGAGAATAACAGTTGACAATTCCCTAATTTTTGTTTTCAACTCACAAGGACTAACGATCTCCGCCATATCGCCATACATCATTATCCAGCGAACAAAGCCTTCAATGAATTCGGTCAGGAAAGTCATTTCAACCATGCCGTCAACTTCTTTTTCAGATACGAAACCGTTGTAATACTTCTGCTCATTCAGATAACGCACTATTTGTTTCTCGACACGAATAGTTACAGTCTGCAGATTCTTTTCCCGTGCTGATTCCTCTATATATTCACTTAAATTAGGGTGCTGGGTTCTGAAACGTTCACCTGTGAGCGAAATGTTGGAGATACGATCGAGCCTGAAATCGCGATAATCTTCACGCAGGCGGCACCAGGCTATCAGGTGCCAGTAGTTATCGAGATAAAACACCCCGACCGGCTCTATACAACGTTCACTTTTCTGCTGATTGTGGGCCGCAAAGTAATGAATGGATAATACTTGTCGCTCACCTATACCTTTCAGAATGATCTGCAAAGGGTTCAAATCAAGCCTGGCTCCGGGTGCCACGCGCCGGCTTTTTACCACCTCGATATGCCCATCGATATTCTCCAGGAAATCTTTTTCAGCCATGCGAAGTACAGAACGTATCTTAAACATGGCTGATTTGTAGTTTTCATCAGAAGACGGATCGGTCAACTTTTCCATCAGTTTTTCGGCAGTAAGGAATGCAGTTGCTTCCTCGCGTGTAAACATCACGGGTGGCAAACGATATCCGTCCATAATGGAATAACCAATACCAGCCTCGCCGATCAGGGGTATACCTGCTTCTTCCAGTGTTTTAATATCGCGGTAAACGGTACGGAGGCTGATATTAAAACGGTCGGCAATATCACCGGCTTTAACAACTCGGCGCGATTGCAGGTGGATCAGGATGGCAGATATACGGTCGATGCGGTTCATAATTATTCAAATTAACCAAAACAAATTCTCATTTTTGGAGAAGAAGTAAACTTTATGATTAAGGAAGATCAGATTGAAATACCGCTAAGTAAAAACAAATTGGCTTTGCTATTAACTGGATCATTAGCATTTGTTTCAGGAGGCATATGGTTTGTAATAAACCCCAAAAGTTTAAGTGGCCAATCTTTTTACAGAAGTCCTGAATTCATTTTTGCTGCCGGAGTTGCATCAATTCTTTTCTTTGGATTATGTGCGATACTGATTTTCAAGAAAATCATCGATAATAAACCAGGAATTGTTGTAAATGACTTCGGCATAAATGATAATTCCAGTGGCACTTCAGTTGGGCTTATCCCATGGAAAGACATTCTAGCTGTTCGAAAAACGGTTGTTGTTAATCAAAATATGATAATGATTGTGGTTAGTAATCCTGAAGAATATATCAATAAGCAAGGAGGATTGATAGCAAAAAAAGCAATGCAGATGAACTATAAGAGTTTTGGTTCACCCATTTTCATTTCAGCTAATAGCCTGAAATGCAATTTCAACCAACTTTATGAAGACATCATGACCAGATTTCAAAACGCAGAAAGATAATTTTAATATACACATGCAAAAAGATGACGAAATTTTAACCTTCCGTACTTTCTACAACCCCATGGAAGCCGAAATTATCCGCACAAAACTGGAAGCCAATGGTATTCCTTCCTTTATAGCTGATGAAAGTTTGGGTGTTTTATACCCGGTTTATAACCAGGGCGGAGGCGGAATCAAATTAAAAGTATTTGCTAGGGATGTAGAAAGATGTGAGGAGATTTTATCCGAAGAAAATCCTTTATCTGACGAAGATATCGCACCGGAATAATAAACCTAAAAATCACCCTATTATGAAAAAGTTCATTTTATTAACAGCGTTCCTGTTTGCAGCCACTATTCTATTCGCACAGGAAAAAGTCAAATCACAATATTTAATGATAGTAAGGTTTAAAACCAATTTCAAGCCATCATCCAAAGAAGAGATACAGACTAACATCAAAAAATGGCAAGAATATATGAGCAATCTGGCACAATCCGGAGACCTGGTAGCCGGCTATCGTCCTACTAATGAAGGAGCCACTATCTCTGGCAAAGAGAAATCAACAAAACCCATCCCCTACGTAGCTAATGATGACCTGGTGAGCTCGGTATTGATCATCAAGGCGGAAAATTTGGAAGCAGCCAAAGCCATTGCCAATAAATGCCCGGTATTTGATTTGGGCGGAAGCGTTGAAGTCAGAGCGATGATGAACGTTGCCGCGCAATAAGTTCGTTACAACCGAAACTCATTCAAACTTTATATATTAGCGACATGTACAACCGTCGCAAATTTATTCAAGTATCTGCTGCAGGCGCCTCGCTTGTGGCATTATCAAAGTCGGCAGTAGCCAAAACGTTAACTTTTACTCCGGCTTCTACACTGCCAATAGTTATATCGACATGGGATTTCGGCATAGCTGCCAATAAAGAAGCCTGGAAAGTCCTCGAAAAAGGCGGCAGGGCATTGGATGCTGTAGAAGCCGGTGTACGTGTTCCTGAGGCAGATATGAACAACCATACTGTTGGCCGTGCCGGTTATCCCGATCGTGATGGACACGTAACGCTGGATGCTTGTATCATGGATGAATTTGGAAACTGCGGTTCAGTAGCGGCTATTGAAGATATTGCCCACCCTATTTCTGTTGCACGATTGGTAATGGAGAAAACCCCACACGTTATGCTGGTCGGCGATGGTGCGACACAGTTTGCCGTAGAGCAAGGCTTTAAGCGCGAAAAATTATTAACACCGGAATCAGAAAAAGCCTGGAAGGAATGGCTGAAAACAGCCAAATACAGCCCAGTGATCAATATTGAAAATAAGCAACACGCCCCCGGCAATCAATATAATCATGATACTATCGGTATGCTGGCTATTGATGCGAAAGGGAACATATCCGGCGCGTGTACAACCAGCGGCATGGCCTTCAAACTGCATGGCCGTGTGGGCGATAGTCCGATCATTGGTGCGGGGCTATATGTAGACAATGAAGTTGGCGGGGCCACCTCGACCGGTGTGGGTGAAGAAGTGATCCGCAATGTAGGTAGCTTCCTGGTGGTGGAGCTAATGCGACATGGGCTATCCCCCGAAGACGCCTGTAAAGAAGCCGTTAACCGCATCATAAAAAAGAAACCGGAGACAGCTAAAAATATACAAGTAGGTTTCTTAGCCATCAACAAAAAAGGTGAATACGGTGCATATGCTATCCAAGAAGGCTTTTCATTTGCTGTATGTAATGCAGATAATCAGGATTTGCTGATAAAAGGAAAGAGTGTATATTGAATTGGTTCATAGTTCATGGATCATAGTTCATAGCGAAATAACAATCTTGTACGACACTAACAAATCCTATAACTTTAAAATAAAACTTATCACAAATGGCATTTAGATTTGAAGAACTCCAGGTTTGGCAAAGGGCATTAGATTTGGGCGAAGAAATAAACCAGCTAACCAAAACATTTCCAAAAGAAGAAATATATGTCCTGACTTCTCAAATGAAACGGGCAGCTGATTCCGTTGTATTGAATATTGCAGAAGGCTCTACAGGCCAATCCAAAGCTGTATTCAAAGTATTTCTGGGATATGCACTACGATCAGCGATTGAAGTAGTAAGTTCTTTATTTGTTGCTCAAAAGCGTAAATACATAGCGCAACCTGCGTTTAAGGTACTTTATGATGAATATGAAATCCTGGTCAAAATGATTACCTCTTTGAGAAACTCGCTTTAACCACTAACATAGCTATGAACTATGAACCATTAACTATGAACTGCTAATGATAAATTTAGAAGTTTGCGCTAATACCCTTACCTCCGCCCTTGCGGCGCAGGAAGGTGGTGCAATACGTGTGGAATTATGTGACAACCTGGGCGAAGGAGGTACTACCCCCTCCTACGGCCAAATCAAATTGGCTCGTAAGGCGCTCCACATTAAATTATACGTATTAATCCGTCCGCGTGAAGGTGATTTTTTGTATTCCGATACCGAGTTTGAGATTATGAAGGCCGACGTGCAGAATTGTATCGATATTGGCTGCGATGGCGTAGTGATCGGCATTCTGAACCCGGATGGAAGTATCGATACCAAACGTTGTTCTGAACTGGTAAAAATGGCGACGAATAATGGCCTCGGTGTTACCTTCCATCGTGCATTTGATATGTGCAATGATATGGATAAGGCGCTTGAAGAAATTATCGCCATGGGTTGCGAGCGAATCCTCACATCAGGTGGCAGAAGCACCGCTATTGAAGGCGCTAACGTGATCGCTCATTTGATTGAGAAGGCAGCCGGTCGAATTATCATTATGCCGGGCAGCGGCGTAAGCGAGAGTACAGTTGCCGATTTGATCCATTATACCAAAGCTAAAGAGGTACACTCATCAGCTCGTGGCCCGGTAAAAAGCCACATGCAATATCATAATGACCACATTATTCTAAGTCGAGATCATTTGGATGAATACAGTATTTTGATGACGGATGCGAATAAAGTGAAAGAAATTATACGACTCGCAAATGAGTAATTTTCAAACTAAATCAACTTAACGCTCTTAGTGTATTCTTAGACACAGTAGCATTTTTAGCGACTAGTTCCTCACCCTCAAACCAGTGAACATCAACACTATTATCATTGATGGCAACTATTGTAATAGGTAACCCATTATTTATTTGCCCGGTGATATCGAAAGCCATTTTTTCAACCTCTAAATCTTTGCTCATTTATTGTTGTAATTTTCTTGAATAAAATAGTATGGTTCCTCAGGTTTATCGTAATAGGTTTTTTGTTTCAAACCATTCGCGAATGAGAATCCCAACTCAAAATTGGCAAAATTAATAATCTTGTTTTCAACTGGGTTATAAAAAATTCTCTTATAAGCATTACTGTCTTTTGTTAATATAAAAATATCAAACGTTGAATAACTAAAATATTTTGATAATCGATAACCGTCTTCAACGCGTTGATACGACTTAATGATTCGTGATAACTTTGCTACAGTTAATGGCTCATTCGTAATATTGTCGACATTGTCGGTAATATCCATTACTTTATACTCCCTTTCTATCTGATCCAATTTATCAAAAGGGTACCATTTATCATCTTCAAAATCCTCTTCATCGTAAACTTCTATAAAAGTCTCATCGTCCACAGCAGGTTCATAGGATGTTATCTTGAACTGCTTTTTATCTTTATCAACATCGATTACTGTTCCACAAGGTTGAAATTCAAACCCATCCTCATCTTCATAAATCTCATCGATCAAAACGTAATCACCGATACAAATCTCAATATCTTCCATACTTAAATATAGAAAATTGGAATCAATACGTTAAACAGTTATTAAACCATATTTCAGTGCTTAAAAGAACGTGACAGGTAAAATAATCTCAAAACGATTCCGCCCAGTATAACCAAACACGTCCTCATCTAACAAATAACTATATCTGAAACCAAACGAAATAGATACCTGGTTGAACCATTGGGTGTCAAAAAATACGGCTGCTCCTGTCGACCTGAAGTTTCTGCTACCGTTAAAATAGGCATCTGAAGCGCGGGTATAGTCAAAAAACAAATCGCCCCGTAAACGCATTAGATAGATCGTATTGCCTCTTCCGGCGTCGGGGTATGCTAAAGGCAGTTGATAGTCCGCGCCGAGCTTATCCATTTTGTGCAGGTTTTCGGCAAAATATCCTCTTGAGAACGGGAAATCATTGGAAAAACTGATGCCATTGTTACCATCCTTCTGCTGGTAGGCAGCATTTATGACCAGGTTGTGATTAACAGATAGTCCAGGAAAAAATAAGTTAGCATCGGCTAAAAACTGATCATTGGTAAAGCTGCTGATAGCCGATTTGTAAGATAAACTTAAACTCTGTCCAAAACGCGGGTAAATATTCTGCCTTGCTTGTTGGATATGATTGCTGAACGTGATGTAATTGCTCACATACAAATAACTGCGCGAAGGTAAAATACTACTATAAGGCGCCTGGAAATTGTTTTGTGTGTAATACAGATCGCTACCCACATCCAGCCCAGTAATATTTTTGCCCTGACTAAAATTTAACGGTACCTCAAGACCGCCATGCAGATCGGTTTCGTTCCAATAAACATTGCTGCCTTGATAAAGTCCGCGACGGTCAATAGTATAGTCAACACCAGCCTTCAGATATGGAAATAAAGCGCCATACACCGCATCAAAGCCAAACTCCTTATACTGTTCGTCACGGTTATAAGTAAAAGCCAGTTGCGACTGGAAAGTATTCAGCACATTTTCTCCTACTATAGCAAGCTGATAGTTCGGATCGTCTAAATTAGGTATCAGGCTATGAAAATTGAACAAATGATAAGCCTTCGGATATTTAGTCACCTCTAAGGGTTCCGGGTTTACTGTTGCTAATAGATCAGACGCCGGATTTTTCTCTAAAGCGGTAATACCCATATTCGATAAGCTTCCGGGGATTGCGGGGCCAACCTCTTCCCATTGCAAATCTTTTTTATCCAATTCGCTGATCTGGTAGCCAACAGATGTAAACCCAACCCATGCAAATTTTTTATCAGAAATAGCAGGCTGATAATTGCCTATATAGCCGGGTTGCTGCTCGTTTTTCAACTCATAAAACTTACCAGAGTTAATATACAAGGCATATAAACGATCATTTATACCCGATGTGGCGGTGAAATAAACGATGTCATTCTTTACATTAATAAATCCGATGGGCTGGTAGGAAAACGGCAGCAAGTAGTGTATTTTCTCTGTTGTGATATCAATCAAAGCCAGCGACATTTTGCCTTCGGTGTTGCGGACTGCCGCAATCAGCTTATTCTTTCCATAATACTTTGGATAGGTAAAAAATAGCCTTTCAGGATTCCCGAATGCTTTAATGAATTTTCCGTTGGCTGAACTGACAAAATGGATGGTGCTTTTACCTGACGGGTTCACCTGAACTGCAACGATAGTTTTCCCATCCGGGCTAAATGATGGCGAAAAGTACTTGGTGCTATGGCTGATTCGTTTTTCTTTACCTGTATTTATATCCAGCACTACCAGCTCACTAAAGTCACGGTAGGTCCAGCGCAGATCGGGACGATAAGTAACATACACCACCTTGCCGTTGTGATATTCAAAATAATTGTCAAGCGAGACACTTCTTACACTAATGTTTTTTTCGGTCTTCCCGCTTTTAATCACAAACACCGGCAAATGATTATAGGTGCTTTTCATATAAATGAGTGTGGTATCATTTATATAAGCCGGGTATTCTTCATCGGCTACAAAATGCTGAGATTTTACAACTGAGTTTGCTGGTAATGACTTTATGTCGCTGTTAAACTGATTTTTGAAAAAATCAAAACCATCCTGCCTGAACTGGCTAAAATCCTCACCTGAATATTTCTTAATAGCCCTTTGTAATGGTGAAAGGCCCCCGCGATAAGCCGCAGCATCGTGGGTTACATTTTTCCAGAAGGTATCGCCGTACTTTTCACGGCCATAGGAAACGAACATATAGCCTGTGGGATACCAATCGGGTGTATAATCAAGATAGGAACCATTGCGCAGTTTCATGTAGCTGTAGTCCTTTCCATCTGCCCATATGGCACGGTAACCGTTAAAAAAATAAGGCAGACGCCCTCTGCCCTGGTTGCTCACTAATGTTTCATTAAATACAGCATCACCTTCAAAAAACCAATTTGGAACGGCCAGATCATTGGCTAGCGCCTGCCCTCCTTCACCAAAGAGGATGCGCATTACTTTTGAAGCGCCCACATTAAAGTTATTATACTGCTGCACATGCCTGAACTCATGTATCGCCAACTGCTTTGGCCAGGGCAAACTGCCGATGTCGAAACTGTTTTGCTCCGGCGTCAGGAAAAACTCACTGCGGAAAGGCGCCAATCCAACATAAGCATTAGCAATAGTCGTTTGATTTTGAAGGACTATGCTGATCTGCTTTTGCTTAAAGCCAATAGTTGGCTGAATGCTACTGTTCATCTGCTGAACGATATTGGCCACCTCCATCGCTGCCGAATCCAGTCCACGGGGATAAATCACCTTGGCTGCTTTGGTATTCACCTGGTTCCATTGAATTGAAGGTGGGTTACCGCCGAATTGCTGAGCCCTTGTTATAGTTGCAGTAGCAGTTGCGAGTAGCAGCAAAACGAAAAGCTTATAGTTTGATTGCAATGGAAAGCGGTGCAGGGGTAGAATGAACATCAAAGTGAATGTAAGAATTTTGGCTGAACGTAAATTATCTTATACTGACAATTCGCGAAAATAACGCAAAAGTGTGCTGCTTAGTTTACAGCAAATTGAAAAATAGATATTCAGAAGACACTCCGTTATCCAAAACTACCTACATTTGCCGATTGTTATTGAACTACCATGGCTAAAATTTCCATCAACCTGGCAACAGGCTCTCTGCAAAAGGAAGATATTATTGTAGGTATCGACCTTGGGACTACCAATTCTCTTGTGGCATTTATCGATCCGGATAAGAATCCGAAAGTGATCAATGATACCGGCAAGGGTGTTTTGGTGCCATCGGTCGTGCATTTTGGTCGGGCGGATGAAATAACTGTAGGCAATGAAGCTAAGAACTACCTAATAACTGATCCGCAAAATACAGTATTCTCGGTTAAGCGTTTATTGGGCCGTTCCTACCATGATATTGAAAACTATAAAGATTTCTTCTCCTATAAAGTAATTGACGACGATTCAGAAAGCCTGGTGAAGATTAAGGTTGGTGATCGCTTCTATACGCCTATCGAGCTTTCCGGCTTGATATTAAAAGAATTAAAGGAACGCGCCGAGCATGCGTTGAAAACCCCGGTTAACCGTGCAGTTATTACCGTGCCGGCCTATTTTAACGATTCGCAGCGCCAGGCTACCCGCGACGCCGGTAAACTGGCCGGATTGGATGTATTACGTATCGTCAACGAGCCAACTGCGGCAAGTCTGGCTTATGGTATTGGCTTAAGTCCCGAAGAAACTAAAACCATCGCTGTTTATGATTTAGGTGGGGGCACCTTCGATGTGTCGATCCTTCAAATCCAAAACGGCATTTTTGAAGTATTATCCACCAATGGCGATACCTTTTTAGGTGGTGACGATTTCGACCGCGCTATTGTAGATTACTGGGTTGAAAAAAATCAATTAAATAAAGCTGATTTAGCCAATAACCGCGAATTAACCCAACAACTGCGATTAAAAGCTGAAGAAGCTAAAAAAGCATTTGCACATCAAAGCATCTTTAATGAAAAGATCGGTGACATCTGGTGTACTATCGATCGTAATACTTTTGAGCAATTAATTCTTCCTAAAGTGCAACAAACTATTCAGTGCTGTCACAATGCTTTAAAGGATGCTGGTTTGGATATCGGTGACATTAATGAAGTGGTAATGGTAGGCGGTTCAACCCGTACTGCCTTGGTTAAAAAGATGGTTTCAGACTTTTTTGCAAGACCAGTTCATGATGACCTGAACCCGGATGAAGTAGTTGCCTTGGGTGCTGCTATCCAGGCAGATATTTTAGCAGGAAACAGAAAAGATATTTTATTATTGGATGTTACACCGCTGTCATTAGGTATTGAAACCATGGGCGGGCTTATGGATGTAATCATCCCGCGTAACTCAAAAGTGCCTACCAAAGCAGGGCGCCAATACACCACCTCTATTGATGGCCAGGTAAACATGAAGATCGCCGTTTACCAGGGTGAGCGCGATTTGATCAGGGAAAACCGTAAACTGGCTGAATTTGATTTAAAAGGAATCCCGGCTATGCCAGCTGGCCTGCCTAAAGTAGATATCAACTTTTTGCTGAACGCCGATGGTATTTTAAAGATTCAAGCCATCGAACTACGCTCAGGCGTTAAACAGGAAGTGGAAGTAAAACCAACCTACGGCATCACCGACGACCAGGTTGAACAAATGCTGCTCGACAGCATTACCCACGCCAAAGATGACGTAGCCCAGCGAATGCTGATAGAAGCTCGAACCGAAGGCGAACAAATGGTATATACTGTAGAGCGTTTCCTTCAAAAAAATGCCGACTATGTTTCCATAGCGGAGATTAGCGAGACACATAAATTTCTAAACGAACTCAAAGAAGCACTCACCAGCGGAGATAAAGACCTCATCCTTAAAAAAGTAGACGCTGTGAACGAATTCACCCGTCCATTTGCTGAGCGTTTGATGGACCAGGCTATCAGCTCGGCCATGAAAGGCAAGAGTATTAAGTAATTGATTTAAAGATTTAGTTTTCTATATTTGGGTAGCTAAATCTTTGTCATGAAACTTTACCCCAACCTCCGACCCGCACTTTTAGTAATATCCTTATTATTTTTTTATTCGCTGCAAGCCTTTGCCCAATATCCGGGCATGGGGGCCGTCCGTGCACAGCAAAGCCGGCAATTCGTTAATCAGCAAATGCAGATGCAAATGCAAATGATGAATAATTTGAATTGGAGACAGAATGCGGGTAAAGGTGACACATACACCGTTACTTTCAAGGATAGTACTGTAAAAAAGGTGGTTTCTTTTATGTATACAGATACCGTATTACATAAAAACTTTTTGGTCTATGTAGATAAGAAATTCCCGAAATCGGATACCATTCATAGAAACCAGAAGATATATACTGATCAAACTAAATACATTTCTGTTATAGGTGACTATCGATCAGGAGCAGAGATGTATGGCGTACCAACAGATAGTTGCTGGATGTTTAAAGTGATTGACGGATCGTTAGCGGTCTATGCCAGGAGCTTAAATTACCTCACAGAGAGAGGTGGCCTGCTTAATGAAACAAATTTTGATCCTTCAGCGATAGTTGGTATTCAGTTGAACGACGGCCCTATTGAAAAGTACAGCAAAGACAATCTTATTAAAATGGTTGGGCAAAACGCCGACGCACTGGAAGCAATTGGAAAAGGAAAATACTACAAAGCGGTTACCAGGTATAACCGAGATGCTGAAAAGGCTGCAAAAAAATAAGTCCCCGTTTCCGGGGACTAAATACTCTTTTACTTATTAAGAGCTTCCTGCTCTTTCAAACCTGCAATATTGTTCTGGTTGTTATACTGGTCGGTCTTCTGAGCAAAATCTTCTAAAATACCGGCGATAGTATCCAGGTTATCGGATACACGCTGGTGCATATCAGGCAGGTCTTTCTCCAGGCGCTTATCGCCCAGGTCGATGTTATCCACTTCTATTTTTGCTAACTTTTGTATAATAGCCTGCTGACTGTTTTTAAGATCCTCCAACTCATGGACAATCTTTTCCATCAACTCAAACTTTCTAATCTTATCCATAATTAAATCAATTGTTGTTTTATTGACAACCGTAATGAGTGCATTTTGTTTATTCTACTTGCATTTTCAATTTCAAACTAATAATTTAGTTAAATGAAATTATTTATCTTACTTATCCTTTTAATAGGTATTTCTATAACATCTTTCGCTCAACAAACTGACAAATCCGGAGATGCCTTATTGTTGGAATATTACCAGAATCAGCGATTTTCCGATGCTTTGGATTATTTGAAGAAGACCTATCTTGAGCCCATTTCCGACAGCAAAATACTTTCCAGTCTGGCTTATACATCACAAATGGCAGGTAAACTGGCTGATGCGGAAGGCTATTATCTGCGCATTTATGAAAAGGATTCAACCAGTATTTCATTGTTATATAATTTAGGTAACCTTAATTTAAGGAGAGGCAACAATGGGAAAGCGTTGGTTTATTTTAAAAATATTCTTCGAAAAGACAGTACCAATTTCAATGTATACAAACAGTTAGCTACCATATCATACAACACAGGCGATTTGAAAGCAGACAGTAGCTACTTGCAGAAAGCGAATGCAATTAACCCCGTAGATCCGGACGTGGCTGCTGACCTGGCGACGATATTCATTAATCAAAAATTATATCCAAAAGCAGACACGATAGTGTCGAAGGCGATTGAGTCGGATACAGCTAACTTATTATTGCTTCATCAAAAAGCAATCATCGATTACCGCCTGGAGAAATTTCCGCAGACCATTACCATATGTCAGCAATTGATCCTTGGAGGTGCTGCATCAAGCGATGTGATCAACATGCTCGGCATATCCTATTTCATGACAAAAAGATATAAGGAATGTATTTCAGCCTTCGAAATACTGGAGACTAATAAAACAGCCAGCGAAACTTCATACTACTATACAGCCATGAGCTACAAGGCGCTTCGCGATCAGGATAAGGCAATCGTTTATCTGAATAAGGCCATCAAAGAGGCTATCTCATCAAACGTTAATTCCTATTACAGCGAAATGGGTGATTCATACGAGAAAACTCATGAGTTAAAAAGAGCAGTAAATGCATATCAGAAAAGTTTGTTGTATGATGATAAACCTATGATCACCTATTATATATTGGCCAACCTGTATGATTCTGAATTAAAGAGTAAGACAAACGCCATAAAGTATTATAGAAAATACATCAAGACCAACCCGCCACAAAAGCAAAGTACTTACGTCAGTTATGCTAAATCGCGTTTAAAGGAGTTATCGCATTAGTATTGGCGCCTATCAAACGGGCTACATATTTGCCAATAATGTCAAATTCAAGATTAACTACTGAGCCGACGTTTACCTGCTGCAGGTTGGTGTGTTCAAAAGTGTAAGGGATGATGGCTACTGAAAAACTATTCTTTTTAGAGTTCACCACGGTAAGGCTGATGCCATTTACACAAATAGATCCCTTTTCTACCGTTACATTGCCAACTGCCGGGTCGTATTCAAAAGTATATTCCCAGCTACCGTGCATTTCCCTGAATTCGGTACAGATAGCAGTCTGATCTACATGCCCCTGTACGATATGACCATCCAGGCGGCCATTCATCTGCATGCAGCGTTCCAGGTTTACCAGGTCGCCAACCTTAAGGTGACCTATATTTGATTTTTGCAGGGTTTCGTCAATAGCTGTTACTGTATGTTTACCATCAGACAAAGCAACTACGGTAAGGCAAACGCCATTGTGTGCAACAGACTGATCAATCTTTAATTCAGCTGCAATGGGTGATGACACAGTAATATGAAGGTTTCCCTGTTCGTGGCGAAGTTCGGTTACCTCTCCTAAAGTTTCAATAATGCCGGTAAACATATGGTGTTATATTTTTCGATGACGAAGTTACGACGCAATCAAAATTGAATTGTCTGATTTATTTAAAATTACTGCCGATATCAAGACGCTTATTACGAAGGTCGATACCACCCTCCACAATCGATTTCAGATTAGCTAAATAGAACGTCCACCCCACCTGGCATTGAACTAACAAATTTTTAAGCGGATCGTTTTCCTGCGGGATATTTTCCTGGGTCAATTCTAAAATAGTTAAGCCGTTTCTGCTTTCAAGAGAAATACTCACGATGGAGCCACCGCTAAAGGTAAATTTCAAAAAGTCGATACTATTTACTTCCAATACCTCGCCTTTCTCCATTGCGCTGTCGTCGAACCCATGCCAATACCATTCATATACATCTTCCTTTGAGATAGATTCATGTGGCTCACGCAATCTGCCTGCTATGGCATAAAAGTTGGCTTTACGCAAAAACCAGCTTTCCAGCCCTTCGGGGGTTGTCCATGCCTGGTAAATGGTACGTGCGTCGGTATTAAAATCAGCTTTGATTGTGAATCGGGTCCAGTTGTTTTCGGCCATGATCGTTTTTCGGTTTGATAGCGAAACAAAAATAACAATTAAACTTTTGGCTTTTGTTAACTTGCTTTAAATCTATTTATCATGGCCAAACAAAGTGCGGGGATACTTCTTTATCGGGTTGTTGGCAGTCAATTGCAGGCGTTCCTCGTTCATCCTGGCGGACCGTTTTTTAAAAATAAAGACGATGGCAGTTGGTCGATACCCAAAGGGGAATTTGATGATGACGAAGATCCACTAGATGCTGCTAAACGCGAGTTTTTAGAAGAAACGGGACAAAGCATTAACGGGATTTTTATACAGTTGACACCTATTCAGCAAAAAGGGGGCAAAACCGTTCATGCCTGGGCTGTTAAAGGAGATATTGACCCTGAAACGATTGTGAGTAATACTTTTGAGATTGAATGGCCTCCCCGGTCTGGTAAGAAACAAAGCTTTCCGGAGATTGATAGGGCTGCGTGGTTTGATTTGGACACTGCAAAGGTGAAGATCAATGCTGCGCAGGCTGGCCTTATAATCGAATTGGAATCAAAAGTTATTTATTAAGCTATGTCATTCTCTTCTATAACGTTAAGAAATATTTTTTTAAATAAAATTGCGCAAGTAAATACTTGCATTTATATTTGCAAGCAAACACTTGCATATGATAGCGCGAAGAGATGTATACCAGGCCATAGCCGACCCCACCCGAAGGGCAATTATTAATATGATTGCCGATCATCCCCATAATGTGAACTCAATAGCTGAGAATTTTGATATGAGCAGGCAGGCCATATCCCTTCATGTGAAAATATTGATGGATTGCGGGTTGATCACAGTTCAGCAACGGGGACGGGATAGGTTTTGTGAGGCAAAGCTGGATCAATTAAGCGAGGTTTCGGCCTGGGTGGATCAATACCGCAAACACTGGGAAAGCAAACTGGATGCTTTGGAAAAATATTTAGAAATACTAAAAAAAGAAAAATATGGAAAGTAACACAAAAGACCGCGAGCTGCTTATTACAAGAACATTAAATGCGCCCGTAGAATTAGTATGGGAAGCTTTTACCAACCCCGAGCACGTTGCCAACTGGTGGGGACCAAATGGTTTTACCAATACAATTTATACCATGGACCTGAGGCCAGGCGGTTTATGGGAGTTGGTAATGCATGGACCAGATGGAACCGACTATAAAAACAAAAGCATTTATAAGGAAATAGTTGTGAACGAAAAGATAGTTTTTAACCATTTCAACCCCGATTTTACAACGACCATTGAATTTGAGGAACAGGGTGAGCAAACGCATTTAATATGGCACATGCTTTTCAATTCGGCAGAAGAGTTTATCCAGGTGGTGAAAACATTCAAGGCGGACGAGGGATTAAAACAAAATATCGAAAAGCTTATCGTTTACTTGCAAGGAATGGGTACAACAAACGCATCTTAAAACAAGCATCATGTATCGATCGATAGTAAAATTTACACTGATTGTGTTAGTACTTAGTTTATCGGTTATAACATCAAAAGCTCAAAAAACAAAACCTATGGAAAATATAAAAACAGGATATGCCCCGGTAAACGGCATCAATATGTATTACGAAATTCATGGTGAGGGGGCTATACCTTTGGTGCTGCTCCACGGCGGGGGTTCAACCATTGAAGTTACATACTCGCAAATACTGCCACTGTTTGCAAAGCACAACAGGGTGATCGCAGTTGAGCTGCAGGCTCATGGTCGGACAAGCGACCGGAATTCGCCCGAATCCTTCGAGCAGGATGCTGATGATGTAGCCGCGCTACTAAAATACCTCAAGGTAGATAAAGCCAACATCCTGGGCTTTAGTAATGGAGGCACTACTACTTTGCAGATCGCCATCAGGCACCCCGAAGTAGTAAATAAAATTATCGACGTAGCAGGAGCTTACCAGAGAGAAGGTTTTCTACCAGGGTTTTTTGATGGTTTTAACGGTGCTACTATAGACATGATGCCCGCACCGCTTAAAACTGCTTTTTTGAAGGTAAACCCGGACAATGATAAATTGCTAAACATGTTCAATAAAGACGTGGAGCGGATGAAAAATTTTAAAGACATACCCGATGAATATATTCGGAGTATAAAGGCATCATCCCTCATTATCGTTGGCAGTCAGGATGTAATGCCGGTGGAACATGCAGTAAAACTGTCGCATATGATTGCTGGAGCGCAGCTGATTGTACTACCTGGCGTGCACGGTGCTTGTCTTGGTGAGGTTACCGCAAAACATAGCAATCAACCTGAGGCAACGGCTATATTGGTTCAGGAATTTTTGGATGAATAAATGCACCTGGGATGATTGTATTTTATTAATTTGGATCTTGTAAATACACCACCTAATCCTTTGTACCAAGTGAATATAAAATCAATAATTACAATCATCGGCATTTCAGCAATATCTTATTCCTGTACTGATTCTTATAAAAAAGATCAATCCAAAACGGACAGTGCGGCCACATCTTTACAGCCGCACTATTCTACTTTCTTAGATAGTATTTTTAACCAGGCTAATCTGTCATTCGCTCAGATAAAACATCATACGTTGATTGATAACGTATATTTTACTACCAAATCGACTTTCACAGGGGATACAATTTATTACCGCAATTCTAATTATCCGATTGTTATTTTGAAATACAATGATGGGCTTGTGTGTAGTAAAAAGATTTTGCTGGTTTACGATAAAAAGACAATGAAAAATACTGCCGAACTATTGGTAGAAACTGATTGTGATGAGGATTACAGTACCGATTTTAGTCGCTTATCTTATAAGATATTTAATAATAATCAGTTTTATACCAGGGAAGTGAGACATATAAGAAATAATGGTAAGAAAACTAAAATCGCTTTTAACGACAGATTCTACCATATCAATAATTCTGGGAAAATTGAGTCATTAAATAAAAAGCCGGTTAATTTAATAGTGCCTGTTTTTGATCCTAAAGGGGAGATTAACGATGAGGACAATTAAAAAATAATTGCTCTATAAGAATATCGCTACAGTTCCCTTCTATTCTTCACCCAATCCGAGGCACCATTTTCTATTACCTGTGCAGATGCACCACCTGTTTTCTTTCCCAACAGCTTTTCCATCACCACAGCCGCAATAATTGCTTCATCATCTAACGCGGAATGTAAGACCTCAGGAGTAAAATATTTTTTTACAAAATGGGTATCAAAATTGCCCGATGTAAAAGCTTCATGCTGCATTACAAACTTTCCGAAACCAAGCGTGGTGGTAATACCGGTGATATCATATTCTTCAATAGCCCTTATCATACGTTCAATAGCCTCCTGCCTGTCTTTGCCGTAAGTAATCAGCTTGGCAATCATCGGGTCGTAATAGATCGGGATTTCCATTCCCTGTTCAAAGCCATCATCTACGCGTACTCCCGGGCCTTTTGGCGTTACATAGGTTTGCAGCGTGCCGATGTCTGGCAAAAAGTTATTTGCAGGGTCTTCAGCATAAACGCGTAATTCCATTGCGTGGCCATGTATTTCCAGGTCTTCCTGCTTAAAGCTGATCGGTAAGCCTTTGGCTATGTTGATCTGCTCTTTCACCAGGTCGACACCTGTTATCAATTCCGAAACCGGGTGCTCTACCTGTAAGCGGGTGTTCATCTCCAGGAAATAGAAATTAAGCTGATCATCCATAATGAACTCCACCGTACCTGCCCCGGTATAATTCACTGACCGGGCCACGTCTACTGCACAACGCCCCATTTGTTCGCGTATCTCAGGAGTTAGTACCGACGAAGGCGCTTCTTCCACTACTTTTTGGTGACGACGCTGCACCGAACAATCTCGCTCAAATAAATGAACTATATTTCCGTGCGTATCACCTAAAACCTGTATCTCAATATGTCTTGGCGAGGATACGTATCTTTCTATAAACACGGAACCATCACCAAAGGCAGAAGTTGCTTCGGATACCGCCAAATGCATTTGCTCTTCAAAATCCTCTACCCGATCCACTATGCGCATACCTTTGCCACCACCACCCGCTGCCGCTTTTATCAGGATGGGGAAACCTACTTCAACTGCACGGTTCTTTGCTTCTGTAATATCAGAAATAGCTTCTTCTGTCCCCGGTACCATGGGGATATTGTATTTTAGAGCTGCTGCTTTGGCTGATAGCTTATTGCCCATCACTTCCATGGCTTCAGGCGATGGGCCGATTAGGGTCAAGCCAGCCTCTCTTACCATTCTGGCAAAAGCTGCATTTTCAGAAAGAAATCCGTAACCGGGATGTATCGCCTCGGCACCCGTCTTGTGACAGGCATCAATGATCTTTTCCCCAACAAGATAAGATTGATTAGAAGGCGCCTCGCCTATAAAAACGGCTTCATCAGCATAACGTACATGTAAGGCATTTCTATCGGCAGCAGAATATACAGCCACCGTTTTTATTCCCATCTCGCGGGCCGAACGCATTACTCTTAAAGCGATCTCGCCGCGATTGGCTACCAGGATTTTCTTCATCCTAACAAATGTATAAGATTTGCGCTAATTTAAAACAAGGCTACTTGATATGGGCAACAATTAACCCTACTACTTCTTTCAGATAAAATGTCCAGCCAGCCATCACTCCGGCATCCGGAATCAATGAACTCCAGATGTCAAGTTTTTTATCGCCGGTTACAGCTCCGCTTGGCCGTGCTATAACCTCCAGTCCCTCTTTTCTGAAAATATATTGAGCGCGTCGCATATGCCAGGCCGATGTGACCAGCAAATAAGGCGGCGGCAAATGCTTTTGTTGTAATAGCTTTTTTGAGAATTCAGCATTCTCAAAAGTATTTCGCGACTCATGTTCAATGAGTATGGCACTATCAGGTACGCTAAGCTCTTTCAGAACCCCCTCGGCCCAGGTCGCCTCCCTGAAACTACTGGCCTGAAGGTTACCGTTACCGCTACTGATCAGTATATGCGAAACTTTATTTTGCCCCCTTAGCCGCATACCTTCTATAAACCGGTCGGAGTAACTATTGAAAACGCCATTGCCATTTTTGTCTTCACCTGAAAACCCTCCCAAAACAATTACTGCACTGTATACTTTGCCTTTTTCCAAAGGCTGAGGATCAATATCCCAATTTTTGGCCAGCAGGTAAAGTAACAACGGACTACTAAAAATGATGAACAAAACGATAGCAGCTATAAAACATCTTTTCTTTCGCTTTGGGCGTTTGGTGAATATGGCTATCAACAAAAAAACGAGGATCCAATTGAGCGGAAACAATACAAAGACCAGGACTTTAGATAATATGAAGTACATGACGTTGGCAAATGTATCATTATCACCAAAATATTACAGTTAATCTGAAGCATTTTTATCATCTTTAGTTGACCCCAAAACTATATTACAATCATGACCGAATCCCTCGTATTTAAAGAAGCTCCGAAACGTCTGCTTTCCATCGATGCAATCAGGGCACTGACCATGTTATTGATGATATTTGTTAACGACCTTTCTGGCGTTAAAAACATCCCCGAATGGATAGATCATGCTAAACGAACCGAAGATGCGATGGGATTTGCTGATACCATTTTCCCAACTTTCTTATTTATCGTAGGCTTATCAATTCCGCTTGCGTTAGATCGTAAATTTCAAAAAGGCCATTCAACCAAAGCCATATTGTTTGCCATTATATCACGGTCATTTGCTTTAATTGTAATGGGCTTTTTCCATGTCAACCTGGAAGAATACGGCAAAGCCTCTATTCTGCCCGAAGCCGTGTGGGAAATACTGATAACGCTTGCTTTCTTCCTGATCTGGCTCGACTATCCTGCCACCATGAATCATGTAAAAAAATATTTCCTGATAGGCGGTGGTTGGCTCATTTTACTATTGATGGCATTCTTGTACGTCGGTCGCGAAGGCAATAGCATGGAGCCGCATTGGTGGGGCATTTTAGGGTTGATTGGTTGGGGTTACCTGGTTTGTTCGCTGATTTACTATTTCGCAAAAGGGAATATGACGGCTATGATTGTTGCATTCCTGGTGTTTGCGGCAATTAATATATTGGATCATGGTAAATGGCTGCGTTTGCATTTATGGGTAATTAAAGATGGGTCAAACGACTTTTCTGTCATGGCAGGTGTCGTAGTTTCATTATGGTATGCCCGGATGGTGAAGAAAGGTTTTAATACATCCCTGTGGCTAAAGCTTTTCATAGCCGGATGCGCTGCTATTGCCATCGGCTTCCTGCTTCGTCCTTATACTGACGGCATATCAAAGATCCGTGCTACTCCTGCCTGGATATTGATCTGTATCGGTATATCTACATTGGTTTTTGAATTGATGATTTACCTCGTAGACTATAAAGGCAAAAAGGACTGGTTTAAACTGATCTGGCCGGCAGGCACTGCCACACTTACCTGCTATCTTATCCCCTATTTACAGGTTGGTTTTTATAACCTGGTTCATTTCCGCTACCCGCATTTGCTTAATTATGGATGGGGCGGTTTCTTCCGGTCGTGGGCGGTGGCTTTTATTGTAGTGATTATTGGCGGATTTTTAGAGAAGAAGAAATTAAAATTGAAGGTATAACTTCAGCCCCGTGAAAAAAATTCATCCAGGCAATACAGCATTATATTATGCGGTGAAAAGAAAGTTGAAAAGTGAGCGGATAGAATTTTTGTTGCGGTTTGGGGGCGATTTCAACAAGAAGAATAACGAAGGCATTTCACCCAAAATGCTTGCTGAAACAAACCGGGAAAGAAACATTTTGAAATTATTTTCCTGAAAAAATCCCTGCCCGCACACAGGCGGGCATGGGATTTTTGTGATTGGGTAAAGAACATATCTATTATTAATCTTACCTATAACAGATCGCGTACTTCTACGTCGTTTTTGCGCCGAAAGTTTTCGTCTTAAGTTCAAAAAACACTGCTATTGAACTCATTTAGCCCGTTTTTGCTTTAGTTAATTAACGTAAAAGTCTAAGATACAATGGATAAATCTGGTTAAACTTTTTTTAATCTAAACTTAAAATTAGTTCCATAAATTTCAGATCGAGCCAGCGTCCGAATTTAAAACCTACCTCTTTAAAGTACGCCACCTCAACAAACCCAAACGACTGATGCAGTTTGTAGCTCACCTCATTCTCTCCATCTATTCCGGCAATCATGGCATGTAATTTCATTTCGCGGGCGCGATCAATTAAAAGCTGAAGCAATAGCTTGCTCAATCCCTTGCCACGATGATCGATGTGTACATAAACCGAATGCTCTACCGTATACCGGTAACACGGCCATGCCCTGAAATGCCCAAAGGTGCTAAAGCCAGCCACCGCCCCATTTATTTCGGCAACAAAAACAGGGAAACCATGACTGATCCTGTCATTATACCAGGTCAAGCGCATATCCAGCGTATGGGGCTGTTCGCTGTAAACTGATGTTGTATTGATGATAGCATGATTATAAATTTCCAAAATACCGGGAAGATCATTTATAGTAGCATTACGGATAATAGGTAGTTGATCAGTCATTCAGTAAAAATACAGCTAACAAGCACAAAAAGAAAACGCCCCTTTTCAGGAGCGTTTTTATAAATCTTAGAAAATCTAAAATCGTAACTCGTAAATCCAAAATCGCTATTGTCCCGGAGCAGGCGGCGGAGGCGAACCCGCACCACCCGGAGGAGGGCCACCAGGACCGTGTTGTCTTTCAGGAATCTTTATCTCAGGATGTGCAGTACCATGGTGGCAGGTGTAACAGTTTACACTGCTTTCCATTACCATGCCCAATGAATCCTTTTCAGCTTTGAAGAATTTCTTGTTGATCTTCGACGTCATGGCAAACATATGGCGTGCTGTTTCTTTTTCAGGCTTTGCATCGCTTGCGAAATCCATTTTATTGGTTTGCTCATTACGTGCATGGCAAAAATTACAATGAACACCTAATGAAGCTGCCCACGTATCCATAATGTGGTCGAGTTGTTTGAAAGGAATATTTTTGGGTAATACCTTAAGGTTTTGCAGCTTAGGCGGCGGCCCTTGCTGCGGCATAGAAGCGGCTATACCTAATGCCATCGCGCCGAAAAGGCCTGCGGTAATGGCTAATTTTTTGCTGATCATCATAAGAGGGGTTGAATTTGGACTAATATATAAATAGCTGACAAATAAATGACAATGTAATAGAAAAAATACGATCAGGTCCCCGATTTGTTTTGATTTCCGGTTAATTTTTCGCTGATCTCCCATAAACGCTGCCTTGCTGCTACATCCTCGGCTATTGGTGCGGGTTTGTCTACTTTACATTTCTTAAAATAAAGACCACTTTTAGATTCTAATCTTAACTCAGTAGCAAGGTAAATGGTAGTCTCCGCTCCTTTCTCAGGCGTAATCATAAATAGCTTCATTAAACCCACTATCAGCTTTGAAAAACCTTTTACACCATCCCAGATATTAGTATTTACCACACCAGGATGCAGAGCGTATGATACAATACCGTCCTGCTTATATTTTTCAGCCAGCGATTTGGTAAAATAGATATTATACAGTTTACTCACACCATAGGCCTTCATTACTTTATAAGGTGTAATCTCCCATTTCAAATCATCAAAATTTGGCTTAGCCGACCTGTGCGCTTCAGAACTTACATTAATAATGCGTGCCTGTCCCTTTTTAAGTAAAGGCATCAGGCTTTCAGTTAACAAAAAATGTCCGAGGTGATTTACCTCAAAAGTCATCTCAAAACCGTCTTTTGTAAACTCTTTTTCCAGGAAAGCGTGACCAGCATTATTGATCAGGATATTAATGGCGAATAATTTACTGTTCAGCTCGGCAGCCGCATCACGCACGCTTTGCAGATTGGCCGTATTGCATTCCACTACATAAATATTCTTGTTGCCACTTACTGTGATGATCTCCTGCTTCACCTGCTCCCCTTTTGCGGTATTGCGCACCAGCATATAAATAGCGTGGCCCTTTTTGGCCAGCTCCAGCGCGGTCACCTTACCAATACCCGATGTTGCTCCGGTGATTACAGTAGTAATTGCAGCCATATTTCATAGATTTTATGCAAGTTAACATACTACCACACACGTTTGATTTGATTAGAGAAAATTAATTTGTTAAAAAATGTAAAATAATTTGCATTATTACGAAATGTTCGTAGATTTACGAAACAATCGTAATTGAGATGGAAAAATTAACCAAACAGGAAGAAGAAGCAATGCAGGCTGTATGGCAATGTGGCTCGGGATCGGTAAAGGATTTCCTTGATGCCATGCCCGAACCGCAGCCCCCCTACACCACATTGGCATCAACCATAAAGAACCTGGAGCGCAAAGGTTTTGTAAGCAGCGAAAAGGTGGGCAATAGCTATCGCTATGTTCCGGCTATTAAAGAGGAAGAATACAAAAAGCGTTTTATGAACGGCTTTGTAAGCGATTACTTTCAAAACTCCTATAAAGACCTGGTTACGTTTTTCGCAAACGAGAATAAGATCAGCGCCAGCGACCTGAAAGAGATCATCAACCTGATTGAAAACCCTAAAAAGTAACAGCCATGCCAGCATTATTTTTGTTTCTGTTCAAAGTGAATATGGCTCTGGTGCTATTCTGCGCAGGCTATTATATGGTGCTGCGCCACCTTACTTTTTATACCCTTAATAGGATATACCTGGTAACGGCCATCATTTTCTCGACCATCTACCCTAAGATCAACCTGTCAGATTTTGTTCAGCAGCACCAGCAACTGACGGAACCCGTACAAACGGTGATACTCCAATGGGAAGCACCAGCTAAAAACCTGGTAAAACCGCTGTATCAGCCAAACTATTGGCAATGGGTGGAGGTGATCTTCTGGGCCGGAGTAATCCTGTTTGCCGTGCGCATGGCTATTCAGTTGCTTTCTTTATTACGATTGTACAGGCGCTCTCAACCTGCTCAAATTGACGAGCACAGCGTACGCCTGCTAAAAGACGATATAGGCCCATTCTCATTCTGGAGAAGTGTCTATGTGAATCCAACTAAACTATCGCCTGCCGAGCTAAAAAATGTACTGCAGCATGAGCAAATCCACGTAAGCCAATGGCACACGCTCGACTTGCTATTGGCGGAGTTAAGCACCATCTTCTACTGGTTTAACCCGGGCGTTTGGCTGATGAAAAGAGCAGTCCGTGAAAATCTTGAATTTATTACTGATCGAAAAATACTACAAAAGGGCGCCGACAGCAAGGAATACCAATACAGTTTGGTAAGCGTAAGTCTTGCTGCTATGCCCAACACTATTGTCAATCATTTTAATATCTCAAC
>JAFDZM010000061.1 GCA_018266915.1 Bacteroidota bacterium | reverse complement strand
TGGCTTTATACCCTCAGTTAGCTGTATCTAAAGTGGTTACTTTCGGTTTAAGAGGTGAATATTTCAAAGTTAAAAACGGCGATAACGTTACAGGAATTACTGCAACAGCAAATATCAAAGCAGGTGCTATAACGCTGATCCCGGAAGTAAGGTTTGATAACGCTAACGTAGATACTTTTGGCTTTACCAACAGTGACGGTGCAGCAACCAAGTCAGCCAATCAGTTCCTGATCGCTGCTGTATATGCTTTCTAATTAATTTAGTTATATTAAATTTCACCAAAGCCGCTCACCTTAACGGGAGCGGCTTTATATTTATGGTATGAAAAAGATAATATTACTGATCGTATGTTTAGTTGTATCAGGTATGGCAAATGCCCAAAAGAGTTTGCTGTCGATGGATGAAAACAATAAATACATTTATTACCAGGTGATTGATATGCCTGGCTTTAAAGCGGACAGCCTGCAAAAGAATATGGTTTTGTTTATAAAAGAATTTTATCCGAAAGAGAAATCCTTGCAGATAACTAATTCGGGTGCTTTAGTAAAAGATAAATTCCTGACTTACACCTCGCTGGTAAAACACGAGAACGGCGAAATGGCCTATTCATTAAATATTGAATGCAAAGAGGGCAAATACCGTTATTGGATAACCAATTTTGTGTTTACACCCTATGAGAAAAACCGCTATGGCATGTTTGTGCCTGTAAATGGAAAGGATGTGGCGCTTGAACAAGCTTCGGATAAATTACAGAAGAAGGATGTAGAAGGTTATTTTGAGCAAACGGGGGCGTTTTGCAAACAATTAGGCGATAAGTTGAAGAAATATATGACAGAGGGTAAGCCGCGCCAACCTAAAGAAGAAAAAGCTGTGAAAAAGATTGTGACGGAGAAGTGGTGAAAAGCGAAATAGTTGTTGTTAACTTAAACATTGACCCGGCCTATAGCCGGGTTTTTTGTGGGATTAGATTTTGTTGAAAATGTTTTTGCCAATTAATATTAAATAAAATTTTATTTATACAATATTTTATTTGTTAAAAACGTTATAAAGTAAAATTAAATTCCTAAAACATGAGTATCGCAAAATTAGATTTGTACAATCCCGAGTGGCTCGAGCTTGTATTCGACGACAAAAACAAGGACTATGGCGCATATGATCTGCGCCGCCATTACGCCGGAACAATGGCTAAATCCATGGCAATTGCATTTTTAAGTATGGCTGTTTTATATACTGGATATACTGTCCTTAAACCTAAGGCGCCCGCCGTAGAACCTACTATAATTCGTGATTATACAATTAAACCGCCGCCTATGATAAAAGATGAGCATGTTATACCGCCAACACCAGCAACATCCAGGCCACCAGCCCAACAAGCAACAATACAATACACGGCTATGAGGCCTGTTGATGATCGGGAAGCTACAAATCCACCGACATTAATTGAACTTGATAGTAAACCAATAGGCTCTGCGACAAAAAGTGGCACTGATGAAGGTGTAAACATTGACATCCCTGATCAGGGTAATGGAACGGTTGCCACTGTAATAACGGAAGAGAAGCCGAAGGAGATGTATGAGATACAGGTATTGCCCGAACCATATGGCGGCGCCGAAGCATGGGCAAAATTTCTGCAAAAGAATATCCATTATCCCCCACAGGCTGCTGAAAATAATGTGCACGGAAAAGTGTTTTTAAGTTTTATTGTTGAAACCGACGGCCATTTATCAAACATTAAAGTAGAACGGGGCGTAGGATCGGGACTGGATGAAGAAGCTTTACGGGTGCTCAGGATAGCACCGGCCTGGAAACCTGGTATTCAAAACGGGCATAAAGTTAGGGTTATGTATAATATTCCCATCAATTTCGTACTGCCTGACCAGGAGTAAGATTGGATGTGAAAACTGAAAGGTAAAAAGGCGAGAGGCTTCTATATGCATTTTCCTCTTACCTTTCCGCTTTAAGCTTTCACCTTTAAGCTTCTTTTTCGTACTTTTGCGCATCTTTTCAAAAAAACGAAATTACCTTGGAGCACCTGGAATTAACCACCGTCGAAACAGCCAAAGATTTAGGTTTACTACCCGAAGAATTTGAACGAATAAAAGAAATACTGGGCCGTGTGCCAAACTTTACTGAGCTATCTATTTTTTCGGTAATGTGGAGCGAACACTGTTCCTATAAAAATTCTATTACCTGGTTAAAAACTCTCCCGAAAGACGGTCCGCGTATGCTGGCAAAAGCTGGTGAAGAAAACGCCGGACTAGTTGATCTTGGTGATGGCATAGGCTGTGCCTTTAAAATAGAATCACACAACCACCCGTCTGCTTTGGAGCCTTACCAGGGCGCCGCCACAGGTGTAGGCGGCATCAACCGCGATATATTTACCATGGGCGCAAGACCGATCGCTCAACTTAACTCACTCCGTTTTGGTGATCTGAGCCAGGATCGCACCAAATGGCTGATCAAAGGTGTGGTAAAAGGTATTGGTGATTATGGCAATGCCTTTGGTATCCCAACTGTAGGCGGCGAACTGTTTTTTGATGATTGTTATAACGTTAATCCGTTGGTAAATGCCATGTCGGCAGGTATTGTTAAAGCTGGGGAGACGGTTTCTGCAACTTCTTATGGAGTAGGTAACCCGGTTTATATTGTGGGTTCTGCTACTGGTAAAGATGGTATCCACGGTGCAGCTTTTGCATCAAAAGATATTACCGAAGATTCGGTAAATGATTTACCAGCAGTACAGGTAGGTGACCCGTTTCAGGAGAAATTGTTACTGGAAGCAACACTTGAGGTGATCCAAACAGGCGCTGTTGTAGGCATGCAGGATATGGGTGCGGCGGGTATCATCTGCTCCAACTCAGAGATGTCTGCAAAGGGTGAGCATGGTATGCGTATCGACCTCGATAAAGTGCCAACACGCCAGGAAAATATGAAGCCTTGGGAGATTCTGCTTTCTGAATCGCAGGAACGTATGCTTATAGTGGTTCATAAAGGGAGAGAAAAAGAAGTGGAAGCGATATTTGATAAGTGGGATTTGAATTGCGCTATCATAGGGGAGGTAACTGATACCAAACGCCTATTATATTATATGCATGGCGAATTGGTTGCTGACGTGCCTGCTGAAGACCTGGTTTTAGGCGGAGGCGCACCAGTTTATAAACGCGATTACCGCGAGCCTGCTTATTACCAGGAAAATCAGAAATTTAAAATAGAAGACGTAAAAGAGCCTGTCGATTTAGTTGAAGTAGCAGAGCATTTGATTGCCCATCCGAATATTGCATCAAAACGCTGGGTAACCAAACAGTATGACTCAATGGTAGGAGCATCAACTATGACCACCAACCGTCCATGCGATGCTGCTGTGGTAAACGTTCGTGGCACCAATAAGGCCATCGTTTTAACCGTGGATTGTAACTCACGTTATGTATATGCTGATCCACAAAAGGGTTGTGCTATTGCCGTTGCAGAAGCCGCACGTAATATTACCTGCGCTGGTGGTGAACCTGTGGCAATTACCAACTGTTTAAACTTTGGTAACCCATACAATCCTGAAGTATATTGGCAATTTGTTGGTGCGATAAAAGGCATGGGCGAGGCTTGTACAAAATTCGAAACTCCGGTAACAGGTGGTAACGTGAGTTTCTACAACCAGTCTTCAGATGAAGGCCCGGTATTCCCGACTCCAACTATCGGCATGTTAGGCGTGCTGGATGATATAAATACTATAATGACTGCAGATTTCAAACGACCAGGCGACCTGATCTATTTGGTTGGCGAATTGGTTAATGATATTGCATCATCACAATATTTGGCTTCTTACCATAAGGTGTCAAAATCTCCGGCTCCGTATTTCGACCTGGAGAAAGAATATGCTATGCACCAGGTGATCAAACAATTGATCAAACATGAAGTGGTACAGTCTGTACATGACGTATCTGACGGTGGCTTATTTATTGCCTTAACTGAATCGGCTATGCCAAACGGTTTAGGTTTTGAAATCGAATCAGACAGCGATGTTCGTAAAGATGCCTTTCTGTTCGGCGAGGCTCAGGGCAGGGTGGTGGTAAGTGTTTCCCCTAAAGACCAGGAGCGCTTTATTGAATTAATGGCAACCAGTGAAGTTGATTTCAGTTTGCTCGGTACAGTGACCAATGGTTACATGACGGTTGACGAGGAATCTTTTGGTCATGTTACCGATACCAAGCTGGTTTACGACAATGTGTTGCATACAATTTTAGGCGAATAACGAGAATGTCCCATAGGGACATCTGGTCGGTAGAAAAAAGAGAATTTTGTTGTACGGTTCCGTAGGAACGATTGGTGCTTGTCAAGGTTGCATATTCCATTTTATTGTGGCAAATAGTTATACGCAGATTCATATTCAATTTGTATTTGCTGTAAAATACAGAGCGGCATTAATTGACCCGTCGTGGAAAGAAAGATTGCATCAATATATTACGGGCATTTTTCAAGACAACCAACATAAAATGCTTCAAATAAATAGCATGCCTGACCATATTCATATTTTTATTGGAATGCGCCCGCATCAATCTATATCTTCTTTAATACAGAATGTTAAAACAGAAAGCAGCAAGTGGATCAAATTACAAAATTTATGTCCTCAGCCTTTTGCCTGGCAGGAGGGATATGGCGCTTTTTCATATGCAAAGAGTCAGGTGAATGATGTGATCCGCTATGTAAAGAATCAGGAAATACATCACCAAAAGGAGACCTTTTTAGACGAATACAGAAAATTTTTGAATGCATTTGAAATTGAATGGGACGAAAGATATATTTTTAAGGAACCGGAATAGCACCATGCGTTCCTATGGAACGCTAAAAAATATGTTCATTTTTTCTACCGACCAAATGTTCCTATGGAACATAGGAACATTCAATTAGTCTTTTTCGAAGTAAATATGCTCAAGCTTAACCGAATACATCATATCGCCATCATTTGCTCCGACTATCAAAAGTCGAAGCAATTTTATAGCGAGGTGCTTGGGTTGACCATTAAACAGGAAGTTTTTCGCGAAGCAAGAAATTCGTACAAGCTTGATCTGGAAATTGCAGGGCAATACCAGATTGAGCTTTTTTCATTTCCTGATCCACCAGCAAGACCATCGCACCCGGAAGCAACGGGCTTGCGTCACCTGGCTTTTGAGGTAGATAATGTAGAAGAGGCTGCCCGGCATATCCAATCATATCATATTCCCATAGAGCCTATCCGTGTTGATGAATTTACCGGTAAGCACTTTACCTTTTTTGCTGATCCGGATGGATTGCCTATTGAGTTTTACGAGAAATAAGCCAATCTCCTGAAATCTCCTGAATAGTCGTTATCTTCATAGCTGAATCTAAAACCCGCAACTATGAAGAAAATAAAAGCCAGCCTCTTAATCTTAGCTTTTTTAGCAGTATCAAATATTTATGCGCAGGATAGATACCAGGCTACCTGGGAATCCCTTTCCAAGTATAAAACAGCAGAATGGTTTCGCGATGCCAAGTTTGGGATATTTATACATTGGGGAGTTTATTCTGTTCCGGCATTCGGCTCTGAATGGTATCCGCGGGAAATGTACCAGGCTAATTCTGCCGAGTATAAGCATCATGTGGCAACATATGGCCCGCAAAGTAAATTTGGCTATAAGGATTTTATACCAATGTTTAAGGCTGAAAAGTTTGATCCAAAGGCATGGGTAGAATTATTTAAAAAAGCAGGAGCCAAATATGTTGTGCCTGTTGCGGAACATCATGATGGCTTTGCTATGTATAAGACATCACTTTCTAAATGGAACGCTTTCGATATGGGGCCGCATCGCGATGTGGTAGGAGAGTTGGCCGCAGAAGTAAAGAAACAGGGATTGATATTCGGTTTATCATCTCATCGTATTGAGCATTGGTGGTTTTTTAATGGAGGGAAGAAGTTTGATTCGGATGTTCTTGATCCTAAATATGATGCTTATTACGGTCCGGCGCATAACGAGGATGAGACCATGTCGCCTGAATATATGAACGACTGGCTGATGCGAGATATGGAACTGGTGAATAACTATCAGCCTCAACTGGTTTGGTTTGACTGGTGGATAGAGCAGCCTGCGCTGACGCCTTACCGCAAATCATTCGCAGCATTTTATTATAATAAGGCACAGGACTGGAACAAGGAAGTGGTTATAAACTATAAAAACAGCTCGTACCCCGACGGGGTTGCAGTACTTGATTTAGAACGCGGCAAATTAGGTGAGATAAGACCACAAGCCTGGCAAACGGATGATGCTATAGGGAATCAATCGTGGGGGTATACTACAACGAATACTTTTAAGGACGCCCGTTATGTGGTAACCAATCTGATAGATATCGTCAGCAAAAACGGGAACCTGTTATTAAACATCGGCCCAAAATCTGATGGGACTATAACTGAGCAGGAGACTCAGGTTTTATTAGGCACGGGAAAATGGTTGGAAGTAAACGGCGAAGCTATCTACGCGACCCGGCCGTGGAAGGTTTATGGCGAAGGTCCAACCAAATCGGCAAGCGGCTCATTTGCAGATCAAAAAGTGCCTTTTACCTGGAAGGATGTTCGTTTTACAACCAAAGGTGACGTTTTATATGTAACTGCCTTGGGTTCACCTAATGGTGAATTGGGGGTTAAATCGTTATCACTAAAATCAGGAAATGGCAAAATAGCTGCTATAAAAATGCTGGGAAACGACCAAAAGGTATCATGGAAGCAGAATGATAGCGAATTGACTATAGAACCGTCAAAGAATTATCCTTCTGAGTATGCGGTAAGTTACGCGGTTACGTTTGTCCATTAGTCATTAGTCATTGGGGTAGGTGAAGAGGTAATGCGGCAATCTAAAGTATTTCAGTTTAAACAGTTTAGTGTTGATCAGAGCGGCTGTGCTATGAAGATCAATACTGATGGGGTTTTGTTGGGTGCATTGGCTGAAGCAGATCATCCTCAGACAATCCTTGATATTGGTACATGTACTGGCGTGATTGCTTTAATGCTGGCGCAACGATTCCCAAGTGCTAAGGTTGATGCGGTGGAGATCGATCAATCGGCTGCTGAAACTGCAGGGCGAAATTTTCAAAATTCTTCATTTGCAGATCGCTTGAATATATACCCAATAGGTTTCGCGGGATTTTTCGATCAAAACCCTGATAAGAAATATGATCTGATCGTCTCTAATCCGCCTTTTTATATCAATTCATTAAAATCGCCGCAAGAAAATAAGCAATTGGCCAAGCATGCGGATAAGGATTTTTTTGAGGGCTTAATTAATGCTATCTCGAGTCACCTTAACAGTAATGGTTTGTTTTGTTTGATATTGCCAATTGATACAGCGGTACTGATAGAGCAGTTAGCAGCTAAAACCACGTTACATCTTCAACGGGCTATCAAAATAAGCTCTTTTGAAAACTCGGAGCCTCATCGTCTGATAATGTACTTTGGATTTGACCAGAGACTTGTTAATGAAGATCAATTCGTGATATATAAGTCCTTAGGAAATTATACTGAAGAATATATTAACTTGCTGAAACCTTATTTTATCGCATTTTAGTATGAAGGTAGTATCAATTCTTTTAGCATTATTGTTGCTTGTTTTCACTATAACCAGCTTATATGAGATTTATGAGATTCCTAAAGAATGGAGCAGCCCGCTAATCCCGGTCTCTATTGTTGAAGGTATGCAGAAGGCATACATTGTGTATGCGGTCATAAATTTTACATATTTCATCCCATTTTTATATGTTGCAATCAAAAGGCAGCAGTTAGCAAACCTTAAAATATTGGGAACCATTTTCCTCTTATACATTGCGACAATTATGGTGATAAGTTTTATTGGCATTAAATGATTAAAATAGGCCTTCTTTCCGATACCCACGGTTACCTCGATGATGCAGTTTTCAAACATTTTGAAAACTGCGACGAGATCTGGCACGCCGGTGATTTCGGTACGATTGAACTTGCTGATAAGTTGGCTGCCTTTAAACCTTTGCGCGGTGTTTATGGCAATATCGACGGGAAGGATGTCCGTTTAGTTTATCCGGAGCACCTCCGTTTTAAGTGTGAAAATGTAGATGTGTGGATGACGCATATTGGTGGATATCCGGATAAATATAACCCGTCAATCCGACAGGAAATTTACACTAAGCCCCCTCAATTGTTTATCTGCGGGCACTCTCATATTCTAAAGGTTATTTATGATAAAAAAATAAGTTGCTTACACTTAAATCCCGGCGCAGCAGGGAAACAAGGTTGGCATAAAGTACGTACAATGCTTAGATTTTGCATTTCTGAGGAAAAAATTCATACCTTAGAAGCCATAGAATTGCAAAAATAAAATGTATTAAATACACTAAGTATATGAAAATAACCAAAACGCTGGGCCAGTTTATTATTGAGAAGCAAGCCGACTTTCCGTACGCTAAGGGTGAACTGTCAAGGCTGTTAAGAGATATCGGAATAGCGGCTAAAATTGTGAACCGTGAAGTTAATAAAGCTGGCCTGGCCGATATACTTGGTGAGAATGGAACGACCAACATCCAGGGCGAAGGTCAAAAGAAACTGGATGTATATGCCAATGAGCAATTCATTTCTGCACTGAAGCATGGGGGTGAGTGTTGTATTGTTGCTTCCGAGGAAAATGATGATATCATTTATCTTGACTCGCCGGTTTCAAGAGATGCCAAATACATTGTTGCTATCGATCCATTGGACGGATCTTCTAATATAGATGTCAACGTTGGGATAGGCACTATTTTCTCCATCTATCGACGTAAATCGACTTCGGGCAAAGCAACGATGGAAGATGTTTTGCAAAAAGGTACTGAACAGGTAGCTGCCGGTTATGTGATCTATGGGTCATCTACCATGCTTGTGTATACAACAGGGAAGGGGGTAAATGGCTTTACGCTTGATCCGTCCATAGGTGAATTTTGCTTATCGCACCCTGATATGAAAATGCCCAAAGATGGAGTGATCTATTCAATAAACGAAGGTTATTATGTCCATTTCCCTGATGGGGTAAAAAAATATATCAAATATTGCCAGGTGGAAGATGAAAAGACAAGGAGGCCTTATACCTCACGCTATATTGGTTCCATGGTAGCCGATATCCATCGTAATTTAATCAAAGGTGGCATTTTTATTTATCCTGTAACCGCCCACGCGCCAAAAGGAAAACTAAGATTGGTTTACGAATGCAACCCGATGGCTTTTATCATTGAACAGGCAGGTGGTAAGGCAAGCAATGGCTACGACCGTATCCTCGAATTGGATGTAAACGAACTGCATCAACGCTCAGCAATCTTTATTGGTTCAGAAAATATGGTGCATAAGGCTGAGGAACTAATGTCTTTCTTTTCACCACAGGGAACCAAGAAGACATTTGAGGGAGTAGTGTCGATACAATAGTCCGTAAGTCCGCGCAAGTCCGAAAGCAATCTTTCCGACTTACGGTCTTTCGGACTTTCTGACTATTATAACAAATTTACCTTCCCGGCTTCAGCTTCAAAAACGGTATCTATCAGTAAATCCTTTTGATTACCTGCTGCAACGGCTAATTGGTCGCAGCGCTCATTTTCCGGGTGACCGGCATGACCACGTACCCAAATAAATTTAATTTGATGAAGTTTGCTGAGTTCCAAATAACGCAGCCACAAATCTTTATTCTTTTTACCGGCAAAGCCCTTTTTCACCCATCCGTGTACCCACTTTTTTTCAATAGAATCAATGACATATTTCGAATCAGAATAGATGGTAATAGTCTGGTTCAGATTTTTCAACGCTTCAAGTCCCCGAATAACCGCCAGCAGCTCCATTCGGTTATTGGTGGTTTTACGATACCCTGCTGAAAGCTCTTTATAGTGATTACCAGAGCGAAGAATTACCCCGTAACCACCCGGCCCCGGATTTCCGCTTGATGCACCATCGGTAAAAATTTCGATCATATGTTTTTGAGTCCATAGACCATGGTTGATAGTCCATAGCCAAAGGCCAAAAATAGAAAATTCAAGAAATCTTCTTCACCTTTAATCTCAATGAATTGCCGATTACTACCACATCTGAGAAAGCCATAGTAAACGCGCCAATCATCGGGTTTAAAAAACCTAGCGCTGCAACGGGTATGGCTACAATATTATAGGCAAATGCCCAGAATAGGTTTTGTTTGATGGTAAGTAATGTATGTTTGCTGATCTGTAAAAATTTCACGAGTGAGTATAAATCAGTATTTAAAAGGATCACTTTAGCGGATTGAATTGCCACCTGGCTCGAATCATTCATAGAAACACCGACGTCAGCCTGGGTGAGTGCAGGAGCATCGTTAATGCCATCGCCTACCATAATGGTTTCGCCTTTCTTTTTATAAATGTCTATTACTGTTAGTTTTTCGGCAGGAAGCTTCTCAGAATGAATCTCGTTAATGCCGATTGCTTTGGCCACTTTGATGCAACGGCTTTTCTTATCGCCACTTAATAAAACAGGCGTAACGCCCATTTTTCTTAGATCGCTAATCAGACCCGCAGCTTGAGGTTTAATATCATCGTCGATTTCAATCTGAGCCAATAATGCCTGATTTTTATATAGCGATACATTAAAATCGTCATCCGTGTTATTTTTACCCAAACCCAGAAAGTAGTGGTTGCCTTCTACATCCTCTGCACGCATTCCTAAACCTTTTTCTTCGCTGACAGATTTCAGAATTACCTTCTTTTGGGACAGAGTTTTTAATTCATGAACTAATGAACGCGCAATGGGGTGATTAGATCGCTCTTCTATGGCAGTGATAATGCCTCGAATAGTTTCTATATCCGAATCTTTTTCAGCCTTTATATTATTAATGTGGAATTGACCGGTGGTAAGGGTGCCGGTTTTATCAAATACAATGTATTTTGTTTTGGTGACGGCTTCAACTGTATCACCGCCTTTTATAAGAATGCCATTCTTTGCTGCGCGACCAAGCCCCACCATTACGGCAGTTGGAGTGGCTAATCCCATGGCGCAAGGGCAGGAAATCACAAGCACCGCAATGGCATTCATAATAGCATGTTGCAGGCTAGCATGACCAACATAATAAGTCAGCGTAAAGGTGATCAAGGCAATCAACACTACAGCAGGAACAAAGATTGCAGCCACCTGGTCGCCCAGCTTTTGTACCGGAGGTTTGGCAGCTTGTGCCTTTTTCATCAGCTCGATAATTTGCGAAAGCACAGTATTACTGCCCACTTTTGTTGCAATCATGGTCACGTTGCCGTGTTCGACTATCGTGCCCCCGATTAATGTATCGTATTTGCCTTTCTCTATCGGAATACTCTCGCCGGTAAGCATGGATTCATTAACTGAGGCATTTCCCGATAACACCTCACCATCAACAGGGATTTTATCGCCTGTATTGACGATTAACGTATCTCCCGGACGTACTTCGCGGGCACTAGTTACCTCAATTTCACCATTCACTATACGGTTGGCATTCACTTGCTGAATTTTAACCAGATCTTTTACAGCCGAGGTGGTTTGCGTAACCGAGCGTTTTTCAAACAAATTGCCAAGCAAAACAAGGGTAATAATGGTAGCACAGGTTTCATAAAACTGGTAGCGCATTCCAAGGTTTTGTACCGTGCCTATGAGACTATAGATAAATGCGGATGACGATCCTATAAATATCAGCACATCCATATTAGGTACGCCACCTTTAACAGAACTCCACGCACTTTTGCCAAAATGCAGGCAGCCTACTATAAACACAGGCAGGCATAAAAGCAATTGCACTACCGGCATATGAAAAAAATGCCGGGGAATGATCATGGCCGACAGAAGGGGTACGGTGAAAATTGTACAAAAAATGAGTTTATTCTCCACCTTCTCATAAAATTTCTCCTGGTGTTGACCGGCATCTTCAATTACCTTGTAGCCTAAGCCTTCAATGCCTTTAATGGCATCTTTTACTTTATCATCATTATCTGCAGAAAATTTTACTTCTTCAGACGCGAAATCTACCGATATATCGTGAAAGCCTTTTTTCTCTAATAATTTATGGACAGACATTGCACAATTGTTGCAATGCATTCCGGTAACATTTAATTCAACTAACTGCTCTGCCATAAAACAAAAGTCGGTATCAAGGAAGCGAAAAACGGTAAAGTGATTGTAATATTAAAAAATCTCTTGACTTTAGAGAGTAATTTTTTACATTTGCACTCCCCAAAACGGTAGGCATAGCTCAGTTGGTTAGAGCACCAGATTGTGGTTCTGGGGGTCGTGGGTTCGAGCCCCATTGCTTACCCGAAGGAGATAATCAATTTTGATTGTCTCCTTTTTTGTTTATTGTAGATAGTTTACTGCTAGTGCCTTATGCTTCTATTTTGTATCCTTAAAAACGGTTCAATGTTTTTAATTTTTATTTTCCGGTCCATTTTTTAATGAGTAAAAGTCTCAAAATGCCCAATAGGACTGTTTTCGCGTTCAATTTGCTCTGCGGTGGAATGCATTGTCATTCATTAGGCGGACGATAGGTTTGGGCAAGCAGGTATAAGAAGTCCAATATTTTCACACTTTTGAGTTATTTTAAATCTTAATAAAAGTAGGGTAGAACTGGCGTTTACCAGATTTGTACCCGCTGGCCCTCCGGTTTATAATTCTTATCGCCGGGCTTCACGTCAAAAGCCCGGTAAAACGGTTCGAAATTCATCAAAGGCCCATTCACCCGCCACATGGCAGGCGAATGTGGATTGGTGTTCACATAGTTGCGCAAAAATTCATCCCTGGTTTTTACCCTCCATATCCTGGCAATGGAAAGGAAGAAACGCTGATCCGGCGTAAAACCATCAATTTTCTCAGAACTCTTGCCCTGCTGTGTCATCTTGAATGCATCGTAAGCGATTGCGATACCACCATTGTCGGCGGTATTTTCACCCAAAGTCAAAGCGCCCTTCACATGCACCGTATCCAGCACCGTAAATGAACTATACAAAGCGGCCAGTTGAGAGGTTCTTGCCCTGAACTTTTCAAAGTCGTCTTTTGTCCACCAATTTTTAACATTCCCGTCTTTATCAAAACGTGCTCCCTGATCATCAAAAGCATGGGTCATCTCATGACCGATCACCATCCCGATGCCACCGTAAATAATGGCATCGTCAGCCGCAAAATCAAAATAGGGGTATTGCAAAATACCTGCCGGGAATACAATTTTGTTAACAGACGGATTATAATAAGCAGTAACTGTGGCAGGGTCTAAACCCCATTGCGTTTTGTCAACCGGTTTGTTCAATTGCTCCAGTTGAAAGCGGTAATCGTTTTCGTTGAGGGCGATGATGTTCTCAAAATATGCGGTCCGGTTAATTTGCACTTTTGAATAATCCCGCCATTTATCCGGGTAACCGATATTTTTTATGATCGCATACAATTTTTCCTTCGCCTTTTGTTTGGTACTGTCGGACATCCAGTCCAGGTGATCGATCCTGTTTTCAAATGCTTTCTGGAGGTTATTAACCAAAGTCAGCACCCGTTTTTTTGCAGCCTCATTGAAATAACGCTTGACATAAAGTTGCCCTAAAGCCTCTCCCAGGTAATTATCGACCTGTTCCGTCATGATTTGCCTCCGTGGTTTTTGAACAGCCTGCCCCGTTAAGACTTTGTTAAACTCAAAGGAGGCATCGAAAAAAGGCTTGCTTAGCGTTTCTGCATAATTCTCCAGCGTGAATGCCTTTAAATAAATCTTCCATTTATCAAGGCTCGTAGTCTTTAACAGGGTATCCAGCTTATCATAATAGGCAGTTTGCGCCATGTCGATTGAATCCGTAGCTGCACCTAAATAAGAAAGTAAGGTTTGCCAGCCTAACTCGGGCTGTGTTTTGCCGAGCGAGACAACCGGCAATTTATGATAATTAGCGTCGACATCTCTTAACTCAATATTCGTTTTATGAGAGGCGGCGAGCTGCTTTTCAATACTATAAACTATCATTGCCTCTCTGGTAGCTTCAGCACCTATACTGCCCGTTAGTTGAAACAAGGTACGGATATATTGCCGGTAGGCTTGCTGGACGTGGAGGGTAGCCGAATCTGTTTTGAAATAGTAATCCCGGTCCAGTAAGCCAATGCCACCCTGATAGACATGAGCAATATTGATCGCGCTGTTTTTATTATCAGGTCCGACACCGAAGCTGAGAAGAGATCGGTTGCCGGATTTGAATTGAGTTGCTACAAACCCTAACAGCGATGCAGTACTGTTGATCGCATTAATTCTGTCTAGTATAGATTTTATGGGCTGATAGCCGCGTTTTTCAATCGTCGCGAGATCCATGCCGGATTCGTAGAAGTCACCAACCTGCTGTTCGATACTGCCCTTTATATTTTTTGCGTTTGAGACACTATCCAGGATGTTTTGCAATAGCTTCTTTTGCGGGATATTCATAAAGGAATAAGAACCCACACCCGATTGATCATTCGCGATTTTGGCGGTATCATACCAGCGTCCGTTTACATACCGGAAGAAATTATCTCCAGGTTTTATGTGCGGGTCCAAACCAGCGACGTCGACAAAATGCTTTTCCTGCGCATTAACAGTGATCCCTATGATCAAAAATACGGTTGACAAAATGTGGCGGTATAATTTATTCATAAATAAAGATTTGGTTAAAGGTATTAATTTACCGTACGTCACCAAAATAACAGACGGGTATCGTGGTTGGATACCTGCGGATCGCATTCATAAAATCGGTGCTAATCTTCTTAAATAATCAATAAATCGTTTCGAGATTTGTACCATCATTGACCCTTAAGGAGATAGTTGATTATGATTATCTCCCTTTTTATTTTTGTGTATCGTGTTCTTATAACAAATTCACAAAAAAACCTTAAAGAAATGATCTTATAGCATTTGGCCTCGATTGAATAATTTCCAGTCGCCTTCGGAAATAACCTGAACCTGGCCAGCCTCTACACTGATAGCCGTTTGTTCATCAATGGCATATACTGGTGCCGGAATCTTCGTAGCCCACTGCTCTGCATTTAGTCCACAGGCGTCGGGATGGTTAGGATTGTTAAAATGCGGTATGATAGCAAAATCGGCAAGGCCTGCGCCTTTGGCGGTTACAAATGCCTTGCTAATTTCTTGCCCATCTATATTGAATACAACATTTTCCAATGTTAGCGGCGTACCACTTCCGGCTCGGGGCGCACTATAGGTCTCACCAAAAATAGTACTTGCAGCCATGCTTCCCGCACTCACACCTATGTAGACTAGGTTTTTGTTTGAAGATGTCAGGACGGCTGCAAGTCCTGATTGCTCAAACCAGTAGGCCAGGTAAAGCGGATCGCCGCCCCAAACCAGCAATGCGTCAGTTTCTACAACGGAAGATATCCAGGTATCTTTATTGATGCTGGGAAGAGCGGTGATCTCCAGCAAGCCCATCGATTTCCAGCCAAGTCCAACGAGCGCAGATTTCTTTTCTCCGCCGATAGGCCACCAGGCATAATTAGGGCCGCCGGCAAAAGGATATACGCCTGTCGGTATAAAAAGTGCGCTGGATTCACTGATGGGTTTCTCCAGGAGCTGAACAAGCGAATCATGGATACTTTTATTGGTGATACCTGACGACGTTAATAATAACTTTATCATGAGCGTAAAAATAAGCACATGAAACTGGTAAAATTGAGGGCAAATTGAGACAAAATGGAGGTTTTTTACGCCAGAGCGGGGTAAGGATAATTTGCTTTTATGATAAGTCTGTTTGTGATTTGTACCATCACAAAACCCATACACTTCTCGCGAAAATAAGGGGAGTTTTTTAATTGTATCAAATTCTGGTATTTGCAGGTTCTAATTCAGCCTGTTTGGTTTAATATCGGTAAGCCATTTGTTTGCGATTACCGTTTTGAGTTGGGGAGCGTATTTGTTGAGCAGCCTTCGTAACCTGCAAAGCTCATCCGCCATCATTTGCTGAATGGACAAGATATCCACAAGCTGTTCCTGGTTGTTTCCACCTTCTTTAAGTAGCTTCCGGTAAACGCGCGTTGCCTGATCGTACTGCTGCTGGTAATACGCAATACGATCTTTCACACATTCATCAAAGTCTATCCATGTAATTGGCATATAGACTTTTACGGAAGATATGTTAAGTGGGTTTTACAATAATTCACACAAAACAGGCTTTGGAAAACTCCTTTGATTGTATATTGTAAGCATTAAACCGATGAAAGAACGCATCCACGCTATCGACATTATTCGCGGCCTGATCATGGTTATTATGACGCTTGACCATTCGCGCGACTTCCTGCATTATCCCGGGCCCTCGCCGCTGAACATGCAAACCACAACAGTGATCCTGTTTTTCACACGGTGGATAACGCATTATTGTGCGCCTACATTCGTATTCCTTAGCGGTGTATCAGCATTCCTGGCGGGACAACTCAGAACAAAAAGAGAACTTAGTCTCTTCCTGCTTAAAAGAGGGGCCTGGCTTATCCTCTCCGACGCGCTGATTATCAGCTTCCTTTTCAGTCTGAACCTTCAATACCATATGTTGGTGCTGGAAGTGTTATGGGCCATTGGATTTGGAATGATCATCCTGGCACTGCTGATCAGTGCGCCGCGGGCAGTAATCGCTGTAATAGCATTGCTCATTATATTCGGTCACAATGCACTGGATTATGTGCAGCTTCCTCAAAATGGAATAGCCGGTACTTTAAGCACTGTTTTTCTGACTGCTGCAGGATCGGTTATGCCGCTAAGCAGCAGCAGGGCGGTTGCCGAATTGTATGCGGTTATCCCCTGGACAGGCGCACTGCTTTTGGGCTATGTTTCTGGTAAACTGTATCAAACCGGGACCGATCCCGGCAAAAGGCAACGGGTGTTATTGGTTTGCGGTTTTTCATTCATTTGCCTGTTTATTGTAGTGCGCCTAATCAACCATTATGGCGACCCGGCTCCCTGGTCCGTACAGCGGAATACGGCCCATACATTATTATCTTTTCTCAACACAACTAAACAAACGCCTTCACTGCTCTTTTTCTCTATGACATTAGGGCCGGTTATTATCCTGCTGGCCCTTGTGGAAAAGCTTAATAACCGGGTAACCGCCTTCTTCGAAGTTTATGGCAATGTGCCTTACTTCTATTTTATAGGGCATTTATCCCTGCTTAGGCTTATGAATATTGTATTGATCGCATTGAAGGGCCTTCCGTTTAAATCGGATGGAAACCCATTTGTGTGGCAGGCGCAAGGCTTTGGCTTCCCTTTATGGGCTGTTTATCTTTTCTGGCTATTTGTGGTGGCTGCATTTTATTACCCCTGCAAATGGTATGGTAATTATAAACGCACACATAGGCAGTGGTGGCTGTCGTATTTGTAGGGATCATTGATGTGACACAATAGACAAAAACACTCGATATGACGGTACTCTTATTTGGTGGTAACTGTGCCCGTCTCGACAAATTCCACGTCATTGGGCTCCCATAATTCGATCTTATTGCCTTCCGGATCCATTACGTGTACAAAATTACCATGGTTTGTCTTTTTTAACGCCGTCAACCGGCAGCGTTACGCTTGCTTTCATTTGAGCTAAAAGCTGGTCCAGCCCCACTATGCGGTAGTTGATCATGAATTGCTTTTCAGAGGGTTGAAAGGTAAACCTATTTCCGGACGATACAGTGTTCACGGTGTTCACGAGCGTTCACGGCGTTGTGAACGTGAACACTTCAAGATGTTTTTTAGCTTTCCGCAGCAATTTCCAGAGACTACTGAAAGCTCCCTTCACACTTCGAAATAGTTGGTGCTTACTTTTCATCAAATCAGGGATGAAATAAATCTACGAGAAGAACCTTTTATGATCTGAGTGGTTATTTGGCCGTTGTCTTGTTAAAGTTTTATAACCAAATTTGTGCGTATGACTGAACTGAATGAATTTGAGTGCGAAATGCTGGATGCAGTGCTGGAAGCCTTCGGTATTCCGGACAGCCTGACCAGGCCTCAGCTAATGCAACTGTTTGACCAGGATGAAGCAACAGCCTTTGCTATGGTACAAATATTATTGCGAGAAGGCTTGATAGCTGAATCGGGAAAGCATGGCGACTATGAGCTACCCGATAAACTGATCCTGAAACCCAAGGGCGAGAAATTTTTGAAACAGGGCGGTTTTACCAAACAATATAAAACTGAGAAAGAAAAGCCGGTTGAAGTAGGAGGAACATTGGCCAAACTGCAACAGCAGAATATGCGTCTGCAAAATCTTAAACTATCTGCCGAATCGGAGCGAAGAGATCTTCAGAAGAAGATCGAGAGGATGCAAATGCTGCAATACATATGGTGGGGCCTTATTGTGCTGATGTTTATAATAGGTTATTTAATAGGGCATATGCACAAGAAATAATCTATTCTGCAACTATAAAAAGAAAGGGATATAACCAGTCGGCTATATCCCTTTTATGTGAACAGAATATTCTCTAATTATTTTCCGGCTTTCTTTTTTTCTTCGCCAACACCAATGAAATAGAAGCAAATACCCACAAAGGTGGTAAGGATACCTATAAATAAAGGCCATTGTGGTGATCTTACACCGGACGGATTTACGCTCATGGTGTCAGAATCGGCTGCATTCAGTAATGGGTGGAAAAAATAGAGGCAATAGAAGATTACCGCTACGCCTATGATAATAAGTAATATGCTGATCTTTTTCATCATTTAAAGTTTGCTACAAATGTAAAATAAATTTTAATTCTGTAAACCTATTAACGTAATTGGATGCAGTTTTAATCATATACATGCCGGTCATTTATCGTTCCCTGCCATTTATTTTAGTGTTGATTGCAATTGTAGCTGTAAGCATTGCGACGAGGAAGTTAACTTTCGGCGGCGCTTTGATGGGAGCGATAATCGCTATTCTCATATTTTTAGGTCCCGGATATACCGGTGTATCAATGTTGGCTACATTTTTTATACTGGGAACTGTTGCCACTATCTGGAAGAAAAAAGAGAAAACTTCAATTAAAGTAACACATGATCAATCCACAAAAAGAGATGCCGGGCAGGTATTTGCCAATGGTGGAGTGGCAGGCCTGATAGGAGCATTAAGCTATTTTTTCCCTGAAAAAGCACAATTATATAATTTCATGATGGCCGCAAGTTTGTCATCCGCTATAGCTGATACTTTGTCGTCAGAGTTGGGTATGGTCTATGGCAGGCGGTTCTATAATATCATTTCGTGGAAGAAAGATGCAAAGGGCCTGGATGGGGTAGTCAGCCTTGAAGGGACTTTCATAGGTGTAATTGGATCTGCAATTATTGCTTTGATTTATGCGCTTAGCATGGGATGGCATCGGGGCTTCTGGATCATAATATTAGCTGGCACTATTGGTAACCTATCCGACTCCATTTTAGGTGCTTTGCTGGAAAGAAAGCGCCTGCTGACAAATAATGGCGTTAATTTTTTGAATACTTTTATTGCAGCTGTGTTTGCTGGATTGATTTATCTATTTATTTAAATAACTTATATAAGTTATTTAATATAAGTAAATTATTTGTTATTTAACTACCATTTGGGCAGTGTTCCGGCTCACCTGCTCAAGTAATATAGAACGATTTTCTACCAATCCTTTCAAATCGTATAGCTTATAGTGTCTTACGGTGATCAGGGTAAGTTCACTGTTATATCTCACCTTAAAATCCTGGCTAAAGCTTGATAAAAGTTTTTCAAAACGCTCCTGGTTCAAGTCGAAACATACGCTGAAACTTAGAGCCGAGGTCTGCATCACATTAGCTTTGATATTGTTCTGCGCAAATAATTTAAATATTTCGCTCAAATGAACTTCTGATATAAAAGAATAATCACGGGCAGATATGGAAAGCAATACCTGGTTTTGTTTAAGGATGATCACCGGCTTATCAAAATGCATCTCAGCTGATTCTTTGATGATGGTACCCTCTGCTGAGGGATCATTAAATGATTTTACCAGCAAAGGTATTTTGGCATTCTGCAATGGCTTTATGGTTTTGGGGTGGATCACACTTGCACCATAGTAGGTCATTTCGATAGCTTCGGCGTAGCTGAGCTCATTAAATTTAACGGTATCAGTAAAATGTTTTGGATCGGCATTCAAAATACCCGGAACATCTTTCCATGTAGTAACGGATTCGGCATTCAAACATGATGCAAAAATAGAAGCAGTATAATCTGAGCCCTCTCGACCTAAAGTAGTAGTGAAATTTTCAGATGTCCCACCTAAAAAGCCTTGCGTTACCACGATATTCTTGTCAAGCACAGCCGGTATTTCCTGGCTGATGCTGGTCCTGGTTTTCTCCCAGTTTACATTGCCTTCGCGGTAGTTGTTATCAGTATGTACATAACCACGTACGTCCAGCCATTGGGTTTTAATACCCGTTTGATTTAAATAAGCGGCAACAATCCGCGTCGACACAAGTTCACCAATAGATACGATCTGATCATAGATAAAATCATGGTCGGCGTGCGGCTCGTCTTCTATCATCCAGTCGATCTCTACAAAGGTATTTGCTACTTCATTAAAAACAGGATGATTCGGAGCAAAAAGCTCAGTGACGATGTTGAAATGATAGTCTTTGATCTCATCAAAAACGGTGTGCAAGTCATCAGAACCATTGATATAAGCTTTGGTCAGTTTCTCCAGCGCATTGGTGGTTTTACCCATCGCCGAAACTACGATCAGCAATTGTTGGCCTGCGTACTTTTTTATAATGTTTGAGAGGTTGATCACTCCCGCAGCATCCTTTACCGATGCGCCTCCAAATTTGAAAACAAGCATTATTTGTGATATTGATCTATGACCGTATTGGGCCGCAGTAAAGTTAGAATTTGTGAATAAGGAACAAACAATACAATTTGCCCGTAACTTTCGGGTTTAGCTTCGCCGTTATTAAAAAGAAATTTTAGCCCTATGGGGGTAATTAAAAAGTTGTTATTCAAGGTAAACTGGCCGTTTTTAAAGGTATAACCACTTAATGAGGCTGTTGCACTAAGCTTCTCGTTGCTCCTGAATATCATTTCTGCAATTTTATTTAATTGATCTGAATATTGATCGATCAGGATATCATTGAGCTTTATAGATTTTGATTTTTTAGTGTTCCAGTTAATGAAATGAGTTATCGTGTTTTTGCCAGACTTTTCATTTATTTCAATTATGGTCAGGCTCGAGTCCTGCCTGAGAACTACAGCATGTAAATCACGATTACTTATCGCCTTTTGGCCCTTCAAATAATTATTCAATGAGTCATTTAAAACCGGTTGATTTTTAAAAATAGGATAGGAGACATCAATTGTCAAACCCACCTCTTTTTGTTTTGTATTCTTATAAACGAATTGAAGCGTATCCGTTGTGATGGCAGGTTTATCTTCTGTCGATGTTCCCCATTGACAGGAAGCCAGGCTGCATGCGATTATCACAAAAAGGATATACCTCAAATTCATAACCTTAATTCATTATCTGTTCTTTTGATAAAGATCCGTTTATCCAGGCGCCATCAAGCGCTGCCTCGTACTTTTTGTAGAATTTAATAGCGGGCTCGTTCCAATCCAATACCTGCCAGCTCATGCCGTTAAAGCCCATTTCGCGGGCTTCTACTATCAGCCTGTCAAAAAGCAGCTTACCAACGCCCTTGCCGCGCCAGTCTTCGGTTACAATCAAATCTTCCAGGTACATCCGGCAGCCCTTCCAGGTTGAATAACGGATATAATACAAAGCGAACCCTACAATTAATCCGTCTACTTCAGCAACAAACGTTTTCCAAACTGGTTTTTCGCCAAAGCCTGCATCTTCAAATTCTTCCAGTGTAACGGTAACTTCTTCGGGAGCTTTCTCAAATAAAGCCAATTCATGTACCAATTCAAGCAGGCGCGGACAATCTCTTTTAGCGGCTACTCTTAAATTTATCTGCATATATAATGTTAGGCAATTAATTATTTTTCCAATGTTTTATTACTCTCTGACCGAAAATAGTACTGCCAAGCCGAACCATATTGCTGCCCTGCTCAATAGCTATTTTATAATCCGACGACATCCCCATTGATAGCGTATCAAAAGAATCTTCCTTCCTGAAAAAGCTTTGTTTTATACCATCAAAAAAGGTTTTCAGTTCGTAGAACTCTTCTTTTATCTGCTTTTCATTTTCGGTATTGGTGGCTATACCCATCAATCCCCTTATACGGATATTTTTTAATGCCGTAAACTCTTCAGAGCGTAATAGTTCGATAGCCTCATCAAAGCCAAGCCCGTATTTTGTTTCCTCATCAGCAATGTATACCTGTAAGAGGCAATCAATTACCCTGTTGTGTTTTTGGGCATGTTTATCAATTTCCTGTAACAACTTCATGCTGTCTACCGATTGAATCATGCTGATGAAAGGCGCAATGTATTTCACCTTATTACTTTGCAGGTGTCCTATCAGGTGCCATTCAATATCTTTTGGCAGATGTTCATATTTATCAATCAACTCCTGCACCATGTTCTCGCCAAATACCCGCTGCCCTGCATCATAAGCCTCCATAATCTCTTCTTCCGGTTTGGTTTTTGATACAGCGACCAATTGTACTTTTATCGTATCAGTTTCGTTTTTTAAGCGTTTGATGTTATCCGCAATGCTCATTTATCCGTAGTTTTGCTTAATAATGCCGCTAAATTACAGAATGCATAAATATAATAAGCTGTTTTTCTCAGTATTGATTTTCCTGGCTGCCTGCAGTAGTAATAAAACACCTGAAGGAATAATTCCGCAAGATAAAATGACTAACCTGCTTACTGATATTCATATTGTGGATGGGAGTATGTATAATGTGATGCAGTTACCTGATTCACTATACAAATACGGAACAGATAAATACCTGATGGTTTTCAGAAAGTACCATACAGATTCGCTTCAGTTTAAAAAAAGCTTTCAATATTATGCTGCCCATCCCGAAAAGATGGAAGCTATTTATGAACAGATCACAGCAACTATTAAACTTAAAAGTGATTCTGTTAATAAATTGAATCTCGACAAAATAAATAAGGACAATAAAAGGAGAACGGACTCACTGAACAAGCTGCCAAAACAAGCCCAGTCACAATCGGTGATTAAGCCACAGCCTGTGCAGCCGATCATCAAAAGAACCCTTAAACCAAACATTAAGCCACGAAAGAAAACGCATGCTGATTCCCTCCCATAGTGTAGATAAACTTGGCTTTACAGAAATAAAGGAACTGATTAAAGCGCATTGTCTGAGTGTGATGGGCCAACAAATGGTTGACCGGATACAGGTGATGAATAATTATGACCAGATCCACAAATTTCTGAGCCAGGCCAGTGAGTTTAAGAATATATTGGAAAATGATGAGGCATTACCTATTCATCATTTTTTTGACATAAAATCTCTGGCAAATAAAGCTAAGATTGAAGGCGCATTTTTAACTGAGGAAGAGTTTTACCAGGTGCAGGCATCCCTGGCGACGGTTTTTGCTGTGATCGCCTATTTTAATGACCGGGAAGGACAATATCCTAACCTGGAGGCTTTATTTGAACATTTGCCGATAGAAAGATCGATTATAAAAAAGATCGAACAGGTGATCGATCAGAAAGGAAAGATCAAACCGAACGCTTCGCGTGAGTTAGCCGAACTTACCTCATCTATAGCAAAAGCTGAACAGGAAGCAAGAAAAAAGATAGACCAGATATTTAAAAATGCGGCTGCAAATGGCTGGACTGCCGATGGATCATTGACTATCCGCGACGGCCGCTTGTGTATTCCTTTACTAGCTGAGAACAAACGTAAACTCAAAGGCTTTATTCATGATGAGTCATCGTCGGGGCAAACCGTTTACATTGAACCGGAAGAAGTTTTTACCCTTAACAACCGTATTCGTGACCTGGAGTTTGAGCGTCGTCGTGAAATTGTAAAAATACTGACAGCTTTAACCGATGAGCTTAGACCATACGTGTCATTATTGTTATCATATCATAGTCTGTTAACCAAATTGGATTTCGTTCGTGCTAAGGCTTTATTTGCTATTGACATAGAGGCCTCTATGCCGGAAGTTGTGAACGAGGCTAGAATAAAACTTATCAATGCAAGGCACCCGTTGCTGTTATTAAGTTTTAAAGCAGAGCAGAAATCAGTTGTGCCGCTTAATGTAAATGTTGATGAAGCGACACGCATAGTTGTGGTATCTGGGCCAAATGCAGGTGGTAAATCTGTTTGTATGAAAACGGTTGGTCTGTTGCAGATGATGGCACAGGCTGGATTATTAATTCCTGCTGCGGATAATAGTATAGTAGGGGTGTTTAAGCAGATATTTGTTGATATTGGCGATGACCAATCCATTGAAAGCGATTTGAGTACCTACAGTGCCCATCTATCCAAAATGAAGGATTTTGTGGAGATGGCGAATGGCAAAACGCTGGTATTGATAGATGAATTTGGTACAGGTACCGATCCCCAGTTTGGTGGACCAATTGCTGAAGCTGTATTGGAAACACTTAACCATAAAAAAATAAGGGGGGTAATTACTACGCACTATTCTAACCTGAAGGTTTTTGCGAGTAATACCGAAGGCATAGAAAACGCCTCCATGCTGTTTGATAATGTGGAGATGCGGCCGCTTTATATACTGGAAGTAGGGAAGCCGGGCAGTTCCTATGCTTTTGAGATCGCCCAAAAAATTGGCTTGCCGCAACAGGTATTGAATTTGGCCAAAAACAAGATAGGTGTCAATCAGAAGAAGGTTGATACTTTGTTGGTCGACCTGGAGCGGGATAAGAAGGAAATATTCGATACCAAAGTAAAGCTGGAGAGACAGCAAAAAAGGGTAAGCGAACTTCTTTCAGAAAATGAAAAACTGAAAAGTTATCTCGAAGAAAATAAAAAAGCGCTCATCCGCGATGCTAAACAGGAAGCAAAGAATATCATTCTGAATGCTAATAAACTGGTGGAGAATACCATTGCAGATATCAAAAGCAGTAAGGCTGATAAGGAAAAAACGCGGCAGTTGCGCGAAAACCTTAATCAGGAACTACAAAAAAATACGATTAAGCCCGAAACGGCTAAGCCTGCGATATCTGAAGAATTGAAGCCGGGTGATTGGGTGAAACTCAACGATTCCGAAACTACCGGCCAGATCATGGAGATCAACAAAGACAACCTGATCATTGCCATTGGCGATCTTCGGACAGTGGCTAAAAAGAACCGGGTGCAAAGGATCAGCAAAAAAGAAGTTCCTAAGGAGATCAGAAGGAGTTTCGGCGGCCAGACTAATGATTACGCCAGCTTTAGCCCTGAGATTGATGTGCGTGGCAAACGTGGTGAAGAAGCTTTATATGATATTGAAAAGATGCTTGACCGGGCCTTGATGATGGGCTTTAATAATTTAAAGATCATACATGGTAAAGGCGACGGGATATTGCGTAAATTAATTCGCGATTACCTGAAAAAATATGATGCGGTTGACAGGATGGAGGATGAGCATGCAGACAGGGGCGGGGATGGAATAACTTATGTATATTTGAAATAACCAGAATACAACCTGAACATGAGAAAACTGTACTTTTTGCTGGTTCTACCGCTGACAGCGGCATCTTCCTATGCACAGAATATTGTTGTTAAAAGTCATGATATGCATATCCGTTATTCGGGGCGTATAGCCATGACAGACGAAGCAGCCGAACTTTCATGGTCGGCATCTTCCATCAAAATGAATTTTAAAGGGTCCTTCATACAAGCGACCCTGAGAGACGAACACGGTAATGATTACTGGAATGTGATACTAGATGGCAAAGTGATCTCTGTTCTTCAGCCTGATAGTATTCAAAAGCAATATACCCTGGCTACTGGTCTTTCAGCAGGCAATCATACCATTGAATTATTTAAGCGAAGCGAATGGGCTATGGGTAAAACCTGGTTTTATGGGTTCGAGCTTGATAAAAATGCGAGTATATTACTTCCACCGTCACAACAAAAACGTAAAATAGAATTTTTCGGAAATTCCATTACCTGTGGGTATGCCGTTGAAGACACAACCGGGCAGGATAGGGGAACAGCACCTTACGAAAACGCTTATTTAAGCTATGCATCAATAACAGCCCGTCATTTTGATGCAGAACTGCATAGCACCTCTCGCAGCGGCATTGGAATTATGGTAAGTTGGGCGCCATTGATCATGCCCGAAATGTATTATCGCCTGGACGCAACGGATGCAGAGAGTAAATGGGATTTCTCAAAATATACACCCGACCTGGTAGTGATCAACCTTTTTCAGAATGATAATTGGATCGTTAAGCTGCCTGATAATGATCAGTTCAAAGCCCGGTTTGGCACCAAGCCACCAACTGACGAGCAATGTATAAAAGCTTATAAGGATTTTGTAAAAACTATCAGAAGTAAATATCCCAAGGCACAGATCATTTGCGCATTGGGCAGCATGGACGCCGTGAAAGAAGGTGCACCATGGCCGGGATACATCAAAAAAGCAGTCGATCAGATTGGTGATAAGAAGATATTCGTGCACATTTTCCCTTACAAGAATACCCCAGGTCATCCCAGTAAAAAAGAACAGCAGGCTATGGCTGATGACCTGATCGCTTTTATTGACCAGAATATTAAGTGGTAGAACACGATGCCAGGATTTATAAGATTGAAAAGATGGCAATTTTTAATCTTATAAATCGATTTAATCTCAAAATCGTGTTCTAAATCCGTATCAAAATTGCGTTATTTGTAATGTAGCCTCTACAGGCAACATCTATTGTAAATCATTTAAATCTAAAAATCGTGTTAAAAGTTGTTAGCAGCGCTGACGAAGCTGTCCATGATATTCAGGATGGCATGACCCTTATGCTTGGCGGATTTGGCTTGTGCGGATTACCCGAAAAATGCATTGCAGCCCTTGTGAAAAAGGGAGTAAAAAATCTGACTTGTATTTCCAATAATGCGGGTGTAGATGATTTCGGTATAGGCCTGATGCTAAAACAACGCCAGGTAAAAAAAATGATCTCATCTTATGTTGGAGAAAATGCAGAATTTGAACGGCAATTATTAAGCGGTGAGTTAGAGGTTGAACTTGTCCCACAAGGAACTTTAGCTACACGCTGCATGGCTGCTGGTTACGGTATGCCTGCCGTTTTTACACCAGCAGGTATCGGTACTGAAGTGGCTGTAGGTAAAGAAATACGCAATTTTAACGGCAAAGATTACCTAATGGAAATGGCATTCGACGCTGATTTTGCTATTGTAAAAGCCTGGAAGGGGGACACGATGGGCAATCTGGTATACCGGTCAACAGCAAGAAATTTTAATCCCGTAATGGCCATGGCAGGTAAAGTGACGATTGCCGAAGTGGAAGAATTAGTAGAAGCAGGTGAAATAGACCCCGATCATGTTCATACTCCGGGGATTTATGTTCATCGGATTTTTAAGGGAGAGAATTATGAGAAACGGATTGAACAACGTACGGTAAGGAAAAAAGATAATGCTTGATAAAGAAGGAATAGCAAAACGCATTGCAAAAGAAATAAAGGATGGTTATTACGTTAACCTGGGCATAGGTATACCAACTCTGGTAGCTAATTATATCCCAAAAGGAATGGATGTTGTGTTACAATCAGAAAATGGCCTTTTGGGTATTGGCCCGTTCCCTTTTGAAGGAGAAGAAGACCCTGATACGATCAATGCAGGTAAACAAACTATTACCATCTTGCCTGGTTCTGCTATTTTTGATTCGGCTATGAGTTTTGGGATGATTAGGGCCAAAAAAGTCAATCTGACTATTTTGGGAGCTATGGAAGTATCAGAAAACGGGGATATTGCAAGCTGGAAAATACCCGGAAAAATGGTAAAGGGGATGGGCGGCGCAATGGATTTGGTAGCGTCAGCAGAAAACATCATCGTGGCGATGCAGCATGTGAACAAAGCAGGCGAATCAAAGCTATTACCTGAATGCACTCTTCCGCTTACGGGGATTAACTGCGTAAAAAAGATCGTAACAGAATTAGCCGTATTACAAGTGCTTCCGGAAGGTGGTTTTAAATTGCTGGAACGAGCACCAGGCGTAAGCGTCGAAGAAATAGAAGCAGCTACAGCAGGCAAATTAGTGATTGAAAGTGACGTGCCTGAAATGGCAATATAAAACGGGAATTACGCCAATGGGAGTGTAAAATAAAATGTCGAACCCTTATCTTTTTCACTTTCGACCCAAATAGTACCGCCATGGCGTTCTATAATCTCGGCACTTAGATATAGTCCGACGCCGAACCCTGATATGTGCTTAGTGTGCTCACTTTGGACGCGGTAATAGCGGTCGAACAGGCGCTCCAGATCTTGTGGGTTGATGCCTATCCCTTCATCTTGTACACTTACCGTTACCACTTCTGGTCCGGTAGTACATTTAACAGTTATAAACTTACTCCTTGGCGAGTATTTAACCGCATTAGAAAGCAGGTTAGACAAAACAGAGCCGATTTTTTCGCGGTCAGCGTCTACGGTTAGCTCACCGGCAGGTTCAAATACAAACGTATGGGTACTTACACTAAGACGTACTTCATCAATCATTTCGTCGATCAACTCGTTGAGCTCAAAAGGATGCTGTTCGATCAATAACTTACCTGACTCCAGTCGTGACACATTGAGAAAGCCGTTAATCAGTCCGGCCATCTTTTTTGTCTGCAAATTGGCTTTGACGAGCACATTATTTATAAATTGATGATCGTTGTCTTTTACTTTTTGTTGCAGCACCTGGATAAGCGCGGTCAGCGAAGTTAAAGGGGTTTTAAGTTCATGGCTGGCCATTCCTATAAAGTCATTCTTGCGCTGCTCATCACGTTTTTGCTCGGTAATATCACGGGCAATTTTGGAGACGCCTGTAATTTCACCAGCGTTATTGCGTATTGGCGAAATGGTTAGCGATACATTAATCAATGAACCGTCTTTTCTTTGTCGTATTGTCTCGAAATGATCAATGCGTTCACCTTTTTTTAATCTGGATATGATCTGTGGTTCTTCATAATGGCGATCTTCCGGGATGAGCTTTAAGATCGATTCTCCGATCATTTCCTGTTCTGAATAGCCGAAGGTTCGTTCCGCACCCCGGTTCCAACTGGTAATGATACCTTCCAGTGTTTTGCTGATAACAGCATCATCCGTTGACTCAACAATGGATGCAAGCTTAGCGCTGCGCTCCTCGGCCAGAATCATTTCCTGTAACAATTGCTGAAGACGACGTTCATTGTCAGCCAATTCTTCATTAGTAGTTTGCAACTCCTCATTGGCTGCAGCAAGTTCTTCATTTGTGGCGGTAAGTTCCTCGTTCAGCACCTGTGTTTCTTCTTCGCTTCGGGCAAGGGCCTGGGTGCGTTCCTCAACTTTTTTCTCAAGTGATTCGTTGAGGCTTTGTAGTTCTTCACGGGCCTCGGTGAGTTCTTCGTTAATGGATGTGAGTTCCTCGTTGGATGCCGTGATCTCTTCGTTCGCTGCGGTTAGCTCCTCATTCAAAGCCGCAGTTTCCCGTTCACTAACTTCTAATTCAGCGCGCAGACGATCTTTTATACGGATATCTGATATCACGTTTCTATAAGAGTAAGCCGTAATTGACAAAGCAACTATTACGATAAGGACGATAAAGACGGGTACAATAGTTATATAACGGTTCAGTTTTTCAGTTCGCGCATTCAGCAGTAATTGTTCATCGGCCTCAGCTTTTGAAACCGCCAATCTTAATGCATCCATTGCCGACTTGCCGCCATCCAGTTCCTCAGGTACTATAGCCTGTCCACGTTGCTTTTTATCAATCAGTTGTTGTAAAATATCCATCCGCTTGCGCAGTATATCATGTATTGTGGCTATGTTAGTTTGCTGCTGCGGATTGTCGACAGTGAGCTTTGTTAGTTCTACGGTTAAGGCGAGCGCCTCATTATAAGCTCCATGATAAGGCTCGAGAAAATTAGTACGGCCAGTGAGCAGGTAACCACGCTGTCCGGTCTCTGCATCTTTCATTAGAGAGAGTACTTTTTCCAGCTTTTGCATCACCTCGCTACTATGCGTTACTGCCCGATTACTTCTTAACAAGCTTTGTAGCGTTAAATAGGATATCACACCGATCGTTAAAACGATCAGTAAAGAAAAACCATAACCCAGCCGGAGGATACGGTCAAATCGATTATTCATAAACAAGGTGAATGAATTGTAAAGATAAAATTTTCGCTGAAAATCAGACCAGCATACAATGAATAAGGGAATGGCAAATACTGTGGAAAAATATGATTTATTCAGATAAAATTAAAGTGCTTTTTCCCTTAATTCTTTCGATATCTGTTCCGTGACACGGTTAATGTCGTTTGCGATATGGGTATTGTTTACGATCACCTGTTCGCATACATTTCTATAAGGCAGGAGGAATTCTTTATAAGCAGGCATTACATGATTTTCCCATTTATACATCGCATCTTCATTGGAATAACCCCGCTCTTCCAGGTCACGTTTTAAACGACGCGAAAGAGCTACGTCTTCATCAGCCTCGATAAATACTCTTAGGTCGAGCAGATTGGCAATCTCCTTGAAGTGGAAAATAAATAAGCCCTCAACTATCATAATAGGTGCGGGCTTTATCTCTAATATTTTCGGAACAACATCCGGGTTGTTAAAAGTGTATTCTTTTTTATAGATAGTCTCTCCATTAATCAGCTTAGTGATATCTGCATAAAAGTGCTCACGATCAATAGTTTCCGGAGCGTCGAAATTATAAATCTTGTTTTCCTCTTTAGTCATGGTATGACCGACCGGGAAATAGTAATCATCCTGCGATACCAAACAAATTTCATCGCTGGTGAAATGATCAAGGAAACGATTGAGAAAAAAGGTTTTGCCCGAGCCGCTCCCGCCGGCTATGCCCATAATGAATGGCTTCGAATTATTCGAGTCCTGGTTATGCATGATTGTTTACAAGTCCCGAAATTAATTGTTTGGTTCGGATGTGCCGTAGCTCAAATTTACCTGGAAGCGTTTATCCAAAGCGCCTAATGCTGTTGCAACGTTTTTCGTCATCACAATGATCACATCTTTGGTTTGCTCGTTATCGGTAAAGCGGCCCACCACCTTTGCAAAGGTAGTACGATTAGTCATTACATTGGTGATTTTTATTACCGTTCCGATAGGAGCAGTGCGGTGCAATACCAACATTTTATTGGGGTCGAGACCATCGTCGTCCATCCAGGTGGCCACGCCTTTTTCGTCTTTTTCATAAATACCAAACTTGTTGGCATTGTTGATATGGTGACTGCTATCAGGTGAAGTAGAATCGCGTGTAGCTACCACAGGTTCTGTTTGTTGAGTTTGAACCTGTTGATTTTGTGTGGTAGGTTGTATTTGAGCAGGAGCTGACTGAGGTGCAGCTGTATTTGATTTTACCAACAATACCTGACCGGGACTAATACTATTCGATTTTAATCCATTCAGATTAACAATATCCTCGACGGTAGTATTAAAACGTTTGGATATAGCATATAATGTTTCGCCAGCTGATACTTTATATTGAGTTGGGACACTATTATCTGTCGTGGTATTTGCAGGTTGACTCTGTGGTTGTTGCTGTTGTGGTTTGTTTTCTACTGGCTGTTGTACCGGTTTATTTTGATGAACCGGGTTGCTTTTTACAACTGCCGGCGCTGTTTCCACAAATGGTCTGTCGGTTGGAACTTTGATAATATTGCCGATCGACATTTTTGCATTAGGATTAAATTTCATGATGGCCTTTGGACTCACATTGTAGCGCCGGCCTATTGAATAGAAATTATCTTTTGGATCTAATTTGTGCAGGATTACCTTTTTCCCGTCATGGTTCTCAACCCCTACTGAATCCGCTAATGGCTTTGCAAAAACTGATATGGAAAAGGCTGACAGGAAGATGGTTAATAATAATTTGAAGTTCATTTTAGTGTTAAAACGTATCTAAGTTTAAAACTTTTAATATTGATTTGCGGGTAAGGTAGATTAACTGATCCTTACGCAGTAGAAACGACTCAGGTTGCAGTTTTTGTATATCATCATTCAACAAATCTTGATAAACGATCTTATTATCTGTAGTAAATATATACAAAAGCTGCTGCAGTGTCCCATCTGCAAACGCGTGCAAAGATACAATTCTCAAATTATTATGTTCAAGGTAATGTAAGGTATTACCGAAAGTTTTTAACTGTAACGATAATGAAGATAGGGCTTCGACCGGAATAATATCGGGTAAAATAATTTGATTTTCTATTTCCAGATCAATCTGCGACTGATATGATCTCACAATAATCCCTGACTTTATATCAGAGAGTAATAATTGCAGTGGCTGTAGCCTAGAATCATAAATCACCGGCCCGTTTTCAGACAAATGATCGAAAGCATGCGTATAGTTGCTCCAGATAGTTTTTCCTGTTTTGCCTTCAATCGCTATTAAACCTTTATGTACCGGGCCATTTTCAGACTGATAGTTGTGTAATAGCAATGTGCCATCATAGGCAGTTTCGATGCCGGTCAGCCATCTTTCTTCTGTTTGCAGGTCGTCGAAATAAATTTCGCCGTTTTCGAGATTGATTGCTGAAAATGAAACTCTTTTATCGCTATTATCCCTTATTTCGGCAAATAAAATATTGGTTATCGGGTCGATCTCCAACCGCCATACGGTCGACTTAAACTGATAATTGATATGTGGCTGCAGCATTTCCAAAATGTGTACAAATATGGGTATTTAATGCCGATAGGTTTGTATAGCGAAAATCAGTTCAGGGTAACATTTAAATTTATAAATTTGGCGCTTATACAAATTCACTAAGATATAATATGAGCAAAGGGATCATTAGTAAAGAGGAAGACTATTCGCAATGGTATAATGACCTGGTAATTAAGGCTGATATGGCCGAATATTCACCTGTTAGGGGTTGTATGATCATTAAGCCCTATGGTTATTCTATTTGGGAGAAAATGCAGGCGGTATTGGACAAAATGTTTAAAGACACCGGTCATACTAACGCTTATTTCCCTCTATTTATCCCAAAATCATTCTTTTCAAAAGAAGCCAGTCACGTGGAAGGCTTTGCAAAGGAATGCGCTGTAATTACCCACTACCGCCTGAAAAACGATGGTGAAGGCAATATTGTGGTAGACGAAGAAGCAAAATTGGAAGAAGAGCTGATCGTTCGTCCAACTTCTGAGACGATCATCTGGAATACCTATAAAGGCTGGATACAATCATACCGCGACCTGCCAATTTTGGTGAATCAATGGGCCAATGTGGTGAGATGGGAGATGCGTACACGTTTGTTCCTGCGTACCAGCGAATTCTTATGGCAGGAGGGGCATACCGCACACGCTACCGCTGAAGAAGCTATTGCTGAAACCGAACAAATGCTTGAAGTTTATGCCGACTTTGCTGAAAACTGGCTGGCATTGCCTGTGGTAAGGGGCCGCAAAACGCCAAACGAGCGTTTTGCAGGTGCATTGGATACTTATTGTATCGAGGCATTAATGCAAGATGGGAAAGCCTTACAGGCAGGTACTTCCCACTTCCTGGGACAGAATTTTGCCAAAGCTTTTGATGTGAAGTTCACCAACAAGGAAAATAAACTGGATTATGTTTGGGCTACTTCATGGGGTGTTTCAACACGTTTGATCGGTGCATTAATCATGTCGCATTCAGATGATGCAGGTTTAGTGTTGCCTCCTAAACTAGCGCCTATACAGGTAGTGGTGGTGCCAATTTATAAGCATGACGAAGAGTTAGAGAATATTACTGCCTACGTAAATGCCCTTAGCAAAGAATTGAAAGCGAAGAATATCTCGGTTAAGTTCGATAACCGCGATACACACCGTCCTGGTGCTAAGTTTGCTGAGTATGAATTGAAGGGAGTGCCTGTACGAGTGGCTATCGGCAGCCGCGATATGCAGAATGGTACGGTTGAGCTGGCGCGACGGGATACAAAAACTAAGGAAACTGTTTCTCAAGAAGGATTAGCAGGCAGAATTGAGCAGTTACTGGAAGATATTCAGCAAAAAATTTATCAAAAGGCACTAAACTTCAGATCTGAAAATACCAAAGAGGTAGATAGCTACGAAGAGTTTAAACGTCTGCTGGATGAAGAGCCTGGATTTTTATCAGCCCATTGGGATGGCACTGCTGAAACAGAACAACGCATAAAAGAAGAAACCAAAGCGACTATACGTTGTATCCCATTGAATAACAAACAAGAAGCAGGTAAATGTATCCTGACAGGCAAACCGTCTACGCAAAGGGTGTTGTTTGCAAGGGCGTATTAATTGTAGTAACGTTGAAAAGTTTTAAAGTTGGAATGTTACTAAAGCCGGACAAAAACAACCTTTCAACTTTGCAACTTTACAACATTCAAACTATCAAAAATGAAATTCGCAACTAAAGCCATACATGCAGGGCAGGAGCCTGATCCAACTACCGGGGCTATCATGACCCCGATATACCAGACATCAACCTACTGGCAAAAAGCGCCCGGAGATAATAAGGGCTATGAATATTCCCGTGGTACTAATCCCACACGCAGAGCTTTGGAAGATTGTTTGGCGGCTTTGGAAAATGCTAAATACGGCCTGGCTTTTTCAAGCGGTATGGGGGCAACAGATGCCGTAATGAAGTTGCTGAAGCCGGGTGATGAAGTCATTACTGGCAATGATTTGTATGGAGGTTCGTACCGAATCTTCACGAAAGTGTTTGCTAACTATGGTATCAAATTTCATTTTCTTGATCTCTCCAAACCAGAGATCATCAATGACTATATAAACGAAAATACTAAGCTTGTTTGGATCGAAACACCGACAAATCCTACAATGCAAGTAATTGATATTGAAAAAGTAGCTGAAATTACTAAAACAAAAGGTTTAATGCTGGTGGTAGATAATACCTTTGCTTCACCATACCTGCAAAACCCGATGGATATGGGCGCTACTATCGTGATGCATTCGGTTACCAAATACATTGGAGGGCACAGTGATGTGGTAATGGGAGCGTTGATGATGAATGATGAGGACCTGTACAAAAAGCTCTGGTTCATCTATAACGCGTGTGGCGCTACTCCCGGACCGATGGATAGCTTCCTGGTGCTGCGTGGTATCAAAACCCTGCACCTTCGTATGAAAGCGCATTGCGAAAACGGCCGCAAAGTAGCTGAGTTTTTAAAGATACATCCGCGTGTAGACAAAATATACTGGCCGGGCTTTACCGATCACCCCAATCATGATATCGCCAAAAAGCAAATGCGTGATTTTGGCGGGATGATATCGATCACCCTGAAAGGAGCCGATCTGAAAGAAACATTCAGAATAGCTTCATCATTTAAAGTGTTTTCACTGGCTGAATCATTAGGCGGGGTGGAGTCATTGATTAATCACCCGGTAACTATGACGCATGCTTCTATTCCAAAAGAAGAACGTGAAAAAGCAGGAGTAGTAGACAATTTGCTGCGATTAAGTGTAGGGGTAGAAGATATTGATGATCTTATTGATGATCTGAAACAAGCGCTATCATAAGTAGCAGTTGCAGCGGCAATAGCAGTAATGATTGAAAATCTTAAAGCATTTCTCGACAGCAAAGTAGCACAATACAACCAGCCGGATTTTATAAAAAACGATCCGGTTTCTATTCCTCACCTGTTTACCCGCAAGCAGGATATAGAGATTATGGGCTTTTGGGCTGCTACTTTAGCCTGGGGGCAGCGTATAACTATCATCAATAAATGTAATGAACTTATCAGTTTGATGGATGGTGCGCCTTACGATTTCATTATCAATCACGAGGAACCTGACCTGAAAAAAATGCTTCACTTTAAGCACCGCACTTTTAATGATGTAGATACACTTTATTTCATATCGTTTTTCAGACATCATTATTCTAATTATGATTCTTTAGAAGATGCATTTATACCTCCTGCACAAAAAGAAGGTGTCATGCTGAGGCACTCGAAACATGAGCGCAAAGGCCATAATACGGATGTCAGTAGTGAACCGATTGAAAACTACCTGAACTATTTCAGAAAATACTTCTTCTCCTTACCCGATTATCCCCATCGCACAAAAAAGCACGTATCATCCCCTTCTCAAAAGTCGACCTGTAAACGATTAAATATGTTTCTGCGGTGGATGGTACGCAAGGATAATTGCGGAGTAGATTTTGGTATCTGGGATAAGATCAACTCTTCTGATCTAATTATGCCATGCGATCTGCATGTGGATAGGGTATCCCGTAAGCTGAAACTAATTGACCGTAAGCAAACCGATTGGCAAACAGCCGTTGAATTAACCGGGCGCCTGCGAGAATTTGATCCGCAAGACCCGGTTAAGTATGATTTTGCACTCTTCGGACTGGGTATCGAAGAGAAGTTTTAGGCTACTGCTGTCTGGTGCGTGTGGCTTACATTCCCGTTATTGTCTGTATCCAGGGTTTGATTCTGGAAGCGGAAAAATGAAGCTATCCATTTATCAGCATCCTTAAAATGAAAAAATAAGGCGCCATCTTGCCACGTACCGTTGTACTGCGCTTCTTGACCTGTATCACCCTGGTTCATGTGAATATCGTGTATCCCCAACGATGGGTCGGGGTTAAAGTAATGCTGATTGGCGGGATGTGAGCCGGGTGCATTATCATCCCAACCTGATCCGAAAGCAAAAACTTCTGCATCATCGTTATTTTTTGCCTGTTGTATCCAAGGATCTATTTTATCATTCAGATCAACATGATTACCGTTAACATCTTTTGGTGGTACCACTTTCATTTCATCAACCGGGAAAAGCGCGGGGTTATAACGTTTGTAATCCAGCAGCAGCTTTTCATCCATGTTACTTTTTGGAGTAAAACCAACCTGGGCATTCAAAATTGAACTGATTACCGGGTGATCATAATCGGTATCCTGGTAAAACATCACCATCCTGTCTGTCTCCAATGTTTGGTTGTTTTTTCCATGCCGGAACTGTTGCCCGGATCCAGCAAGTTGTGAATAAACATCAACTGCAATCCGGTACAAAGTCCCGTTTGCATCAATTTCGATCTGGTAATGGTCGGTACCGTGTTGGTAAGGGATGGCGTTGATCACTTTACCTCTTAAAATTCCGTAATTTACTGGCATAGCGCAATGGTTTTAAGGTTTTCTGATAAGTGAAATTAACGATAAACGCAAAAGCCATTTTTAACTTAATAATACCAAATGGTTACTTTTACAGGTATAAAGTTAGATATACCCGTTACCAGGTGAAAGCGTGTTTTCACGGTATTTATGACAGTATTTTCACGCGAAGTTTAAAAGGAAGATTTTGACTTATTATTCGTCGTACGCGATGGATTTCGCGCGTTTTTCCAAGGCTTTTCGGTAAGCGTAATCAATATAATTTAATTCACTGTTACTGGCTTGACGCCCCCTGAGGTCTTCATATAATGAGATGATATCAGCTTTGTTTTTAACACCGGTAATGGTTAACTGATAAGTCCACTTAATAAGGGCAGCATCTTCTTTAGAAACATAAAAATCATGTTCAATTCGTTCACCATCAAGCTCGTGGCCTTTTATCGGTGTCCAGTAATCTAATTTTCCGTTCTTTTTTGATTCTTTGATGAGCTCACTTCTAACCTGGGGTGTTAACCTGACAGAAGTATCTTTTAATTTGCTATTTTGTGCAAAAGCACCGATGGAAAATAATAATAGGGCGTTTAGAATTAGAAATCGCATTTGATAAGGTTTAAATGAGATGCAATTATAAAAAACTTTAATTAAATATTTAGTTAATAATTGAGAAATAACGAATTTATATGGAAGATTATTATAATTACCTGGGGAGTTTCTTAAATGGTAAGTCTGAACACACCTTGGCACTTTTTCATCATTTTGTAAATGAGTTCCAAAAAGTCGCGCCGGTAACTTTGCATCCGGCAAAGACCATGATCGGCGTAGCCAACTCACATAAAAGAATAGCATATATAACTCAATTAGGGAAAAACTTCATTCATGTTGTTTTTCCATTAAGAGAACGTTATGAAGACAACTTTTGTTTTCAAAAAATTGCGCAAGTGTCTGGAGACATGCAGTTTAACCATCATTTCAGGATGCTGCATGTGGATGATGTGAATGACGAAGTGAGAGATTTTATGCGTTTAGCGTATAATAGCTAACATTTTTAGAAATACTAGGGCACCAACTAAGGTTATTGTTCTTCCCTGAAAAAAACTTTATAATAATTCATCGATTTGCCGTCGTCGAAGCCTTTCTCTATCAACTCCCTGTCGCCGTGAATATAAATATGGAAGTTTTTATCCAGCTTTAACACGCTTTTATATACCCGCTGTTGCTTTTTTACGGCGTTGCCAGATATCTCAAAAACATCGGCAATTGGCATCTCGTATTCTTGCTCGTACTGGTTTTTATAGTTTTTAAATGACTCGATAGCCTGCGGATTGCCCAATACTTCGCCTGTAAATTCATCCATGTCAAAGGTGTCTTTCTCCTTAAAATATTTCATGGACTTATTCAGCAGGTCGATTTTATCGGCTTTGCTTAGCTCAAACTCATCATCCAGTTTTTGGGTGATGAAATTTTTGTAAATGCCTAAAGTGTTTGTGGTTTGGTTAAAGCTATCGTTGCGGATCTTTAATTGCAGAAAGTTGTCTTTCCAGTAAGCAGCCGTGTCCTGGCCACGGTTAGTATGGTCAACTACAACCACTTTGTAGCCGTTTTCTTTTTCTATGTTGAAAATGAGCGCGCCTTTATCCAGTTTATTAATGTTGATGGCGTTCTCTTCGTAATCCATTCCAAAACCGCCTTGTTCCGGATAAACCTTCAGGTAGGTTTCTTTATTTTCTGACTTAAAAATGCCGACAGCTTCCAGCAGATTACCCTCTATCTGCACATTTTTGAAATGTGCCACATACAACTCACCCGGTTTGATGTTGGGATGATTGGATGCATTATATAAGTGCTTTGCTATTTGTTCAGATAGCTCATGAAATTGGCTGTTGTCCTCAAAAATACCGGTAACGTAATGATGAACTTCATTCAGATCTAAGTTGCCGCCGCTATGCATCAGATGGTAAACTTCGTTTGCTTTTTCAAATGGTCGCAGGAAATACTGTAAGAGCAATTGCGGAATCACCTCGTCTTTAAATGAAAGAGGCTGATCCGATAGTGCATACATTTCATTTTGCGCCTGGTTGCCAATGTGATGAACCGATACCGTTTCAAGCGAAGCTTCAAAGAAAGTTACCATAATGCTGCGAAAGTAAAATAAATATTGCTCAGAGCGGAGCTTTTTCTGTCAGGTTACCGATGCGTGGGTCGTTGTGCGAGATCAGTTCACAAACTTTAATCGCTGCTTCCTCAAAACCCTCCACACCATCCTGTATTAGCAGCCAATTACCACGCTGTTCAGTCCCTGCCCAAAAGAAGGGGCCCAGATCGGGCACATCTTTTTCCAGGCTTTCGTGATGTACTCTGTTTGTAGCCACCCAAACGCCGTTAAACTCAGGTTCGTTAAGTCTTCGGCGCAGTATCATCATGATCTTTTTCCGCCAATAGATATAGTGCATGCCGAACATTTTCCGTACGATTATATCAGATGGCAAATAATCGAACACGAACTCGTATGGAATAGCATTGACCATGTTCCAAAATTACAGTTTAATATTTTACACTTGACGAATAAAAATCAGGCTGTAAATAGCGATTTTTGCAAACTTAATATGTCGCGGTCTCCAAATGACTGATGACCAATGACTAATGACAAATATTAAAGAAGAAACCATAGTTGCCCTGGCAACACCCAATGGAGTAGGAGCTATTGCTGTGATAAGGCTATCCGGTCCGGATGCGATTACAATTGCCAACTGTGTGTTTAAAGGTAAAGACCTGACCAAACAAGAATCGCATACTATTCATTTCGGTCAAATTATGGACGACGATCTGTTGCTGGATGAGGTACTGATTTCTTTATTTGTTGCGCCACGTTCCTATACCAGGGAGAATGTGGTGGAAATATCCTGTCACGGCTCGAATTATATTATCGAGTCGATTATCAAACTATTGATTAAAAAAGGTGCCCGTTCTGCCAAACCAGGCGAGTTTACGTTAAGAGCTTTTTTGAATGGCCAGCTTGACCTTTCACAAGCGGAAGCAGTAGCTGACCTCATTGCTGCTAACTCAAAAGCATCGCAACAGGTGGCTATGCAGCAATTACGTGGTGGGTTTAGTAATCAGTTGCAGGCACTACGTGAGCGATTAGTAAACTTTGCCTCGTTGGTTGAATTGGAACTTGATTTTTCTGAAGAAGATGTAGAATTTGCCAATCGCGATCAGCTTAAGCAATTGATTCATAATATTGTTAAGATCGTCGGCCAACTGATTCAATCGTTTGAATTGGGGAATGTGATTAAAAATGGTGTGAATACAGTAATTGCCGGTCGTCCAAATGCCGGTAAATCAACCTTGTTGAACGCGCTACTGAACGAAGAGCGCGCGATTGTGAGCCATATACCAGGCACTACACGTGATACGATTGAAGAAGTACTAAACATAAACGGGATCAATTTCAGGCTGATCGACACAGCCGGAATCCGCGAAGCAACTGATACCATAGAGCAAATAGGGGTACAGCGGACAATGGAAAAGATCAGTCAATCGGCACTACTGATCTATGTATTCGATGCCGCAGAAATCAAAATTGAAGAATTAAACAATGACCTGGAAAATTTGCAAAAGCCAGGTGTAACCATGCTGGTAGTAGCCAATAAAGCTGATCTGTTAAATGAGGAACAATTATTGTCATTGCCTCATAACCAAAGCGTTATTATCATTTCTGCCAAGCAAAAGCAGCACATTGATGAACTGAAGCAAAAGATTTATTCTTCCGCAGTTAAACATCAGTTAAGCGGAGACGAGACTTTGGTTACCAATGTTCGGCACCTGGAAGCTTTACAAAAAACAGAGTCTGCATTGATCCGCCTTTTGGAAGGTATCGACACGCAAGTTACCTCCGATTTCCTGGCAATAGATATTAAGCAGGCATTACATTATCTGGGTGAGATTACAGGAACAGTCACTACTGATGATCTACTGGATAATATTTTTTCGAAGTTCTGCATCGGCAAATAGACGATAATACTCTTTTAACGCAAAATCTATCTGCTAATAACTGCCCTACGTCGATGCATTACTCCCTTCGATCTATTTCATTGTAATACTTTCCTGATATGCTTTTTCTTCGTGTCATTAAATTAATGATATGGAATTAATAGCAACGGCCCCGGTTGCAGAGGTAGATGCAACCCGCACTAAAAAATATTCATCCACTATACGCCTTTGGCATTGGTTAAATGCAATTATCATTACAGGCTCTTTATTAACAGTTTTAATTAACTCCACTGTAATGAAAGCATGGACCAATGCGTCATTAATAGCAGATAATCTGAAAGAAAAAGGAGTTGAAGTATCAGAAGATCAGGCCAGATCAGTTGCATTTGCTTTAAGTGATAAAGTATGGGCAGTACACACTTACTTGGGCTATGCGCTGGCTGGCCTGTTCTTATTCAGGATTATACTTGAGTTTTTTGAACTGGCTGATCAGAGACTGATCCGCAAAATCAAAGCCGCCAAACAATCGTTTTTATCCCGGCAGGAGGACAGGATTTCTTCACGAAATGAGATGTTGATCAAAACACTTTATGCTGTGTTTTATGTTTTGCTGATAGTAATGGTAGTTACCGGTTTATGCCTGGCATTTAGGGACAGTATACCTGCTCTCAGGAAAATGCATTTCATTAAGGAGATACACGGGTTCACAATGTATCTTATTATTGGTTTTATCATAGTGCATGTGGTCGGAGTCGTGATTGGTGAAAAGAAACGCCATAAAGGAATAGTTTCTGATATGATCAATGGCGGACAAATGCCTGAATAAAATAGGCTTACGCAAAAAATTTAATAATTCACAAATTTGTAATAAGATCATCACCACATTTAATTCCCCTTAACCATGAAAAATAGAAGTCACCTTTTATTGGGACTAATCTCCGCAACGGCATTAAGCCTTTCGGCAATCGCATGTTTAGCTCAGTCGACTCCAAAGAACGCATTACTGGCATTATCCAAAACTGACCATACGCTGGCTATAGTTGATCCATCTACTTTGAAGGTAATAGCAAAGATGCCCGTGGGGACCGATCCGCACGAGGTTATTGCATCATCAGACGGCAAGAAGGCTTACGTTACTATTTATGGAGGTGGTTCATTGCACGAGATTGACGTAATAGATCTGGTTAATCAAAAAGCATTGCCAAGCATCGATACCAAGCCATTTTTCGGTCCGCATGGTATCACCTTTGCAGCCGGGAAGGTATGGTTTACAGCTGAAGGTTCAAAAGCTGTGGTCAGGCTTGATCCGGCAACCAATCAGTTTGATTGGGTTATGGGAACAGGGCAGGACAGGACACATATGATCTATGTTACACCTGATGCCAACAGAATATATACTACCAATGTGAGCTCGGGAACAGTAAGTATATTGGTAGATACGTTAGTTCAATTTGGAGGCCCGCCACCTGGAGGTAATTCACCGCAGGGCGCTATGGCACCAGCAGGAGGCCCGCCACCGGGTTTCAGGCCGCAGCCGCGTAAAGATTGGGTGCAAACGATTATCCCTGTTTCAAGAGGATCAGAAGGTTTTGATGTATCGCCCGATGGCAAGCAGTTATGGACTGCAGCAGCAGACGATGGAACAATAGCCATCATTGATTTGGCCAGTAAAAAAGTGGTAGATAAGATTGATGCAAAAGTTTTGGGTGCAAATCGCCTGCAATTTACGCCGGACGGAAAGATGGTGCTGATTTCGAGTCTTAGAAATGGAGATATAGTAGTATACGATGCCGCATCACGCAAGGAAATAAAGAAAGTGAACATTGGACACGGCGCTGCGGGCATTCTGATGGATCAAAATGGTTCACGTGCGTTCATAGGCTGCACAGCTGATAATTACGTGGCAGTCATTGATTTGAAAAAACTGGAAGTTACCGGACATATTGATGTCGGTGGCGGCCCGGATGGTTTGGCGTGGGCTGTTAGGCAATAATCTATATCAATATAAAAGCAAAGCCTCATCTTTTTAGAATGAGGCTTTGCTGGTTAATATTTTAATAGCTCAAACCTGCGCCGAATTTGTATAGCGGGTCTTTGGAGTCATAAGGCAAATCTTCCTTCTGATTCCGTACGGCCTCCATTGATGAAGGCATTTCGATAGGCAAGTGGCCTTGTGGTTTGTATTTACCAAATACTACATCTAATAATGCAGTATCGCTTGCACCATAATTGGCAATTAATGCTTTGGCGTTTTGGTTGATCTCAGGTATCACTGCTGGGCGATCGAGATAGATATCAACGACAGTAGGCACAGCTTTTTCCAAATCAAGAACATCCTGCAATTTCTGCCCCTTAAAATCCAAATCACCAAAGTGGAACAATTGAGCAATGAAATTACCTTTTGCTTCCTCAATGAGATAATTTGGAGTTTGTAATCTAATGATCGCAATATCAGCCTGCTTTGGATCACTTACAACCGTACCATATTCAGCGGCAACTTTTGGATCGATATTCTTTATGTAGATTTTCAGTTTGTTAGGGGTTAGCGGCAGGATGTGATTATCATTTTTTAACAGAGTCAATGATTTACGCATAGCATCTTGTCCTGCTTTCATAAATTCTGCATTGCCGACAATTTCTCCAGCTTTTTTTTCATCTACAAATGGATTATCAAACAAGCCTAACTCAAATTTTAAGCGAAGTAACCTGGTAATTGATTCATCAATGCGTTTTTCGCTCAGTTTTCCTTCTTTTACCAGCTTCACGATCACATCAGGCAGATTTTCACCGCCAAGCTGATCCACGCCGGCATCAATAATTCGCTGAACACGTTCTTCGGTGTTCAGCTTTTCAACACCCCATGCTCTTGCAACAAAATTGAAGTTACCCAATTTTGTATCGGATACCAAGCCCCAATCGGTACAAACCACGCCATCATAGTGATATTTTTTGCGGAGCAGTTCGGTGATGATGGCTTTGTTGTAAGAAAAACCAACTTCGGGAACATTCGGCTGTCCCATTGGTACGCCATAGTAAGGCATGATAGCAGCCGTCCCAGCTTTAAAAGCAGCTTCAAACGGAATAAGGTGATATTTAAAATTGTTTCCGGGATAAACCTGGCCTTTCTGGAATGCAAAGTGCGGGTCAAGGCCCTCTTTTTGAGGGCCGCCGCCCGGAAAGTGCTTGGTCATCATGGCAACGCTGTTTGCGCCAAGTTTTTCGCCCTGGTAACCTTTGATATAGGCTATAGTCATGCGTGATGATAAGGCTGCGTCCTCTCCGAATGTTCCTGCAATACGAGGCCAGCGGGGCTCAGTTGCCAAATCGACCTGTGGATGCAGCCCCTGCCTGATACCAACTGCTAAATACTCTTGTCGCGAGATGTTGGCAAACTTTTCTGTTTCCTTTTCGTCACCTATAGCTGCAAGGCCCAGTGGGTCGGGCCACATAGAGAATGTTTTGGCCGACATTGCAAAAATACCTGCGCCACTCTGATTACGTGGGTCGGATGCTATGGTAAGTGGAATGCCTAAACGAGTTTTTTCAGCATATTGCTGCATACGGTTATACCACATGGCTAAAGTATCAGGCGCAGGTGTGGCAAACAGGTTGAAATGCGTAATATGCCGCAAGTCCATTTCTTTTGTGCCTACAGGCGACATGCTTGACAGAAAATCTTTAGCAGGCTCTTCTTCAATCGTACCATCTTTATTTACCCGTACAGGTGAATAAAACATCATGCCAGCCTTTTCTTCAAGTGTCATTTGTTTAAGTAGATCCTGAACACGCTTATCGACAGGCTGCTTCGGATCTTCATAAACATCCATTTTCCCGTTTTTATTTAAATCGCGGTAAGCAGCGCCATCATTGGAAGAGCGGATCAGTGTAGACCAGGAGCGGACTGTACCTGGCAATTCGTTATTACCTCCACGATTCGAGAAGGAAAATACTGCGGCTAAAAGCCCTGCGCCCCCAGCATAAAGAAATGATTTTTTGATTGACATTGGGTTTATAATTTGATTAGCATTTATTGGATTTGCAGTAAGTATTTTTATTTATTAGATTTTAATAAATGAAGGTATGTAATTTATTTATACATTTATTAAATTTTAATAAATAAATTATGATTAGCTATAAATAATGGAGACACTGAGTGAAACGAGAGCTTTTTTTGATGAAGGATACCTGGAATATCGTCCTGGTTTGACTGTGGATTGCGCAATTTTTGGTTATCACGATGGTGTGCTAAAATTGTTGCTGGTCAAAAATAAATTGCTAACTAAATGGTGTATGCCCGGTGGTTTTGTAAGAAAGAATGAGAACCTGGATGAGGCAGCTGCAAGGATCACAACCTGGCGCACAGGAATTGAGAATCTGTTTTTAAAGCAATTCAAAACTTTTGGAGATATTGGACGCAATAACCCTCGTGGCGCTTTTGATGAGGAAAAATTTTATGAATTGACCGGAATGAAGCTTGAGAAAGACAACTGGCTTTTGAGCGAGACAGTTTCAGTTGGGTTTTATGCAATAACTGATATAGTAAACGCTCAGCCTAAGGCTGATTATATTTCAAGCGAATGTGCCTGGTTCCCGGTAGATGCGTTGCCGGGGTTGGCTTTTGATCACGATGAGATGGCTCAAGCGGCCTTATTTGCTATGCGGATCGATCTGTATCATTTTCCGATAGGTAAAAATCTGTTGCAGCCAAAATTTACTCTGAAGGAAATTAAGCTTCTTTATGAAGTGCTTTCTGGCAAAAAACTCAATCCGTCAAATTTTCCCAATAAACTGATAGCGCTTGACCTGATCTCGCGTCTGGATGAAAAACGAAATATAGGCGCGCATCGCTCGCCAACTTATTATAAATTCAATGATGAGATTTATAAAAAAGCTTTGACCGAGGGGCTGGTATTAGTTTAACTTATAAACAGAAGAGGCTCAAGTCTTTCGAATTAAGCCTCTTCCTGTGCTGCAATCGGATATGTTATTGCGTTATGGTTACTGTCCCCATGTCTTGTACACTACCGTTGGTTACTGCGACGTTGCTTACAGTCTTATTTACGTATGGACTAACCGGTTCAAAATTTACCGTATAAGTTCCGGCTGGGAGACCAGGAAAGTAGAATTTTCCGGTAGAATCCGCCACCGTACCTACCGTATCAGTACCTGTAATAGCGTAAACTTTTGGAGATGAGGTTGCTGGGCTTACAACACCTTTTATTGCACCTGAAGCGGCATTGGCTATGGCACGGATAACAGGTTTTAAGATGTATTTGCCATTTCCTGTTAAGACGATTGACTGCGCTGCATCAAAATCCAACGTCAGGGTATAATCTATACCAGCAGTTAAATTATCATGAACATTCAATTTTACACCAGAGGTTTGGCCGCTTGGCGTAGTCAGATCAAAAGATATTCCGCCAATAACAACCCGATTACCTGTACTGTTCAATACCAGTCGTATTTGTTGAATGCTGCCGGCGGGTATGTCTTGTGCAGCTAACAATGTATCCTTTCCTAACCGGAAATCTAAGATGTTGATAGGGCCATTACCGATAGCAATTGTTTGTTGTCCTTTATCTGTTACTATTACAACACTTTTAATGCTTAGTATAACAGCATCATAAGGGCCTGGTGCATCCGTTAGCTTCACACTGACGTGTGTTGTACCAGATGAGTTTTCCTTTTTACATGACGCAAGGCCAAGACCTAAAAAGGTAACAACTATTAAAATGTAGCTTTTCATATAAATGTTCATTTGTTAATCATAAATTAAAATGCGTTAAATGTAACGATAATGTTGCGTACTTGTTTTAAGCTTATATAGCCGTCATAATTAATCGTCTAAGGTTCAGGAAGTAAAATTTTTTAATTGAAGTGGCTGAATTATAGGTAAATAAATAGATCTGATAATTGATATAGTTTGAATATATATTTTTATTAAAATTGGAGTATCATTCAATGGACCATGAACAAATCAAACAGAAGAAAATTTATTGCTACTACCGCTTCATTAGCTATTGGCACTGCTGCCGCATCGGCTATGCCTTTAATGGTTACAGAAAATAAATACCCGATCATTCACCACGTATTTTTCTGGCTTAAAAACCCAGGCTCGAAAGAAGATCGGGATAAGCTGGTAGCAGGAGTCAAGACGCTGTCTAAAATTGAGACTGTACGTGAATTGCGTGTAGGTATTGTTGCCGACACCGAAAAACGTGACGTGGTTGATAAAAGCTGGGCCGTATCTGAATTAATGTTTTTTAGCGATCTGGCCGGGCAGGCAGCATATCAGAATCATCCTGTTCATTTGGAGTTTATCAAAAACTGCAGTCACCTGTGGGAGAAAGTGATCGTATATGATGCGGTAGATGCTTAAGCGGTTATCTGTTTTAAATGATCTGCTAACCGAATAGTAAGCGCAACCAAAGTTAGTGTGGGGTTTGGTGCTCCGGCTGTTGCATAGCATGCTGCCCCGGCTACAAACAAATTGCTGATGCCATGAATTTTGCAATTGGCATCAACCACGCCCTGTTTAGGATTGTCGCTCATGCGTGTAGTACCCATGTGGTGCCAACCACCGCCTGTAAATTCGGGCCAGCTATTATCGTTTTCATCGCGCAGGTATTCCATTAATCTCACACGGCCTTTTTCAATTATTCCCAATTCTGTGCCGATCAGTTTATAAATTTCACGAATGCTCCTTTTCTCCAGTGGTGTGAGCACCCAATGTAGCATTGCACGTGGCATGCCTAAGGCATCGACTTCGGTATCAAGTGTAATGCGACTGTCAGGGTTTGGAGCTTGCTCTATCCGGGTAAAAAGCTGGTAGGAATCATGTCCATTTTTTGCCAATGCTTTTTTTTCTTCAGCATCAAATTTTGACATTTTCTTTTTTGTCTCCGCAGTATCCGCTGTCCACACATCAATAAATGCGGGTTGTTTACGGGCGACTTCCAACGGAGTAAATGAAGCAGTGCCGTTTAGTATCTTTAATTCGCGCTGTTTCTCAGCACTGATAGCTAATTCGGCCCTTGCTTTGGTTTTCCCAAATTCCCATGCATATAATTTTAATGCTTCAGGCTTAGTCAGCCACAATTCAGCAGATTTAATTTCAATATGCTCCATAAAGTAGCGGCCCACCAGGTCATTGTCGTTACCCAAACCCTGCTTTGCCTGTTTATTGGAAGCGAGAAGCAAACGAGCATTTTGGATAGAACAACAGGCCAGAACAAAACGCGTGGCTTTAACCGTATGCGTTTTACCTGCAAAGTTTTTAACTGTTACCTGTTGTATAGTGGAACCATGTTCGTTTGCATCAATGTTGGTCACATTGGCATAAGTATATAAATGAATATTCGGTGCCTTAACAATAGTATCCTTATACTTTGTGCCGAAACGTGTAGGCGGACTAAACTGCCACATTTTGTTATAGACATCAGCATGATTGAACGGGAGCGAATCAAGCTTTGGCTCTTTCTCGATCCAATAGGTATCTTGATATTCGTAAGGCCCCAGGTCAAGATTTTTATGGGCACGGGCATAGTAAGGGTCAAGGTCAGAACGTTTGATCGGCCAACCACTATAGGGTACCCAATCCCGTTTCTCGAAATCTATCGGGTCAAGTGTTGAACAAAAGCCTGCCCAATGACCTGTTGTTCCGCCAAAGTAATGTAATCTTGCTGATTCTAACGGGAAATAACGCTGCCCGGTGGTTTTTCCTTTGTACAAATCCTGCATTTGTGATTCATACTCAAATCCACCGCCTTCCAGCAGAATCACCTTATGCTGTGTGTTTAGAAACTCCAATGCTAAACTGATACCGGCAGCACCGGCGCCAATAATACATAGGTCGCCTTCTATTAACGAGTTGTCGGGTAATTCGCGGGCGTCTGTATGCATAGTTCTGATTTAAGCGTTTAAAATGGAGTATAAGGCGCACTGGCGGGCTTCGGTAATCGAAAGTACCCAACCCGCAGCTGTTACTGTTTTGCCGGCTTTAAAATCGTCCAGAATACGGTCATCCAATTGCTTTTCGATGACCGACTTATCCAGTGAAGTTTTAGCACCGATAAGCAGGTTACTCAGAACAATTTGATCATTCTCCTTCGGGAATTTTTTTCGATAAGCAATCCCTGCCTCAGCAATCGTCTTTTTATCTGCCAGTTTTGAGAACAAAAAAGGCCGCGACGCAATAGTTTCCGGCGATGGCGAACAACTCTCAGTAAAAGGTAATGTCAACGCCAAAGCAGTGTATGTTGACAGATGGATAAATGTTCTTCTTTGCATGTTATACACGTAAGAAAACCTTCTTTTTATACATAAAATACAAAAACAGCCATTTGATAAATACAAAGCATATTGCTCCAACTACCAATTTGTAAGGATCGTTGAAGAAATACAGCAGCCAGTTAAAAAAGCCTTTAGTTGCATATTCCCAATCAATAAATCTGCCTGAAATATAGATCAGGATGGAATTCATGCCAATTACTTTGAAAAAGAAGGCCCATTTCTGATGTCCCAATACGTCGATCACATAATAAAATAGTGCCATCAGCAAAAGGCTCAATCCTCCGACATTTAGTACAAACGAGCTTGTCCAAAGGTTTTTGTTGATGGGAAAATCCAGGTTCCATAGTTGAGCCAGTACCAGGAAAATAATACCGACTATGGCCATTCTTAAGGTTTTTTGCACTTGAGTAAGTGTTGTTTTCTTTAAGGTGATACCTGTCAAGATACCTAATAATCCAGTGCTAATTGCCGGGATAGTTGAAAATAAACCTTCCGGGTCGTGTATCTTCAGGTATAAGCGACCGGGCAAGATAGTTCTATCCATATAGGATGCAAAATTGCCTTGCATAGTCAGGTCACCTGCCGGGAAGCCGGGAGCAGATGTGAATTTTAATAACAGCCAGTATCCAATAATCAGAGCCCAGAACCAGAAGATCTGCCACTTTTCAACCGAATACAGGTAGATGATATTGGCGAACATATAAGCCAAACCGATTCGGCCTAAAACTGAGGCAAAGCGTATTTCGGCTATTGGTTTAATATTGAGACCATTATTATAAATGATACCTAATAACATCAGGATAAGCCCTCTTTTAATTACTCTGAAAAGTAATTGCTGGCGCGATTTGCCTTTCTCAAGGTCGCGGCCCACAGAGAATGGGGTAGATACACCTGCCATGAAAAGGAATAATGGGAAGATCAAATCATACAAATGGAAACCGTTCCATGCAGGGTGTGTCAATTGATTGGATATCGCCACAAATGGGCCCCACTTGGTGGCATCAGCCAGTGCATGAAATATTTCCTCGGCGCCCATGATCCAAAACATGTCGAATCCTCGCAGCGCGTCTAAGGAATAAAGTCGGGTTGGGGTTTTCTGAAAATCGTCAGCCGGGTTTGCAGTCATAATTTAATTGCGAAAAATGATGAGTTAGGGTTATAAAAATAAAACTAATCATTTCCGCCATTAATCCGAATGACTAACTACAGATTTATAATCTGTTACAAAATTTTTACTCTTCCTTATAGGCTGCTATTTCGCGTCCAATGGTATTTACCTCTTCGTCATTATCAAAAAAAGGCATTTCCGTTTCAGGGTCGAGTTTGAGCCAATGCGATTCGGTGTCTTTTTGGATACGCAAATAATCTTCACCTTCTTTGAAAACAGCATAAATATCCTCTCCTTCAGGGAAAATAGAGTAGGTTATACCGTTTATTTCAATATCAAATGGATCGTTCATTTTGCTAATGTTTTTTCTTCTTGTTCATTTTCGCCTTGGTGCCGGCGCTGTAGTTGTAATCCTTTTTGTTGCTGGCCTTCTTTTCATGAAAGGCTGAGCCACGCAAAGAATCTTCATTTTTTGAAGCTTTATCCTCTTTAGCCGCCTTTTTGCCTTTGTGCTGATCGATTACTTTCAAGCTTTCAGGCAATTCATTCACCGTAATTTTTTGACCAATAGTTTGTTCAATTTTTTTAACCGAAGCCAATTCAAGATCGGTTGCCATACTGATAGATTGCACAATACCCGGCTCGTTTGGATCTTTTATCATCCTATGAACAAAAATGTCCGTATCAGCCGGTATCTCGGCATGTATCAATAACGGGATGTCATCCAGATCATATTTGAAGCCCAATTCATCAGCAACAATCAAAAACCTAACCTGCTGTTGTTTTTTAAATTCCTCCAATGAGCTGAAGCCTTTTGATTCAAACATCATAGGGTTTAATATCGCAACGTCATTCTTAAAGCTTAAGCGAAGATGACTGTATACCTTTTCGGCGTTCAAACGTGTGCCTACAAAAACTACTGCCTTTTCAGCGGATGTATCTTTTAGCAGTAATGTCAGCAGGCTAAGCTTGGTTTTAAAATCAGGCACGTGATATAAAGATTGTTCATGTATTTCTGCTTTTGATCCACTCAATTCTTCAATCTCTATAATCGCCGGCATATTCATAAACGGATCGATCATTTGCTGCAGCTTGCCGTGCATTACTTGTGTAAAAACCAGATGCTGGCATTTGACTATACTATTAGCCAATTCGCTTACTGGTAATTGAGCGCCACTTCTTACTATCTCTGCAGCGTCATCAATCACCAGCATCATGATCTTGTTCAGGTTTAAGCCCAGTTTCAGGTAAATGGCACGGGCCCTGTCGGGCGTAGCCACTACAATATCAGTTCCGTCAGCTAAAGCATCCAACTGGTTTTGCATAGATGGTTCGGGATATAAACCCACGATGCGGATGCTGGTGTTTTGGTTTAACAGGTTAAACTTGTCTATAACCTCAAGCACCTTCTCCTTATCAGGTACCAGGATAAGCGCTCTCGGTGCTTCCTCAAAGCCGTACTTTAAGCGCATTAGCACACCCAGGATATAGGCTGTAGTTTTTCCACTGCCGTCGGGAGCTATTGCAATTATATCCTGTCCGCCGATTATCCGGCTGAGCGTTTTGGATTGTATCTCTTTTGGCGTGAAGTACCCCGCGGCGGTTACCGACCGCACCAATTGTTTACTCAGTTTTAATTTCTCTGCCCACACAAGCGTTTAATTTGGCTGCAAAGGTACTAATAAGTCTTAAGTCAAAAGTTTTGAGTAAATATTAACTTTGCTGAATATAAAACTGGAGATATGAGCAATAATGATATCATGAAGAAACTACGTGTGGCGTTGCAACTGCGGGATGATGACATTGTTCATATTTGCAGCCTCGTGAATTTCCGTACATCTAAAGCTGAGCTTGGAGCTATATTCCGCGATAAAGATCATCCTAATTTTAAGCCATGCGGCGACCAGCTATTGCGAAACTTCCTGAACGGACTCATCGTTTTTAAACGGGGCCCGATGGAGAGAAAACCGAAACCAGATCCGAATAGTACTACTCCAAAAGAATCGGGTCAATAATGCTGGAAATCATCTTCAGGGATGAACACCTGATCGCTATCAATAAACCTCATGATCTGCTGGTTCATCGTTCAAATATCGCTGCGGAGGTAGAAGTGTTTGCCCTGCAGTTATTGCGCGACCAGGTGGGGCAGAAGGTTTATCCTGTTCACCGGATTGACAGAAAAACGGGGGGTGTGCTGCTATTTGCTTTTGAAAAAGCTATTGAGGTAGAAATGCAAAAGCAGTTTGCGGATAATCTCGTCAGCAAAAAGTACCTTGCCATTTTGCGAGGACATACGGCTGATTCAGGTGAGATAGATTATCCGTTAAGAAAGGAGAACGGAACATTACAAGATGCTTTCACTGCTTATCACACTTTAAAACGTGCTGAATTGGATGTGCCGTTTGGCAAGCATGCTACTTCCAGATACTCGCTGGTCAAGGCAACCCCAAAAACAGGCCGCATGCACCAATTGCGTAAACATTTCGCACATATATTTCACCCGATCATTGGTGACCGAACACATGGCTGCAATAAGCAAAATAAGCTATTTAAAGAGGAATGGGAAATGACCACCATGTTGCTGCATGCTTCACGTTTAACATTTAGTCACCCGGTAAATGAAGAACTAATAACCATTGAAGCGCCATTACAACCTGAATTTATTAGGGTAATGGAGTTGATGGGATGGGATTAATGCCCTTGTGAAATCTCTTTCTGCACCAATTTGTATCTGCCGCTTTTGATCATCTGCTGCTCACGTGCTGAAAATGCTTCACGGCCTCCAAAATCTTGCACCCAGTAATTGTCTATTTCGGCTATGCCAACTTCCCGGAAAGCCGGGTTCATCAGATTGCGGCAATGACCTTCGCTGTGCAGCCAGCCATTCATCACTTCAGCGATACTCGTTTGTCCTTGCGCAATATTTTCGCCTATGGCATAGGTTTTATATCCTTTAAAGCCATAGCCTGCATCCAATGCGCGATCGGACATCGTTCTGCCATTTATGCTGGTGTGACTAAAATAATGACGTTCCGACATATCCAGCGCATGACCTCGGGCAGCAAATTCCAATTCGTCGTTCCATTTCATTGGCGGGGCAGGTGGAAAATAGGTAACACCACAGTTACAGCCCTTTGCACGTATTTTATTGATACGATTTAGAAATTCGTCTTTAAAACGGTCGTTATTGATGCGCTGCGGAGCCGCAGAAACAAAGGTAAGCAGGATAACTAATACGGATATTCCTCCAAAAAAAAATCTCTTCATATACCCTATTGACGTTTAATCAAACGGCAGGTTTAAACAAATGTTATCTGTCTGCTAATTATTATCAGAATGGTGATGGTGCCTGATCTTTGACCGCCAAAAGCCACGGCGCTTACGCCTGTAAAGAAACAATAAACTAATAGTGATTAAAGCGATAATGATTATAAGGATGATGATAAGATCATCGCGGTTGAGAAGCTCTTTTTGTCGCTGCTGCTCATATATACTTTTTTTTTGACCTGCTGCAGCGAGTCGGAGGTTTTTAACTTAGCCAGTGTTCGTGCTTCATTGTCCCGCTTTATGCTGTCATTAATGGCTGCATATCGTTTCATAGCCGCGGCCGCTTTTTCGGTGTTCTTGGTCACATTATAAAATAGGGCATAATGCAACTGAACATCGGCCTCTTGTTTCGGCATATGATTTTTGGAGGATATCGATAATGCTTCATTTAAATCGTGTACAGCAAGTTTATAATCCTTTATATCGGCTTTGATGGAAGCCATTTCAAGTAACGAGGCAATAATGTTGGGATTGTCATTTAGAATCCTTGATATAGAGTTCGACTGTATGATAAACCATTTGGCCTGTATGTATTTATGCTGTGTATGATAAACTTTTGCCAGCACATCAAAGCTATTACGCAGTCCTACTGAGTCGTCGTATTTTGAATAATGATGAATAGCCGAAAGCGTATTGCTGATAGCCTCATTCTGATAGGTATGGCGTTCTCTTTTATTTACAGTGGAGTCGTATTTTAAGTACTGCGCTGCAATTTGACTATATAATGAAGCCTTAAGCGAATCATCTTCAACACTGCTTAATTGTTTTTTCAGACTGTCTATCGCATTTAAATTAGTGTTTGATTGATCCTGCACGCCTAAGCCGTCAATCCGAGTTGTGCTTGCAAATAAGCTATAGGAGCAGCATAAAAATAGAAGGAGTAGTATCGTTTTTCTCGTGTAAGGCATGTATGTATTCATAAGATTGACAGCAGAGGAATAGCAAAAGCCATGCCTTTATACTCAAAGTCGGCTTCAAAGGGCCTTAATATGACTTTAAATCAATAAAATCGATATGTTATTTAAATAATGGACAACCCGGACAATTGTCGAAAAGTATAGTAATTAGTACAATATGCTTCCCAATGTTCTACCTTATCAGCTTTTCGTAGCTATCGACAAATCTCCTGAAAGGCGCTACTTTTGCCATTATGAGATTGAATAAGGAGATGCCAATAATAGCGCACAGTATACCTGCCAGCACGTCTAATATATAATGATGACTAAGATACACTGCAGAAAACCATATACCTATCATTACTATGCCAAGGAAAATATTGGCTTTGCCAACCTTGTTCTTTAAACCATAATACATAACAATAATAGGATAGGAGGAATGCAATGAAGGCATTGCCGCAAAGACGTTGGACCCTTTGGTATATAGTGATTTAAAGATACTCACATTAAAATATGCATCGAACTTAGCTAAACCTGCTGTACTGCCAACTCTAAGTTCATGGAAAGTAAAACCGTGAACTTGTACATACCAGGGTGGCGCTACAGGGAAGGTATAGTAAACGATAAACCCTACGAAATTGACCAGCACAAAAGTGAACAGGAACAACAAAAACTGTCTTCTGCGAGTGAAGAACAAATAAACAGCAAAGCCCATCGGTACAGGTATCCAGCACAAATAGAAGAAGCCGGTCATCACATCAAGAAATGTTGTGCTGTTTATTCGCAAGTATTCATTTGGGGTAAGCAGTTTACCCTGGAAGTGGATTCCGAATAAATGTTTTTCAAAATTGTATACATCGGCTATATGTACTGTCGCATATTCGTAATTGGGGAAAGCCTTCATATAGTCGAATATGACCCAATATCCAACGAAGATGGTGAAACCTGTTACAAATTTTCTGGTAATGGCCGATGCATAAAAAAGCAGGTTGAAAAGAAAAACCAAGACCACCTGGTCGGGTTTAAAACCAACAAGAAAAGCCGAAAATAACAAGTATGCAAAGGATGCAATAGAAACGACAGTTACAGACCGTACATTGACTGTAATACTTGAACCGGTATCACTGTCCATGTTATTTCTTAATGAAATCGGAATCGAAAACCTTATCCCAAAGCGGGGAGCTTACGCCATATCCTTTATCGGCATCCTGGTAATGATGCAGCATGTGGTGCTGCTTAATTTTCTTCCAAATGTTTCCTTTAAAGTTGAAATGATGGATAGCATAGTGGGTTTCATCGTAAATCAGGTAGCCTAATATAAAACCGGGGAAGAAGCCCCAGATATAATCAACAGGCAGCATCGCTTTGAATAAAAAGAAGAAGCCTGTTGCCAATGGAATACTTACTGATGGCGGTAATACTAAACGTTTTGCATCGCTTGGATAATCGTGGTGAACACCGTGAAAGATAAAATGCATGCGTTGTGCCCAGGGTTTATCGGGAGGTGCATAATGGAATACAAAACGATGCATAATATACTCGACGAAGGTCCAGACAAATAAAGAAATGAAAAATAGCCCAATGAAAAGGAGCGCAGACAAATCCGTTGTGAAGAAGTACCTGTAAATACAATAAAATATAACTGGCACAAAAATAAATACCGGAACAAGGAAATGAACCTTTGATAAAGCCTCGAAGAGGTCGCTCTTAAACATTCTCACAGATTCCTGTGAATTGGAAACAAATTTCTTTTTCATCACTTCAGGGTTTAAAACGGTCAACTATTTCTTTGCCTGTTTCCGGGTCGGTACCTTTAACCTCTACGTAAACAACGTTAGGTATCCAAAAGCTGCCACCTTCAATCTTTACAAAAATACGGTTGAGTATTACCTGCTTTTGCGCAACTAACGCGAAGATATGATATTTTCCGTCCCCACCCTTCATTAAAGTAAGCGGAAACTTCTTGTATGACACAAATCTGATATCATAGCCGCCGTTATTCAGCGCTTTTGTATTTAATCCGTATGCAAATTTACGTTGAATATAATTTAATTCCTCTTTTTGTCCTTTTTCTGCATATTTCAACCAATAGACTTTTACGGGCTGCTCGGTATTCAGTTTCCCATCGCTGTTTAAATTCAGGTCGTAAACTATTGTATTGGCATTCGGGGTACGCTGCACATAAAACAGCCTTTCGTTGCTCACAGGGGGCGTTGGGTAAACCACATTGGCGCCCTTATCTCCACCCGGCTCTTTATCTGACTTTTTGGGATACCCGTAAGCAGATGTTATGGATAAAAGAGCAATAAGTAGTATAAAACGGAGTCGCATTAATTTGAAAAGAGGGTATTGCATTATTTTTTCTCCAGTGCCTTTTTAGCATCTATCAGTCGCCTGATAGCGGTTGCGTTGGTTAATATGGCTAACGCAACAATAGGAAATGTGAAAATCGACATAGTTTCGAACACATGGAATTTAACTCCAGGAACGTATAATTTATAGTTACCGCCGATATATAACGAGGTAACACCACATAGCATAGCAAACAGACCAAGGGTGATAACACGTTCTGGTCTTTGCATCAATCCGCCTTTAATATCTACACCCAAGCCTTCTGCACGGGCACGAACATAGCTTACCATCATCGAACCGATCAAAGCTATAAAGGCAAATATGGAGCTTAGGAAATAGTGGTGTGCAACAAGGTAGTAACAGATACCCAGGAACATTACCAACTCGCTGTAACGGTCAAGAACAGAATCATACAAGGCGCCAAATGTTGATTTCATGTTTCCTAGCCTTGCTACCTGGCCATCCAGCATATCAAATAAACCGGCGAAGAGAATCAAAGCTCCTGCCCAACCAACATAAGTCAGATCACCGCGGTTGCCTTCTTCGGCACCTATAATGAAAATCACAGCAACACCGAGGTTGAGTACAAAACCTATTGTGGTAACCGCGTTAGGTGTAAGCCCTAATTTGATCAGCACTTTCACAAAAGGATCTATTACTTTATAGATTCCCAATTGAAGATTGGTACGTAATGAAGTCTGATGTGCCATAATTAAAATAATCTTTAGTAGATTTCAGGTTAAAACGTAAAGAGAACCCTTGTGCGGATACCCCATTTAGCTACATCAGGATTGTCTAAATAGGTGAAACGTCTAACCAAATCAACTCTTACAAATTTAAAAATGTTTTCAATACCAACGCTACCTTCTATATAAGGTGTTTTGCCTAAGGCAAATGTGGTAGGTCTGCCGTTTTCATCAACCGGTAATTGGAATAATGATGAATGCAACGATGGATTATTTTCGTCCCTTAAACCGCCCCACAATGATTTAAACGAAAGCGTTTCGCGCCATTTCAATCTCTTAAATAATGGTATTTTGTTAAATAAAAAGCCGTTGAAATGCTGATCGATCAGGATGCTTTCGTAATGGTCATCCACAAACTCCAGGAAATTCATCAGGTTGTAGGAGTAAAGATCGTAAGCATACGTCTGGTTTGCACGAGGGATGGAAAGTAGCGGATAGGGAACTTGTCCAAAGACATGTGCGACCTCGCCTGTAACATCCGCAAAACCTAATTGCGATAAATAGAAACGCTTATCAATTTCGAAATGGAGGTTCTTATAAGCATATTGCCCGTCGAATATGTTTTTTAAACCCTGTGTATAATCGAGGGTAAAAATAGGGTATTGGTTAGGAATATCAACGCGGTAAATCTTGCCCTGGTAAAATTGTTCATGCGGGGCATAGCGTAGTTCACCGGTTATTTCTGCTGTTGTAATACTATTTACATTATTCGGAACGCCGTTTATCTCATTTGTGAAGAATAAAGAACCTGCAGGCGATTGTGTCCATCTTCTTAAACCGAAACTATAAGAGAAATGGCTTTCATATTCATGAACATAATCCACTTTATAAAAGTCGTTGTAGAGGTATTTGTCGTTATTACCTCGTTTAAATGATAACAAGAAGTTGTCTTCCTGCACAAACTGCAATGCCAAGCCCGGGATCTTGGTATCCTTTTGATAGCTCACCCGCACGTAATCCTGAGGAAATTTGTAAATAGATTTATTGTTTATCGAATAGGTAGCACTTAAGAAGCCTTTCCACTTTTCATCTTTAAAGCCATAAGCTAAATAGGTTTCAAAATAATATCGCTTACTCAGTTCGGGAGTTGTACGACCGCCAAGCCTCAGCTTAAGACCTTCAACAGGGTTAAAACTATAAAAGCTATTCGCCGGCCCCATTTCAAATGGGCCAAATGATTTATAACCCGCCAATAGTAACGTTAAAATGTCCATGGTACGGCGGTAGGATGGCATCTTTTGTAACGTATCAATGTTATGATAAACTTTTGATTCGGCTTTGGTAAGTGTATCTAAACGGTTTTGCGTCCAGAAATCATTACTACGTCTTTTTGCTTCATCGTTTTCTACCAGTGCCGGGCCATCAAAAGTTGTATCTGGTATGGCCTTATTTACTATGTAGTCCTTATAAGTGATCGTTCTTATACCTAATAAACCGCCTTTTCCTTTCTTATTGAAACTAAAATCGACTATAGTATTACTCTTGCTCAGATGATATCTTTGATCAGGATTTTGCTCAAAGTCCTGGTCTACATGCAGTGATTTTACAAAGTTCAGGTTGATGTTTTTATTAACCGTAAGTGCTGCATGCTGAACTGCATAATGCCCGTCGAGTGTTACGTAAATCTTGCCTTCAAACAACATGTCGGTTGTATTACGCGGCGTGAAGCTTAGCTCAACCACCTTTGCGTTGTTTACAACAATGGTATCAGTAATAAAGAATTTGTAGAATGTAGGGGCGGCATCGCATATCGGACTCAGGAACATGTTGGTCATCAGGAAGATATTATTTTTATAAATATCAACCTCATAATACATGTGTTTGAAGTACTGACCAAGACCCTCATTATCAATATAGCTGCCAAAGTTTACGCTTTTCTCACCCAACAGAATAGTCTTCTTTTTTTCGGGAGATTTACGGTAATAGTTTTGGCTTAATTTTTCGTCAAGGTAGATAGGTAATAGATTTTTGCCCGGTATAGTAGTGCTATCTCTGTTTTCGAGCAGGAACTTATATTTTCTGAAGAACTTTTTATCGGCGACTGTTGGGGAGACATTTAGCACCGAAAACATCATTTTGTCGTATTCCTTATTCTGCACATAATCGTAGCTTTCCGGTCGGTTTTGCTCTTTATGTTCTATAACCTGTCGTATCAGTTCAACTGCGGGATTATCTTTGTTCCGGTACCTGGTCTTTTTACCTGCTTTAATCACAACTTCGTTCAACTGCTGTGCTATAGGAACCAATTTGATATTGATAACCTGTTCCTGGCCTGATTTTACATTTATAGTAGTCGGTTTATATCCTACGAAGGAAACCTTTATCTGGCTGAATGGCTTACCCGGTTTCGATACCAACATGTATTTACCCCCTTCATCAGCAGTAATGTTTACAGAGCTATCAGCTGCAAATACGTTTACAAATGGAAGTGTCTGATTGGTTTTTGCATCAGTTATTACGCCGCTCACAGTGGTTGTTACCTGGGCAAGAGTGGCAAATGATAAAAATAGCAACGGCAGTAAAAGAAATATTTTAGAGTAAATATTTTTAAAATTCATATGACTGATGCAGCTACGCAAATTCCAACTCATTTTGCCCTGAATAGTTGTAAAACGTAACTATATTAATATTGATACAATTTTATTTAATCTGTACTATATAACAACATCAAATTGAGATACTCGTATTTTCTTAACATTTCCCTGATACAGTAGTTTCAATTAAGTGTGTTGTCTTTTCAACATTAGTTCTGTCTGACTATAATTATTGCTATAGGTTTAACAGGTCACTATCTGCCGCAAAAATAGAAAAATTTCGTTCAGACTTTTGTGGTCAAAAAGTCAAAATTAATCAAACGATTAATAATTTTTTTTAGTATTGTATTCAGAATAATTTAAGCCAGATAACAGCTTGCAGTATAATATTGGCATATATTCCGGCCAAAACATCATCGAGCATTATTCCCCAACCACCGGGAAATACTTCCAATTTTCTGATAAATAAAGGCTTTACAATATCAAAAAAGCGAAACAGTACCAACGCGATAATCACATATTTTAAGGTGACAGGAATGAAAAGTAAACTGATGCACATTCCAGCTACTTCGTCAATCACTACACGGGAGGGATCTTTGCCCCAGATTTTTGAAACAACATCAGATGACCATACGCCGATCAAAGTAATAAGTATGGTTGTAATGATTGTCGTAACCGGATTATAGCCAGAAACCCAGGCAAGGTACCAGCAAATGCAACAGGCGACAGCAGCTACTGTCCCGGCACCTTTGCCAATATATCCTATGCCCAGGCTTGTGGATATTAGCTTATGAAAAAGCATTATAATACTTCAACCAGGTCCTGGTAGTAATCTAAGCCCAGGTGGGTGATCAGGTCTTCACCCATTAGGTGGCGCAAAGTATTCTGCAGTTTCATCAACTGTTTGAATATGTCGTTTTCAGGTCTTAAACCAGGCAATGTTTGTGGTGATTTAAGATAGAATGATAACCACTCCTGAATACCGCTCATTTCGGCTCTTTTAGCTAAATCGATAAACAATGCCAAATCTAATGCAACCGGCGCTGCCAGGATCGAGTCGCGGCAAAGGAAATTGATTTTGATCTGCATTTTGTAACCCAACCAGCCAAAGATGTCGATGTTGTCCCAGCTTTCTTTGTTATCGCCATGAGGAGGGTAGTAGTTGATACGGATTTTGTGGTATATATCACCGTATAATTCCTTGTTATCTTCGGGACGCAGAATATCTTCTAATACACCCAGTTTAGAAACCTCTTTAGTTTTAAAGTTATCCGGATCATCCAAAACTAAACCGTCACGGTTACCTAAGATGTTGGTCGAGAACCATCCACTGATACCCAGTGACCTTGCAGACAGGCCCGGAGCCAGGATAGTTTTCATCAAAGTTTGGCCTGTTTTAAAGTCCTTACCGGCAATCGGAGTATTGGTCAGTTTTGAAAGTTCGATTAACGCAGGGATATCAACAGTTAAATTCGGAGCGCCATTTGCAAAAGGCACACCTAATTTAAGCGCTGCATAAGCGTAGATCATACTTGGCGAGATCAATTTATCATCGTTTGCCAAAGCCTCTTCAAAAGCATCTAAAGATTGGTGTATTGCAGATGCTTCATAATAAATTTCTGTCGAACCACACCATACCAGCACTATTCTGTCGCAGCCGTTCTGAGTTTTGAAGTTTTCGATATCTGCCATCACTTCCTCAGCCCATTGCTGACGGGTACCTTGTTTAATATGTGTACCATCCAGGTTTTTCGCATAATTTTTATCGAAGGCGGCCTTCATTGGTTTTATTTTCTCCAATTCAGGTTTAATCGCATTTAACAATCCTGCTTCCAGTACTTTCGCGTTTGTTGCTGCTTCGTACACGTTGTCTTCGTATACATCCCACCCACCAAAAACAATATCATTCAGATCAGCCAGGGGAACAAAATCTTTAATTTTCGGATAACGGTTTTCAGTTCTTTTGCCTAAACGTATGTGACCCATTTGAGTAAGTGAGCCAATCGGTTGCGATATGCCTTTCTTCACGGCTTCAACACCGGCAATTAATGTAGTAGCTACAGCACCTAATCCCGGTATCAAAATCCCTAATTTGCCTTTAGCTGGTTGAATGTTGTTCTTCATGTTTTATTTTTTCAAGTTGTTAGTATAATGGCAATGCCATGCGTTTATTTGAGTGCCCAAAACACGGCATTTTTCAATAAAGAATTATGCAAAAGTACAAAATTGACTAAAAAATGAAATTAGTCAATTCCGTATTTAATACCAGTTCAGGTAACAATTCTGAGAGATACAGAAAGGGGTTAAAGACGATAGCTTAGATTGCTTTTTCGTATATTCTGTATTTTTTATACGGATCACCGCCAATCGCTTCAATCGCGCGGTTCACCATGTCATTGTGCTCCAGCGTCCATGATGCTTCGGCGTATTCAAGACCTTTTCTGCGGTATTCTTTTATAATAGTTCCGTATAAAACCGCTTCAATGCCCATTTTACGATAGCCGTCAATAACACCCAAAAGCATAATACGGATGCCTTTGATCTTGCTCTTGCCGAATAACAGTTTGAACAAACCTGTTGGAAGCAAGCGCCCGCGTTTAATGGTTTTTAAAACTGCATTAATATCAGGGATAGCAACGCCAAAGCCTACGATTTTACCATGTTGCTCTGCCAGAAGGCAAAAATCTGGGTCAAGAATCATTTTAAGGTCTTTAGCGGTATAGTCAAACTCGTCGTTGGTCATCGGGAAGAAGCCCATATTTTTATCCCATGCCGTGTTATAAACTTCGCGCAAAGCAGCAGCTTCTTCTTTAAATTTCTTCAGGTTTACCTTTCTGATAATGATATCGTTTCTTTTCAAACGATCCTGTAATTTATCTAAAAGATGAACTGACTTATCATTATAGCTGGTTTTGTCCCAATGCCAGGCCAAAAGATCAACTTGTTTTGTAAACCCTGCTTTTTCTAACAGGTTTACATAATAAGCCGGATTATAAGTCATCATTACCATTGGTGAGCTATCAAAACCCTGAACAAGTAATCCGCAGGTCTCGTTAGTAGACGGGTTTACAGGGCCAACAATTTTATCCAGTTTCTTTTCTTTTAACCACTTTATTACCGCATCAAACAGTAATTCAGATACTTCGGTATCATTCACGCAATCAAAAAAGCCAAAAAAGCCATCATTGGTTTTATTGAACTTGTTGTGATTGGTATTATTGACGGCAGCGATACGCCCTACAATTTTGTCACCGTCATAGGCTAAAAAAGGCTGTATCTGCGAATGTTTCAGGAAAGGGTGGGTAGTTAAAATATCCCTTTGAGCTATGAATAATTCCGGTACGTAGTATGGATCATCTTTATGAAGATCGTGAGGAAAGTCAATAAATTTTGCCAGTTCTTTTTTGTTACTAACCGGAATTACTTTTTTCATTGGGGTACTGGGTTTAGTTGGTTTTGAAAAATTGGTATTAAAAAAGTCATCCCGGTAATTTTACCAGGATGATTGCTTCTTTTAGATATTCTCTTTTATCATCGACACGCCGACCTCTTTAAACACCTTGTTGATCTTGTCGATCGCTTCTTCTATCTGGGCAAAGGTATGGGTTGCCATCAATGAGAAGCGGAGCAAGGATGAGTCGGACGGAACGGCCGGTGATACTACCGGGTTAACAAATACGCCTGAATTTTGCAGGTATTTGGTTACCAAGAATGTTTTTTCGTTATCACGAACGTAGATAGGCAGGATAGGGCTCTCGGTTGGGCCAAGGTCGAATCCTTCATCTATCAATAACTTGTGAGCATAATTTGTATTATCCCACAATTTTTGAATCCTTTCAGGTTCTGATTCAATAATGTCAAGAGCTGCAATAACACTTGCTACAGCGCCCGGAGGCATACTTGCACTGAACATTAGTGAACGCGCACGGTGCTTCAGATAATCGATAGTTGCAAAATCAGCAGCAATGAAACCACCTAATGATGCCAGTGATTTACTGAAAGTACCCATGATCAGGTCCACGTCTTCGGTTAAACCGAAATGAGAAGCTGTACCTGCACCTTTTTCACCGATAACACCTAAGCTATGGGCGTCATCTACCATGATATTAGCACCGAATTCTTCAGCAAGTTTCACTATTTCAGGTAGCTTAACAATGTCGCCTTCCATACTGAATATACCGTCAACAGCTATCAGCTTTACTGAATCTTCCGGCAGTATGCTCAGTTTACGGCGCAAATCAGCCATGTCATTATGAGCATATTTAATTACTCTTGAAAAGGAAAGACGGCTGCCATCAATTAACGAAGCGTGGTCGTATTCATCAAGTATTAAGTAATCATTGCGGCCGGTAATAGAAGATAAAACGCCCAGGTTAACCTGAAAGCCGGTGCTGAACAATACTGATGCTTCTTTGCCTACATAGTTTGCAAGGCGCTGTTCAAGTTCAATGTGGATATCAAGCGTACCGTTCAAAAATCTTGATCCTGCACAGCCAGTACCGTATTTGTCAATTGCTTTTTTAGAGGCTTCTTTAATTTTAGGGTGATTGGTTAGTCCGAGATAAGAATTTGAACCGAACATCAACACTCTTTGACCATCTATAATAACTTCTGTATCCTGTCCGGACTCAATAGGCCTGAAAAAGGGATAAACGCCTCTTTCCCTGGCCAGTTCTGCGTCTTTGAACAACGCAATTTTATCATGTAGTTTTTTACCCATGTATTAGCCTTGCTTTAATTTATTGTAAAAATATTATGAACAAGTTTACAATTTCAAGATTAGATAACTGAGAATGTTCACATTACATTTCATGACATAATGGAAATTCTCGAGAGGCAAATTAATTAAATTTTTTATTTAATTCACGTCACAATTTTTCATTTTTTTAAAAAAGCCACAAATTTTAAGTTCAAATTGGTGGTTTTATGGCAATTAGTAAAAGGTTTCTCTCCGTTTTCTTTTGTTCATAATTGTGCCATATTCACACTATTCGAGTAAATTTATCAAAAAAAATGGAATATTCCATTTACTTTGTCTGTTAATCGATCGATCAATTCTACCTTATGTCAAAAAAAACCTACACACTATACCTATTTATACTATTCTTCCCCTTTATTGTTTTTGGTCAAACCAATATTGATACTTCTTTAAAAGTAGTTACACTAAAACAATGTGTGGAGTTTGCACTAAAAAACCAGCCGGCGGTTAGACAGGCGTCTATAGATGAGGCCATAAACGAGCGTGATATTAAAATCAGTCTTTCTGCATGGTTGCCACAAGTAACCGGCTCGGGATTATATGATTATTACTTTAAAGGTTCTCCGATAGTACCTTCAAGTGGTAGCTCAACAAATACCGGTAATATTGATAACATTTCAACTCTGGGCTTGCAGGCTAACCAGGTAATATATAATAATGATGTACTGCAGGCGGCCAAAGCGGCCAAGTATTCACGCTTATATTACAAACAAAACACCACAAGCAGCCAGATTAATGTGGTGGCTGATGTAAGCAAGGCCTTTTTCGATGTCCTATTATCACAAAAACAACTGGATATTCTGAACGAAGATATCCTGAGGCTGCAAAGAAGTCTTAAGGATGCCAAATCTCAATATAATGCCGGCGTAGTTGACAAAACGGATTATAAGCAGGCTACCATAGCACTAAACAATTCACTGGCTTCGCGCAAGCAAACTGAAGAAGCAATTAAAAGTAAAGCGGCTTATCTGAAACAAATAATGGGCTTAGGTGCGAACAGCCAGCTTACCCTGTCTTATGATTCTGCACGTTTTGAAACAGAAGCTATAGCCGATACCAACCAGAGACTGGACTACAATAACCGCATAGAGTACCAGTTATTGCAAACGCAAAAAAGCCTGCAGAATGTAAACGTAAACTATTATAAATGGGGCTTTCTGCCGTCGTTATCAGCAACAGGCGTTTATAACCTATATTATTTGAGCGATAGCTTTTCAACTCTTTATAATAAATCATTCCCGAACGCGTATGTTGGACTGTCACTTACTTTGCCAATATTCCAGGGAAATAAAAGATTACAAAATTTAAGCAAGGCACGTTTGCAATCCGACCGGACAGACCTGGACATTACCAACGCAAGGAATACAATCAACACAGAATATGTGCAGGCACTGGCAAGTTATAAGAGTAATTATACCAACCTGCAGTTCCTGAAGGAGAATGTAAGCCTGGCAAAGGATGTGTATCACGTAGTAAGCCTGCAATACAGGGAAGGCGTTAAGATATACCTTGATGTGATCGTTGCGCAGTCTGACCTGAGAACTGCTGAGCTTAATTATTATAATGCCTTGTTCCAGGTGTTATCGAGTAAAATCGATCTTCAAAAAGCATTAGGGACACTATCCGTACAACAAAACTAAATAAACATTCAACCTTATTTATATACCATCGATGAAGCATAAATACATATATCAGGCAGGTTTATTAGCATTATTGGCTATATCAGCATGCAAGGCGCCATCAAACCAAAATGCACCCTTACCACCAACACCGGTTGCAGTTGCTGAGGCAAGGAAAGCCGACGCTGTTTATTATGACCAATTCCAAGGAACAGTAGTTGCTTTAAATTCGGTTGAATTGCGGAGCCAGGTGGCGGGCTTTATTACCGGGATATTTTTTAAAGAGGGTGAGGTGGTGCAGAAAGGTAAAGAGCTTTATGAGATAGACCGTCGTAAATATGTAGCGGCTTATGATCAGGCAGTAGCTAACCTGGAAAGCGCTCAAGCTAATCTTGTAAAGGCACAGAAAGATATTGATCGTTATAATTATCTTCAAAAGGAAGATGCGGTTGCAAGGCAGACTGTTGACCAGGCGCAGGCAGCTTATGAAGCTGCAAAAAGCCAGGTGTCGGTAGCAAAAGCTGGCATATTATCAGCAAAAACTGATCTTTCTTACTCGATAATAACAGCACCATTCACAGGTCGTATTGGTATTTCGCAGGTTAAGTTGGGTGCGCAGGTTTCTCCGGGTACTACATTATTGAATACAATTTCAAGCGAAAACCCGATAGGTGTTGACATTGTAATAGGTGAGCAGGATATCGATCGTTTTTATGGCTTGCAGAAAAAAACAACCGATTCTACCTTCAGATTGCAACTATCAGATGGCATTACTACTTATAATAAGCCTGGAAAAATACTGGCAATTGATCGCGGAGTAAATAATCAGACCGGTACTATTAAAGTAAGGGTTGAATATCCTAATGAAAAAGATGAGCTGAAGGATGGAATGAGTTGTGTGGTGAAAGTGCTTAATGCAGGTTCGGGACAAAGAATATTGATACCAGCTAAATCCCTGATAGAGCAGATGGGAGAGTTCTTTGTATTTGTGAGCCAGGATACTATTGCCAAACAACATAAAGTGCAATTAGGGCCTCATGTAGGTACCGATGTGGTTGTGCTATCAGGAGTGAATGAAGGCGACAAGATAATAACCGATGGTTTCCAGCGCCTTCGTGATGGTGGAAAAATTACTTTGGGTAATCCTGCCGGGGCGCAGGGTGGAACAGGTGCAACCGGTCAGCAAGGACCGCCAAAACAAAGTAAATAACAGAGGCTTTTTCTAAAAACAAACAGGAATGATCGCAGATACTTTTATAAAACGACCCGTTACAGCCATAGTTATTTCACTGGTGATAGTCGCGGTGGGTATATTATCCATCACCAACCTTGCTATTGGCCAGTATCCGGAAATTACACCGCCTACAGTTAATATATCTACAACCTATACCGGTGCCGATGCGCAAACAGTTGAACAAACTGTAGCCACGCCTATAGAAGTCCAGGTAAACGGTACACCCGGGATGACTTACCTGCAAAGTAATAGTACAAGCAATGGGCAGATGAGTATGACGGTGAACTTTGAAGTAGGTACGGATATTAATGTTGCTGCCCTCGACGTACAGAACCGTGTTGGTATTGCAACCCCAACTTTACCACAGGATGTTCAGCGTATTGGTATCATAACCCGTAAACGTAACCCCAGTATCCTGATGCTGGTGGCTATCTTTGCTCCGAAAGGATCACACACAGTTCCATTCCTCGATAACTTTACCAACGTTTTTGTTCGTGATGCGCTTTTGCGTGCCAAAGGTGTGGGCGACGTATTTACCCGGGCTGATGACTTTAGTATGCGTATATGGCTTAAGCCGGATAAACTGGCTGCTTTAGGAATGACGGCCAATGATGTAACTGCAGCTATCCAGGAACAAAATGCCCAGATTGCAGCCGGTTCGGTAGGCTCAACTCCGCAGGAAAAAAATCAAAGCTTTGAGTATACTATATTGGTTAATGGCCGATTGACGACACCGCAAGAGTTTTCCAATATTATCGTGAGAACGCAACCAGGCAATGGAGCCATTGTTCATTTAAAAGATGTGGCCCGTGTTGAACTGGGTAAATTCAATTATGCAGGTAACTCATTTGTTGATGGAAAAAGAGCATCGTACCTATTAATATACCAGGCACCAAATAGTAATGCGCTTGAAACTGCCGATAACGTGTTTGCCACAATGGAGCAGTTGAAAAAAACATTCCCTACGGATGTGGATTATGTAGTACCGTTCGAGTCAGTGACAGTTGTTCGGGTATCAGTCCATGAGGTGGTAGTTACTTTGTTGATCGCACTTACACTGGTGGTTTTTGTTGTATTCCTGTTCCTGCAAAGCTGGCGCACTACGCTTATACCTGTTCTGGCTATACCGGTATCTATTATTGGTACTTTTATATTTTTTATACCCTTACATTTTACAATTAATACGTTAACGTTATTTGGGTTCGTGCTGGCCATCGGTATCGTTGTTGACGACGCTATTGTAGTAGTTGAAGCTGTTCAGCATTATATGGATGAGGAAGGTTTGTCGCCCAAGGAAGCTACAAGCCATGCTATGCAGGATATATCTGCGCCGGTAATAGCAATAGCATTAATATTGGCTGCCGTGTTTGTGCCGGTAGGATTCGTTCCGGGTATAGTAGGGCGCCTTTATCAGCAGTTTGCCATCACTATAGCGATATCTGTATTGATTTCGGCCTTTGTTGCGTTATCGTTAACCCCTGCATTGTGTACTTTAATTCTGCGCCCGCATAAGCTGGACGAAAAATCAAAAGGGCTGGATCGGTTCTTCTTCAAATTCAACCAATGGTTTGGAAGGGTAACAGGACGATACAGGAATACTGTAGACAGGGGTATTAAGAACTCGAAATTTGTCATCATCGTTCTGGTATGTATTATCGTAGGTACTATTTTGCTATTTCAACATAAGCCGACCGGCTTTATCCCAACGGAAGATGATGGTCGTGTATATGTAACTTACGATCTGCCTGAAGCATCATCAACCCAACGAAGTGTAACCGTTTTACATGAGATGATGAAAACGCTGGATAGTATTCCTGAGATAGGGCATTATGCAGCTTTGGGTGGTTTGAATGCAGTGAGCTTTGCAAGTAAATCGAATAGTGGTACAATATTCTGTCAGCTCAAACCATGGGACCAGCGGGAAGGGAAGCAACACCAGGTGTTTGCAGTTGTAGCTAAAATCCAGCAGAAATTCGCCAAGTTTAAAGAGGCTAATGTGGTAGTTATTCCGCCTCCGGCTATACCGGGTTTGGGTAGTACTGCAGGTTTCTCGTTCATACTCGAACAAAAGCAAGCCGGCGGCAGTATCAAAGACTTTGAAAATACGCTCCAGAGCTTCTTAGCTGAGTTAAGAAAAAGAAAAGAGATATCTAAAGCATTCTCCTTTTTTACTGCGCATACACCTGCTTATCAATTAACTATCGACCGCGAAAAAGCGAAAAGGTTAGGGGTAGCGATATCCGATATCAATGCTGCCCTGCAAACCTATATGGGTAGTTATTTTGTAAACGATTTTACCATTTACGGCCGTAACTTCCACGTAGTAGCTCAGGCTGATACAAATTATCGTACTAACATCGAGAGCCTCGGGCAATACTTTGTTCGTAACCAGGCCGGACAAATGGTGCCATTAAGTACGGTTACATCCTATAAGATGATCGAGAATGCACCATTAATATCCCACTATAACCTGTTTAGATCAGCTGAAATTGACGGTAACTCTGCCGAAGGCTTCAGTAGTGGCGACGCTATTAAAGCTTTGCAGGAAGTAGCTGCCAAGACACTACCTGAAGGTTATGGGTATGAGTTCTCCGGGTTGAGCCGCGAGGAAATTTTATCCGGATCGAAGACAGTGTACATCTTTATGCTGTCCATTGGGTTTGTATTCCTGTTCCTGGCTGCTTTGTATGAAAGCTGGTCTGTACCTTTTTCTGTGCTGCTCGCTGTACCATTAGGCGCGTTCGGGGCCATATTGTTTTTAAGTTTACCGTTTAATAAAGGTCTCGACAATAACGTTTATGCACAAATCGGTTTGATTACGCTAATCGGTTTGGCAGCAAAGAATGCGATCCTGATCGTGGAGTTTGCTAAAGAGCGCGTGGATAGGGGAATGGAATTGGAAAAAGCAACACTTGAAGCAGTTAAGCTGCGTTTGCGCCCGATCATTATGACATCCATGGCCTTTATATTGGGTGTAGGCCCATTATTAGTGGCGTCCGGAGCTGGTGCTCAGGCAAGACAAACTATTGGATGGACGGTATTCGGCGGTATGCTTGCAGCGACTTCATTGGCTATATTTATTGTGCCGGTTTTATTTTACCTGATAACAAGGGCAGCGTATGGGAAAAAGCAGTTAGCTGAATTGCAGAAGAATTACAAGCCTGATCCGGATAGAGATGCAGAGGTATAAAGTTTAATTATTATAAAATATCTAAAGGCCCAATAAGGGCCTTTTGCATTTAGTGGCACTATTATAGGTTGAAAATATGCCTTGCAAATAGAACACCAAGCTTCTGCAATACTGTACAAACAGCATGTTGTATTATCACATCATTAAAAATCATTGATAATCATTTGATTTTGGATGAGTTTATACTTGGTCCATCAAAAATACTGTCCTACAATATTTTAACATATTAACATTTGTTAATAATATATCTTAATAACTTTCGTTACTTTGCAGAAGGATGCCCGAAAAGATCACAATGGCAAAATATTTGTAAAAGGGGCATTAACATAAACCATTTATTAGTTAACCAAACACAACAACAATGAAAAAAGTAACTAAACTGATGGCTATCGCTGGTACAGCCATAGCTATATTTTTCGCAACGAATGTAAAAGCACAAACCGTAGACAAAAGCGCATGGCGTTTAGGGATCGGTGTTGAAGGTGGTTTGCCAACCGGCGATATCCATAACACTTCCAGCTGGGACTTGGGTGGTACTGCTCGCTTACAATACGGAATTGACAAAAACGTGGCTATTATGTTAACCTCCGGTTATTATAACTTTTTTGGCAAAGATTACACCGCCACCATCGTTTCAGGAACTGGTGTAACTAGCGTTACTGCTAAAGCTCCAAATTTTGGTTTGATACCGGTAAAAGCTGGTGCCAAAGTGTTTTTTAATTCACCAATTTATGTGAGTGGTGAAGCCGGTGCCGGATTTGAAACAGCTTCAGGTGGTGGTACAAGATTGTTGTTATCACCGGGGTTAGGCTGGGCTAATCATTCATGGGATATAGGCGCCCGTTACGAGAACTTATCTGGCGGTGGTGTAAACTACGGCTTAGTTAATTTACGCGTTGCTTACGGATTCACTCTGTAAACAAAATTTTACTTTAAGCAAAAAGCCCGCTGCGATGTCGCAACGGGCTTCCTTATTTCATAAACTACTTCTTAGCTCAACTTTGCCAAAGCAGCTTTTATTCTTTTCATTGCTTCAACCAATTTATCTTCAGCAGCAGCATAAGATATACGGATAGATTTAGGGTCGCCAAATGAATCACCACCTACAGTAGCAACATGTGCTTCTTCCAGCAGGAATATGCTTAATTCATCAGCATCTTTAATGGTATTGCCATTATAGCTTTTGCCGAAGAATGCAGTCACATTAGGGAAGAAATAGAATGCGCCATCAGGCAGGTTTACATGAACGCCCGGGATATCTTTTAATAATCCATACACCAGGTCGCGGCGTTTTCTGAATTGCTCACGCATTTTCAGCACGCTTTCCAAACCGCCTTCGCTTGCAGCAACTCCAGCCTTTTGAGTAATTGAGCACGTACCTGAGGTGATCTGACCCTGCATTTTATCACAGGCAGCAGCTATCTCTTTGTTCGATGCAGTATAGCCAATTCTCCAGCCGGTCATGGCAAATGCTTTAGAGAAACCGTTAATAATAATCACACGGTCTTTAATACTGTCAAACTGAGCAATTGACTCATGTTTGTCCACAAAGTTGATGTGCTCGTATATCTCATCAGAAAGGATATAAACGTTCGGATGTTTTTCAAATACATTTGCCAGGCCTTCCAGTTCTGCCTTGCTGTAAACACTGCCAGTAGGGTTACAAGGCGATGAGAACATGAAAAGTTTGGTGTTCGGCGTGATAGCAGCCTCTAACTGCTCAGGAGTGATTTTGAAATCTTGCTCAACAGTAGTATCAATAAATACGCTTTTGCCTTCAGCTAATTTTACTACTTCTGAGTAGGATACCCAATATGGGGTTGGGATAATTACTTCTTCCCCCGGGTTAACCAAACAAAGCACAGCATTGGCGATAGCCTGTTTAGCGCCTGTAGAAACTACGATCTGGCTGAAATCATAATCGAGGCCGTTTTCGTTCTTAAGTTTAGCAGAGATCGCCTTTCGCAGCTCAGGGTAACCTGAAACTGGTGTGTAATAGGTGAAATTTTCATCCATGGCCTTCTTAGCCGCTTCCTTCACGTACTCAGGGGTATGAAAATCCGGTTCGCCAAAACTAAGGCTGATCACATCAACACCTTTTGCAGCAAGCTCACGGCCCAATTTTGCCATTTTGATAGTTGCCGACTCAGCAAGGTTGTTGATTCTGTTACTTAATGCGCTCATAATTAACTTATTTTTATTCCGGGCGCAAATATAGGAAATAAGGTGAAAGCTGAAAGGCGAAAGCAGAAAGCTATAGAATATTTTCCGCTCAGAAACCAAGCGCTCTGATGTTGCAGCTTGAAAACAGCTTTAACCTTTTGCTTTCGGCTTAAAAACGCTTTCAGCTTTCAGCTCCAAAACCTAACTTTGCGCGCAAATCGTGAATATTTTGCAAGAACAAAGGCGGATCATATTAATATCCCTGATTACAGGCACAGTTTTAATGCTGGCAAAATTTGCCGCCTACTTTCTAACTTCCTCAAATTTTGTGTTAACTGACGCCGCCGAGAGTATTACGAACGTATTGGCGAGCTCATTTGCTTTTTTTAGCATTTACCTGGCAGCACAGCCACGTGATGAAAATCATCCATACGGGCACGGAAAAGTGGAATTCTTCTCAGTATTTATTGAAGGCGGATTGATCGGGTTAGCCGGAATAGTTATCCTGTTCAAATCAACCTACAATATTTTCTTCCCGCATCCGATTAAAGATCTGATTACCGGTTCAATTATAATCGCAGCAACTGGGTTGGTTAATGGAGTTTTGGGTTATTATATGATAAGAAGGGGAAAATCGATCCCCTCTATGACAGTTGAGGCTGACGGCAGGCATTTGTTAACGGATATGATGACGAGTGCTGCATTAGTTGTTGGTTTGTTGCTCATCCATTTTACTCAAATATTATGGCTCGATAGTGCTTTGTCTATAGCTGTGGCATTGTATATTTTATACAGCAGTTATAAGTTGGTGCGCAAGTCGGTATCAGGGTTAATGGATGAGACAGATTTTGACATAGTGACCAAAGTAATTGCCGTATTAAATGAGAAAAGGAGAGACCCCTGGATCGACATACACAACTTCAGGGCTCAGAAATATGGTAACGATCTTCATATTGATTGTCACTTAACACTTCCTAATTATTTGGATCTGATACAAGTACACGACGAGGTAAAAAGGGTGGACGAGCTGATCAATAAGCAGGTGACCAAAACGGAATTGTTTATCCATACCGATCCCTGCGTACCGCAATGCTGTCATTACTGTCGCATGAAGGACTGCCCGATACGGTCGGAAGCAAAAACTGAAGATATAACCTGGACACTTGAAAAGGTGATCCGCAATAAAAAACACTTCGAATAATGTATCCATTCAATGTACGTGTATATGGTTTGCTGATCAATGACCGTAATGAAATACTCATCAGCGATGAACAGGAATACGGGATGCGTTTCTCCAAATTTCCTGGTGGAGGTCTGGAACATGGGGAAGGATTAATCGACGGTTTAAAACGGGAATTTGTAGAAGAATGTGATGTCGAAGTAGATGTATTAGGCCACTTTTATACTACTGATTTTTACATCAAATCGGCCTTTAATGATTCGCAGATCATCAGTGTGTATTACATGGTGAGAAACATCACACCGTTGAATCTGATATTTAAAACCGTTGTGTTCGACTTTGATGGCGAAGGCGAAGTGCTGCAATCTTTCCGATGGGTTGGCATGGATAGTATTAGTCCTGAAGATGTGACATTTCCAATTGATCAGCATGTAGTAAAACTTTTAATAAATAACAAATGAGTCTGATAGAGAGAGATTTAAAAGTTATATGGCATCCGTATACCCAAATGAAAACGGCTTTACCGCCTGTGCCTATTGTGCGTGGTGAAGGCGCTTGTTTATATGATGAGAATGGCAAACGATACATTGATGCAGTATCATCCTGGTGGGTAAATATTCATGGGCATGCTCATCCATACATCGCCCAAAAGGTTGCTGAACAACTAAATAAATTAGAGCATGTAATATTCGCAGGATTTACACATGAACCTGCGGTAGAATTAGCCGAGCGCCTTTTGGCAATACTTCCTTCCAATCAGCAAAAAGCATTTTATTCTGATAACGGCTCGACGGCGGTCGAAGTCGCCATAAAAATGTGTTTGCAATACTGGCATAACCAGGGTATAAATCGAACCAAAATACTGGCCTTCAACAATGCCTATCATGGCGACACTTTTGGAGCAATGGCGGTAAGCGGTCGCAGTGCTTTCACCGCTGCTTTTGATAATTTACTGTTCGAGGTAGAATTTATTGATACGCCAAATGAATCAAACATCGAAAGTCTCAAATCTCATATCTCACATCTCAAATCTGATCTAACCTGCTTTATCTTCGAACCTTTGGTCCAGGGTGCATCAGGCATGTTAATGTACGAGGCCCGATACCTGGAAGAATTGATGGCCCACTGCCACAAAGAAGGTATCCTGTTAATTGCTGATGAGGTGTTTACCGGCTTTGGTCGTACCGGAAAGCCTTTTGCCTGCAATCATGTATCGGTGCAACCGGATATTATGTGTTTTTCCAAGGGTTTGACAGGAGGCACGATGGCTTTTGGACTAACCACTTGTACCCAGCAAATATTTGATGCCTTCCTTTCAGATGATCGTTTAAAAACATTGTTTCATGGACATTCTTATACAGCTAACCCGGTAGCATGCTCGGCGGGATTAGCTAGTCTCGATCTGTTTTTAGACTCTTCCACGCAAGGAAATATTGACCGCATAATAAGTTCACATAAGCAGTTTGCTTTGAAGATCAAGGATCATCCAAAGATCAGGACCACACGACAAACCGGGACCATTTTAGCTATGGAATGGGAAACAGGATCAAATACTTCATACTTCAGCTCGTTGCGAGATCGTCTTTATCAATACTTTTTGGAGGCAGGCATTATACTCAGGCCGCTGGGCAATATTATCTATATTTTACCTCCATATTGCATCACCGACGATCAACTCAATTATATTTACGCCAAAATTGAGAGTGCACTTGACGAACTTTAGCTAATGGAATTCAATAAACTACTATCTGCCATAATCAATAACGACCAGCTACACGCGCGTTGGTTAAATACGCTTTCGCTGATGGAGAACACCGGAGCCCGTAAAATATCGGCCTGTGAAGATCCCGAAACAGTTACCTATATTATCCTGAAACATGCCGCTGAGGAACATCGTCATGCGTTCTATCTAAAAAAGCAGATAGAAAAAGTAAAATCTGTTGATTGCCCAACATATATGAGCGATTATCTAATCGCGCCTAAAAGCAGCAAATACTATCTTAATCAGTTGGATGTTGATGTTTGCAGATATCTGAAAAGAGAGTTGAATCTATCAGGTAGGGAGTTACGTTTTGCGGCTTATTTGCTTGTAACTTATGCCATTGAGGTTCGGGCAGATGAGCTTTACCCGGTTTACCAGGAAGAATTGGATAAAACTGGTAGCAAGGTCAATGTAAAATCTATTATACTTGAAGAAGAGGGGCACCTTGAGGAAATGATCAATCAGCTTAAAACCTTTTCGCCCGACTGGCAAATACATGCCGATAAAGCAGTTGAAATGGAAACCCGGTTATTCAATAAATGGGTAGATCAATTAAATAGTGCAATAACTAACTAATTTCCGACTTCAAATAAAAAAGAGCGATCCGAATTAATCAGATCGCTCTTTTTATTTTATGAGTTCGGTTATTAACGACCCCCTGACATAGCAGCCAAATCATCTTTGCTGATTTTGTCAAAGTCTGGAGCAATACCAAAAGTTCCTGCCGGAGCTTTCTCGTCAGTTACACTTGAAACCGTAACTTGAGCACTCTGTCCTTGCTGGAATGTAGTGTATTGTACAGGGAAACCGCCAATAGTTTTATAGTACGGTTGTACAGCACTTTCCGGCACGGTGATGTCATTAGTTACCCATACATCGTATGTCTTTTTGTCTTTAGTGTCAGTAGCCACTACCTTTTTGCAGTTAAAACCAGATATGGTTTTAGTCTCAGTGCCTGGTGCAAAAGTAAAGCTTGGCAGGCTGCTCATTACCTGGTCAACTTCATCGGGAGTATAAATAGCCGCTTTCTTTATAGAAGCTACCGGCACATCCACCAGCACAGCAAAAGATTTGTGACCAGCGTCCGACAATAGTTTGATAGTAGCCGGTCCTGCAGAAAAAGTTACCGCGTTAGAATCGGCCCTGAAATATTCTTTGATCTGTACATCTTGACCGCGCATATTGGTTGTATAAGTAATAACGCCTGCAGTGTAGGTTTTTTGCGCACTTGCGCTTAATGCTACTGCTGATAAAGCAATACCAAGAGCTGCGCTTAAAAATTTAATGTTCATACTTTGGATTTTATTTAACACAATTTAGATATTAATTGCATCGGGTGCAAATGTTTTGTTTATTTATTAATTAGATGTTACCAGTATTGATTTGTTACGCAACAACGTATGATAATTGATGTGTTGCGCCTCCGCCTGTTTTTGCAGCTTGTTAATCAGGTAGTTTGAATTGGAGTTGTCGATGATCAATGAATGATAATCGTAATTCTTATTTATAAAATCCAAATCGGCATCTGATGTTTTGGATCCGGATACATACAAAAAATCAGCATGAAATTTTTCTGGGAATTGTATAGTAAATAATCGCTTGTCAAAAACTAACACACTTTTATGTTGAAACTGCATGTAGTTACTTTCTTTTAAGAAATAAGATAATCGAATGTTTTTATCGGACGATAACAGGTGAATATTTTCAACCTGGTTGCTATCTAAATAAGGTTGAATAGAATAACGGTAAGTTTTATCTGTATCTGACAAATCAGTTAACACTACCGCATCGTTTCCTTTTTTGAAAGCAATTCCTGTATGTTTTCTCAGGTTTAAGAAAGCGATTTGATTAGAGTGAGAATTATTCCACCTCTTATAGCTAATACTAACTGCCAATAAAAGCATACAGATCAGGCTTAGCCTGAGCCACCATGCTTTTCTATCATATAAAAAGTAAAATATAGCTATGATAATGACATAGAGTAACAGATACTCCACCGGCGTGATCCATATTTTATTGATGCTGGAGTAGGGGAAATGCTCAATTGCTGATAGCACTTTGTCCATCAGTAGTATTGATTTCTCTAATACCCACCCCAAAGCAGATGAAACAAATGGAATATCAGGCATAACTAAATAAGCTAAGCCAGCAATCATGATAAGTTCGGATGGAATAATAATGAACAGGTTGCTGATCAGAAAATAAACCGGGAACTGATGAAAATAAAACGCACTGAGTGGAAATGTAATTACCTGTGCAGCAATGGATATGGAACAGGCTAGCCATAGCTTATCCAGCCATTTATTATCAATATCCATCCATTTATAAACTATCGGTTGGAATATTACCAGTCCTCCTACCGCCAAATAAGATAGCTGAAATCCTACATCAAGAATAAAATAAGGGTCGTATAACAGCAAGCAGAAAGCTGAAATAGCCAGGATATTTAATGTATTGATATATCGACTGTATGTTTTGCCAATGATGATCATGGATATCATTAGTGCCGCACGGCAAACTGCAGGCGAAAAACCAGTAAGTAATGAATAGTACCATATAACAAGGATAACTAAAATTGCCTTAAGAGTTTTGCCATACCGGAGCCTATTAAGAAAACCCAGCATAAAATCCAGTACCAGGAAAAGGATAGCCACATGCGCCCCCGAAACTGACAGCACATGGATCGTCCCTGTTTTGGAATAAGCCTGCAAAACATCATTGCTCAGATCGGCTTTGTAACCTAATATTAAAGTTGATGCTACTGCAACGGCTTCAGGACTATGCATATGCCGTTTAAATTTCTCCACCAGCAATTGCCTTATTCTGAGCGAATAGGAGATTAAACCAATTCCGTTGTTTTTTGCAATTACATAATATTGATGAGCATATAAAAACTCCTGATAATGGATGTTTTGATTGGCAAGGTATTGTTTGTAATTAAACTCACCTGGATTATATGGCGGATCGACAGGGTGATAATTTGCGGGTATCATTAACTCATCACCATAATATAAATTCCTGGCCGTGCTGTCTTTTATGGTGATCAGCAAATTTCCTGATGCCGGAGTAGCTTTTCCGTTTTTAACGTTATCCTCAACAACTGCTGTAAATCTTAGCAGATCGCCATTTAGTTTGGGCTCATTGTTAATCTTCACCAACAAATAATCTGCGGGCTTTTTTGAAAAATGGTCTTTGCTGTTAAGTTCGTTATATTTTAAAGTGATGGTCCAGCCTAAAGTGAATAATATGCTGTAAATTAACGCTCCACCTGTCCATTTAAACTTATGGAGATTGAGTTTTTTATAAAGCAGGTTCAGGCTGATAAATAAAACAATCAAGCCTGAAAGTATAACTGTAAGTATAGTCGTAAGTGAAAATACAGGAAACCAAATACCCGAACCGATTCCGGCTAAAAAGGGGAGAAGTAGTATTGCAAATGGAATTTCGCCTTTGTGAGCGGCTATCATATCAATTTAAAAGGTCCAGGTACTGAGGGGTGATCAGCACAATTTCTGGAAATAAAGATATGATTTCAAAGAGAAAAACTCTTTAAAGAATGAAAGTTTTAATTAAAGGACGATATTTTAAGTCCTCTCCCCTGGAGAGGATTTAGGTGAGGTTGAGGCTTATAGCTGTTCGCGAACTTCTAACAAGAACTTCTTGATGCTTTCCAGCGAGTCGATCACGCGCTGATGGTCCTTAGACTCATCCATGTTCTTCTTCAGGTGCTCACGTGCGCCATTAATGGTATATCCTTTATCCCTTACAAGGTGGAAAATAATGCGCAGGTGTTCGATATCCTCCGGAGTAAAATAGCGGTTGCCTTTTTTGTTCTTTTTAGGCTGTAGTACATCAAATTCTTTTTCATAGAACCTGATCAATGATTGATTTACATCAAAAATAGCAGCTACCTCACCCATGGTGTAGTACATTTTACTAATCTCGTGCTCTTTGTAAGGCATATTCCAAAATTAATTTCAATTTTTCTTTTTAACGCAGCTTTTGTTAAGAATGTTCCATAAAATACAAAAGTGTGGAAAAGTTTTACTCTTGTTAACAGGTGTAAAGTGCTCATTTTCATGATAAACTTGTTTCTGATGCTGTTTTCGCACTTTGAAGCGAATAATTAACTTTGCGAACTATTTAACATTTCATGACTTCTTCAGAGATACGTAAGGCTTTTTTGGATTTTTTTGTTTCCAAAGGGCACACCATAGTGCCGTCGGCTCCCATTGTTGTAAAAAACGACCCAACGCTGATGTTTACCAACGCCGGGATGAACCAGTTTAAAGACATTTTCCTGGGCGAAGCACCGGCCAAATACCCCCGCGTGGTAGATACACAGCGTTGTTTGCGTGTTTCTGGCAAGCACAACGACCTGGAAGAAGTAGGTATCGACACCTATCATCATACCATGTTCGAGATGCTGGGCAACTGGAGCTTTGGCGACTATTTTAAAAAAGAAGCCATTGCCTGGAGTTGGGAACTGCTGACTGATGTTTTAAAGGTCGATAAAGAGCGCCTTTATGTAACCATTTTTGAGGGTGACGAAAAAGAAGGCCTGCCTAAAGACCAGGAGGCTTACGATTTATGGGCGCAGCATATTGCTCCGGAGCGCATCCTGATGGGCAACAAAAAGGATAACTTTTGGGAAATGGGCGAAACCGGTCCATGTGGCCCGTGTTCGGAAATACATTATGATAACCGCCCTGCTGATGAGCGTGCTAAAGTGCCCGGTGCAAGTCTGGTAAACGGCGACAGTGACCAGGTGATAGAGATATGGAATAATGTGTTTATGCAGTTTAACAGGTTAAAAGATGGTTCATTGCAGCCACTGCCTGCCAAACACGTTGATACAGGTATGGGTTTTGAGCGTCTGGTGCGTGTAATACAGGATAAAACTTCGAATTATGATACCGATGTATTTCAGCCGCTTATACAATTTATAGCAGAAAAAAGCGGACGCCTTTACCATTCAACTATCGGTGAAGGAATGATTTGGCAAGAGCTTAGGAACAATGCTATTGCAATGCGTGTGCTAGCCGATCATATTCGCGCAATTAGTTTTACGATTGCTGATGGTCAACTACCATCAAATAATAAAGCAGGATATGTTATTAGGCGAATTTTGCGCCGTGCGGTACGCTACGCTTACCAATATTTAGGTATCAAAGAGCCATTCTTAAATCAATTAGTACCAGTTTTGGCTGAGCAATTTAAAGGAGTTTTTGATGAATTATACTCTCAAAAAGATTTTGTTCAAAAAGTGATACTCGAGGAGGAGGTAGCATTTTTAAGAACACTTGAAAATGGCTTGAATCGATTTGATATAGCAATGGCTGCCGCTACAAATAAAATTATTAGTGGAAAGGCAGCATTTGAATTGTCTGATACTTTTGGCTTCCCTTTGGATTTAACAGAGCTCATGGGACGTGAGGCTGGTTTATCGGTTGATGTAGTGGGTTTTAACGAGGCACTTGCCGAACAAAAAGCTCGCTCTCGCGCTGCCACCTCTATTGACACAGGTGATTGGGTAATTGTAAAAGATGAAGACACCACCGAATTCACCGGATACGACGAAACAGAAACTATTGCCCACGTAGTAAAATACCGCAAAGTAACCGCCAAAGGAAAAGAGCAATACCAGATTGTGTTGGATAAAACGCCATTCTATGCCGAAAGCGGTGGCCAGGTAGGGGATACCGGCGAATTGGTTTTTCCGGATGGAGAAGTGATTAATGTAACCGACACAAAAAAAGAAAATGCGCTGATAGTGCATTTTGTAGATAAGCTGCCGTCGGATGAAGCTATTGATGATGCGCTGACAGCGATTGTCGACCCTGCACGTCGGGCCAATATCATGAGCAACCACTCGGCTACGCACTTGCTGCATGCCGCTTTGAAGCAGGTGTTAGGCACTCATGTGAACCAAAAAGGTTCATTAGTGAATGATGAATACCTGCGTTTCGACTTTTCACACTTTGCAAAAGTAACCGAGGGAGAATTGGCGCAGATTGAAGCTATTGTAAACCAAAAGGTTCGTGAGAATATCCCGCTGAAAGAAGAACGTAATGTAGCCTACCAGGTTGCTATCACCAGCGGCGTGACTGCCTTGTTTGGCGAAAAGTATGGCGAGTATGTGCGCGTGATCACTTTTGACGATAACTTTTCAAAAGAACTTTGTGGCGGTACCCATGTAAAGGCAACAGGAAATATAGGCTATTTTAAGATCATTGCCGAAAGCGCTGTGGCTGCCGGTGTTCGTCGTATCGAGGCTATTACAGGTATTGGTGCTGAAAATTATATCAATCAGCAAAGCCTGCTTATCGATCAGCTGAAAGAATTGCTTAAGAATCCAAAAGATATCAGCAAAAGCATCGAAAGCCTGCTGGATGAAAACAGTAAGCTGAAGAAAGAGATAGAAAAATCGGTGCTTGAAAAATCAGCCGGGTTAAAAAATGAGTTGGCTAAAAAAGTTCAAAATATCAATGGTATAAACTTAATCGCTGAGAAAGTTGCCTTGCCAAATGCTGATGCCGTTAAGAACCTGGCTTACCAGTTAAAGGACATTGTAAGTGATCTGTTCCTCGTACTGGCTACAGATTTTGACGGCAAACCGAATATAACCGTCATGATCTCGGAAAACCTGGTGAAGGATAAAGGTCTGAATGCCGGCAACATCGTTCGTGAATTGGCTAAAGAAATTCAGGGCGGCGGCGGCGGTCAACCATTCTTTGCAACTGCAGGCGGCAAGGATATAAGTGGATTAGACAAGGTATTGGAGAAGGCTAAAGGCTTTATATAAACATAAAAATTATGTTATTGCGAGGCGCAAGGCGGATTGTGTGGCCGCGCAACGAAGCAATCGCATGCTATACAGAGCGGATATGCATAGTTTGCGATTGCTTCTTCACCACACGGGCCGTTCATCGCAATGACATGGTTTTTGATCTCAGTGCTCTCAGTGGTTAGCTTTACCACAAAGGACACTGAGAATTTGCGCAGAGGAGCACAGAGTTAGGCCTTGAGCGTAAAAGCAATCGGCAGGGTATATTGAACCCTTACCTTATGCCCGTTCTGAATCCCCGGGTTCCATTTAGGTGATAGTTTCATTACTCGTATAGCTTCCGGTCCGCAGCCGGCGCCAGGATCTTTTACTGCTTTTAAATTGCTAAGCGATCCATCCTTTTCTACAATAAAAGAAACGAAAACTTTACCCTGGATCTTCTTGCTTTTTGCTTCGGCAGGATATTTAATGTTTTGCTGTAAAAATTGATAGAATTTTTCTACCCCTCCCGGATAGTTTGGCACATGTTCTACTTCGGTAAATACCTTATCATCCTTTTGCTGTGGGAAAAGGGCCGCCTTTTCCGATGAATTCAGCGTTTCATTCCTGGCTGTAGTAGCCGAAGAAAGCGTCAACATCAAAGCAAACAAAGGCACAGCGAGTAAGTATTTTAACAATGCGCTTTTTTGCGATTTATCTTTTTGGATCATCATAATGCGTTGTTTTAATAATTTTTGATTAAAAAATGGGTTAACTAAATTGTTTATAGGTGTTTCAAACGTTTGACTAAATAAAAGCATGGCATACTCCTTTTTACTGCCCGAAAGTTTGAGCGCACCTTCATCAGCAATAAACTCGTGTACATTTTTCAGTTCTTTCCTGAACAGGTACACCAAAGGGTTAAACCAGTTGAAAATAATTACGATCTCCATTAGCAATACATCTACCGAATGCCATTGCGAAGCATGAATACTTTCGTGCTTAGAGATAAGCAGATTGGATGAATTACTCTCGCTCAGGTATATCCTCTTGAAGAATGAATAGGAGGATTGACTGTCAGAATTGAATATGATCTTTTTAACTGCTAATAACTTAATAAGCAAGTATAAACTGAATGCAATTATTCCGATAATATATACTCCAGAGACTATTTGTAGAAATGTAAAAGAAGAAGCCCCAGGTTGCTGACTAGCGAATACATCAATAGGCTTAGCGATAACCGAGTATTTGATCTGTTCTGCAATGGCAGACTGCCCGAACCAATTTGTATGAACAAGCGGCAGGATAAACGACAAGAGCAGCGCCGACAACAAGTAAACCCTGTTTAGCTGAAAGAATGTCTCTTTTTTCAGAAATAACATATATAACCCAAAGAATGCAGTTAAGAATAGGTTGGCCAAAAGTATATATTGCAGGGTACTCATAATCTCTAAGGTTTATAATTAAGTTTTAGTTATACGAAGATAAATAACAGTTTTTGAATTATCAACTAAATATTTAGTTTAATATATTTTTTATTTTAATCGGTTGATTCATAGTATAAACGATTTATTTGACGACCAATTATATAAGTACCAACGTATATTAAAATGGTTTCACAGATAAGATAAGCTTTGTTATCCATCTATTTTATAGTTTTAACTATATTTGGCGCTTGTCATCAAACTGACAACAATATATTGATCAAGAAATTCTATCGGGGAAGATGAAAGACAAATATGAGCTGGTGGTAGGTTTAGAGGTGCACGCTCAGCTATCTACACAAAGCAAGGCTTTTTCTTCGGATTCAGCAGCTTTTGGAGCAGGTCCTAATGAACATATCAGCGCTATTTCACTAGGTCATCCGGGCACTTTGCCGCGCATAAACAAGCGTATGGTGGAGTATGCGGTTAAAATGGGCCTGGCTTGTAATAGTTCCATCAATCTGAATAATACCTTTGCCCGCAAAAATTATTTTTATGCAGATCTGCCTAAAGGTTACCAGATCACACAGGATCAGGCGCCGGTATGTTTGGGTGGGCACGTTACTGTGCGTTTGTCCGACGGTTCACAGAAAGATATCGCTATCCATCACATCCATATGGAAGAGGATGCCGGCAAAAGTATGCACGACCAGCATCATGCCGATTCCCTCATCGACCTGAACAGGGCAGGGGTGCCGCTGATCGAGATCGTATCGGAACCCGATATGCGCACCAGCGAAGAAGCGGGGCAATACCTGACTGAAATACGCAAATTGCTTCGCTATCTTGATATTTGCGATGGCAATATGGAAGAAGGCAGCATGCGTTGCGACGCCAATATATCTGTACGTTTAAGAGGCAATACTGTTTACGGTAATCGCTGCGAGGTGAAAAACCTGAACTCTATCCGTAACGTGCAGCGTGCTATCGATCATGAATTTGAGCGCCAGGTTAAGATAATTGAAGCAGGCGGTCATATCGAACAAAATACATTAAACTTTAATGCAGATACCGGGGAGACTTCGGTTTTGCGTTCAAAAGAAATGGCGAATGATTACCGCTACTTCCCTGAGCCGGATTTACAGCCTTTATCCCTGGATATGGAGTATGTAAACAGGATAAAGGAAAGTTTACCAGCCTTGCCAAATGAACTTTATGCTAAATACATTGCTAAACTTGGTTTACCGGTATATGATGCTTCTGTCATTACCGCCGAAAGAGAATTTGCTTTGTATTTTGAAGAATTGATAAAACATACTGAAAACTATAAAGCAGCCTCCAACTGGCTGATGGGCTCGGTAAAATCATACCTGAATGAAAATGGCATAGGTATTACAGAGTTCAAAATTAAACCAGCTAATTTGGCCGCGCTTATAGCATTAATCGATTCGGGTAAGATCAATAATTCGGTAGCATCGCAAAAGTTGTTTCCGGCTATGATCAACGACCCGGAGAAAGCGCCGGAACAATTAGCTAAAGAGTTAAACTTACTGATTACTGCCGATGCGGACGATGTTCACCAGTTCATTACGGAAGCTATAGCTAAGTTCCCGGATAAAGTAATAGAATACCGGAAAGGAAAAAAAGGCGTTTTAGGTTTGTTTATGGGCGAGATAATGAAACGTTCAAAAGGAAGGATCGATCCACAGAAAACCAACCAGTTATTGATAAAAGAATTAGAATCTAAATAAGGTAGATGTGAGATATTAGATGTGAGATATGAGACAAGAAATAGCAATTCTTGGTCTAAGCATTATCTCAAATCTCATATCTCACGTCTCAAATCTAAATAAACATGAAGAGAAGCTTAATATATTGCGGCATTGTTGGATTGATAGGTGTGATCAGTTCTTGTAAGGACAAATCCAGTTTCACACTTTCAGGTACCATTACCAATCCGGGGCCTGTTAAAAAGGTGTACCTGTTCCAGGCTGACAGTGCTGGTTTAACAATGGTGGATTCGACCAACCTGAGCGAGAACGGAAAGTTTGAGTTCAAACGCTCGTCGCCTTATCAAAACCTGTTCGACCTCCGCACAGGTAAAACTGCAGTTTTTGATGTAATCGCAAAAAATGGGGACGATATTGACTTCTCAACCGACCTGGCAGATACTTCAAGAAAATATACGATCAAAGGTTCTGATGATTCAGAAAAAATCAAGCAATTTAACCAGATCGATAATGTTTATAACAAGCAAATTACTGTTTTAACAGAGCAATATCGTGAAGAGGCGCAAAAAATAGGCCGGGAGTCGGATTCACTGATTAAAGTATATCGCCCGAGGCTTGAAAAATTGTTGAATGATCAAAGCCAGGCAGTATTAAAGTTTGCCAATGATAATGGCAGTTCGCTTGCCGGTTTTTTTGCGATCACTGGTGTTGATCCAAATAAATACGAACAACAACTGGTGGCCTACGCAGATAATATACAGGCAAAAAATCTTTTCGGAGATAACCCTGCCGTAAAACGTTTTGTTCGTAATATGATGGAAGTAAAACCGATCTCGGTAGGTCACAAGGCCCCAGATTTTACTACGATGGGTCTTGATGGCAAGCCTGTAAAACTTTCTGATTATAAAGGCAAATATGTACTGGTCGATTTCTGGGCATCATGGTGCGCACCTTGCCGCCAGGAAAACCCAAACGTGGTAAAACAATATGCAGCCTATAAAGATAAAGGACTAAATATATTAGGCATCTCTCTGGATATTGATAAAGATAAATGGCAACAGGCCATTAACCAGGATAAGTTAACATGGAATCATGCCTCTGACCTGAAGAACTTTGAGGGGCCTACTGAAAGACTTTACCATATAAATGCTATCCCTTCTAACTTTATGATCGATCCGCAGGGAAATATAGTTGCAAAGAACATCACTGGAAGCGATCTTGAAGATTTTTTAAACAAAACGTTTAATAAGCCTCAATAATAAGTTAAGATAAGGTAACACTTAACAATTTGTTAACAACTACGTAACCATTTGCTTTTTTTAAGCTTATATCTTTATGCAAAATTTGTAATATGAGCACATCTACGAAGCAAAAGATTCTTATTGTTGATGACGAACCGGATATTTTAGAGCTGATAGAATATAATTTAAAGAAGGAAGGGTATCAGGTTTATACCGCAAGAAATGGTCAGGAGGCTGTTTCTGAGGCTAAAAAAGTACTTCCGGACTTAATTGTGCTGGATATTATGATGCCAAAAATGGATGGCATCGAGGCTTGCCGCATTATGCGTACCATGCCTGAATTCAAAAATACTTTCATGGTGTTTCTAACTGCCCGCAGCGAAGAATACTCAGAAATTGCTGGTTTCAACGTAGGTGCCGACGACTATATTGCTAAACCTATTAAGCCACGTGCTTTGGTTAGCCGTATCAATGCAATACTAAGAAGAAACGCTCCTGCCGAAGAAGTAACTGATAACAAACTGGAAATTGGTGGTTTAACCATCGACCGTGAAGCTTACCTGGTTTACCAGAAAGGTGAAAAAGTTGTATTAGCGAAAAAAGAGTTTGAATTACTTTACCTGTTGGCCTCAAAGCCAGGAAAGGTTTATACACGCGAAGTAATTCTAAAAAATATTTGGGAGGATTCGGTAGTGGTTACCAACCGTACTATCGACGTTCACATCCGTAAGCTACGCGAAAAACTTGGAGATGATATCGTCTCGACAGTAAAAGGCGTCGGATACAAATTCGAAGGATAATAAAAATGCCCCGGTCACGGGGCATTTTTGCTTTAATATACTTTAAGCAACTGCTTTCTTGGTAGCAGCAGTTTTCTTAGTTGCGGATTTCTTCACGGCCGTGCTGGCTGCTTTCGCTTTCTTTTCTATTTGTTTAGTTTTATCTGCCGCTTTGGCTTTTACATCTGCAACGGCTTTTTTAGCTTTCGCGGTTTCATCTGCAGCTTTGGCTTTGATCTCTTTAACTTTGGTATTCGCTTTAGCCTTCACATCGGCTGTGGCGGCTGCGGCTTTCACTTTAACAGTTTTTGATTTGGCAGCCACGTTACTTTTAGCTGCGGTTGCTTTCCTTGCGACCGTCTTCTTTTCGGCGATTACTTTCTCTTTTATATTTTCTATTGTATCGGCAGTTTTATCTTTTACTTCCTCGGCTGTGTCTTTTGTGCCTTCCCACAGGTGTTCGATTGTTTCTTTGACCTTCTCGAAAAATCCCTTTTCTTCAGGTCCGGTTGAATTTGTGTTCATGTTTTTGTAGTTAGATGTTGATGTTTTTCACTTAGTTAACCATTAGCTTGCGGTGTTTGTTTTATTGCAGAGTAATAGGCATACAATATTTACCATTAGTATTCCTGGTTAACTGATCACTGGTTAACCGATTAACTAACAAACAAAAACCGTATTTTTGCCCGCTATGAAGTTTCCGAAGTTTGCTGATTTGATATTGTTTGAGAATGAGGATTTGATCGTGGTCAATAAACCGCCGTTTTTAAGTTCACTGGATGAGCGCGAAGGGGGCGAGATCAATTTACTGCGTATGGCTAAAGCTTATTCAGATGATGCACAAATATGCCACCGTTTGGATAAGGAAACTTCGGGAGCGTTGATCATTGCTAAAAATCCTGAAGCTTACCGCACCGTTTCCATGCAGTTTGAAAAACGGAAGGTGAAAAAGGTATACCATGCCGTGATTGAAGGAACTCATGTTTTTGAAGATCTGCTGGTCGACCTCCCGATATTGAACGTTGGCAAGGGTAATGTAAGCATCAGCAGGCAGGAGGGTAAACGTGCTGAAACCTGGTTCCAGTCCTTAAAATATTTTAAGCATTATACTTTGGTTGAATGCCGCCCGGTAACAGGCCGTATGCACCAGATACGTATTCACCTGGCATCACAGCGTGCCACTATTGCTGGTGATGAAATGTACCGGGGCAAACCAGTTTTTCTTTCGGATATCAAGCGTAAATATCATTTAGGAAAAGACCAGGAAGAACAACCTATTATGAAACGTTTTGCCTTGCATGCTTACGAGGTGACTTTTAAATTATTGGATGGTAAAGATGTTACCATTCATGCACCTTATCCTAAAGATTTCGAGACATTGTTGAAGTTGCTGGAGAAGTTTGATAGTTAGTAATCAGTGACCGGTTAATTGGTGATCAGTCCTTCTCAAATAATAAATAATGCTGTATAGGCAGAAACTCACCATCTTCAACCAACCGGAAGCCGTTTGCACTTAATTCTTTATTAGCCTGTTTTACAGTCATTTTGTGTAACGGTTTTATATCTACTTTTGGGTCTTCAGCTTTATATTCAAGCAGCAGGAGTTTTCCTTTTGATTTTAATGATTTTCGTATACTTTGCAGCATTTCGTGCGGGTAATTCAATTCATGATAAACGTCGACCATTAAAGCAAGATCAATACTATTTTCGGGTAATTCGGGAGACTGTTTGTTGCCTTTCACTACTATAACATTCATAGCCGCCAACTGCCCGGCTTTGTTTTTTAGATAGTTAACGGCATCATCCTGTATTTCTTCTGCGTAGATTTTTCCTTTAGTTATCCGGTTATAGATTTTAAAAGTGTAATAGCCTGTACCGGCACCGATATCTGCAACAACGCTATTCTCGTTTATTGGCATTTTGGATACAGCTAAGTCTGAGTTTTCCTCTATCTGGCGACTGTTTCGATCCAGCCATGACGATCCGCTGAAATCCATAATATGTGCTATCTCGCGGCCATAATAGAACTTGCCTGTGCCATCTTCTGATGCGGTTTTGTAGGTATAAATGTTATCACTTTTCTGTTGCGGTTTGGGATTTGAAATGGAACAGAGCAAGGGTATCAACAACAAAAAAGCCGATCCGATTTTAAACATAATAGCTTAACACGGATCGGCTTAATAAGTTTATAAAATTATATCAGGTGGTATAACCTAACAGTTTCAATACTTGTTTACTGTTTTGTTCTTCTCCAAATACTTCAAAATTAAATGTCTCATCACGGTTGCGGCGGACCAGTACGTGCTTAGGTGATGGTAGTAAGCAATGGTGAATGCCACCATACCCGCTCAAAACTTCCTGGTAGGCGCCTGTATTAAAGAACCCCAGGTATTGTACTTTACGGGTTTTTGGCATAAACACACTGTTCATGTGTGCTTCCTGGTTGTAATAATCCTGGCCATCGCAGGTGATTCCACCCAGGTTCACGCGCTCATACTCTGAATCCCAGTTATTTACAGGTAACAAAACATATTTTTGGTTCAAGGCCCAAACATCTGGTAAGTTAGTTATAAATGAACCATCCAGCATCAGCCATTTCTCGCGGTCATTTTGCTGTTTACGGCCTAATACTTTATACAAAATACCTGAAGCCTCAGCAACAGTATATTTACCAAATTCGGTGATAATATCCGGTTCTTCAGTATCATTATCAGCGCAAATTTCTTTAATACGGCTCACGATCTCGTTGATCATGTATTCATAATCAAAATCGAATACCAGCGAATCTTTAAAAGGCATGCCGCCGCCAATATCCAAAGTATCCAGATCAGGGTTGATCTTTTTGAACTTGCAATACAGTGTCACATATTTCTCCAACTCGTTCCAGTAATACGGAGTATCCGAAATACCTGAATTGATAAAGAAGTGCAGCAGTTTTACTTTAAAGTTCGGGTTTGGTTCGATCTTGTTATAGTAGAAATCGATGATATCTTCCAGGCGTATACCTAAACGGGAAGTATAAAACTGAGAGTCTGGCTGCTCTTCTGCCGCAATACGGATACCCAGGTTACAAGGCGTATCCATCTCGATCTCATCATCGTAGATGTTAAACTCCTCCTTGTTGTCCAATACCGGAATGATGTTTTTAAAACCATCGTGCAGCATGTCAACTATGTACGTTTTATACTGGAAAGTTTTAAAGCCGTTACAGATAACGGTCATATCCTTGCTCAATGCGCCTTTTTTCTCCAGCGCATCAATCATCGGCATATCGAAAGCAGATGAAGTTTCCAGGTGGATATCGTTTTTCAGCGCTTCTTCAACTATATGCTTAAAATGCGAGCTTTTAGTACAATAACAATATTTATAACTGCCACGGTAATTGTTTTTAACAATGGCCTGCTGAAATAACAATTTGGCCTGCTGTATCTTTTTAGACACCATGGGCAGATAAGTGAAACGAAGCGGTGTGCCGTACGTTTCGATCATCTCCATCAAATTCAGATCATTAAAGTATAATTCATCATCAATGATCTCGAAACCTTCCTGCGGAAAACCTACACTCAGATCAAGAAATTCCTGGTAACTCTGCATTCTTAAAAAATTTTGCCAAAAATGTTATTTTTTAATGAGATATATACATCATTTTATGATTTTAAAGATTTTTAATAAATATTTTACTTTTACATCATATTCGGTTTAAGAATATTGTAAATCGTGCGGGAGTTTCGTTTGCTTTTGAAAAGAATTACCTAAATGCGAGAAGGCTATTTTAAAGTCCAATATGCTGATAATTGGATCATTAAATATCCCTCTCTAATATTCTTTAAGTTTATCGGACAATAAATCTATGAAGGTCTTCATATTGGCATAATCATTAGGATTGCTGGTGAGTACAATACTATGTACCCTTTTCGTGGTTTTAATTCTTATTATATTATCAATCCCATCGATGGATGAAGTCGCCTTTGCATGTGGTGCGTTATCAAAATCAGTTAGATTAATTGAGGCAATTAGCCTGTCCCAAAAAAGCCGATCAGTCTTTTTCTTCTGACCGTAACATTTGATCGAGCTCTTTGATATTTTTAAATCGAAATATCCACCCATTTCGGATCCGGAAGAGAAATATTCAACTTCCAATATCTGCTCATCATCTTGTGAAGCTTTGGTTTGACTAACGCCAGAAATCTGAAACCCGGTTATAATCAGAAAAATTAGAAAGATAATTCTCATATTCATAACCATAGGATGCATTTTCTGTGGTTATTCCATAATTGGTAAATGCACTTCGGCCATCATACAGCGGGCGCTGCCTCCGCCATTATTTTCTATGGTGCTGATATCGGAATAAACGGGTTTACTAAACGAACTTAAAATAGCCTTCTGCTCATAATTCAGCGAGTCCCAGGCGCTTTTGGACATCACCAGCAGACTCTCGCCGTCCTTATTTTGAACCTCGAGCATATTACCGGCAAAGTGGTTCATTTGCTCAAAAGAAATGTCTATAATTTGTTTTTGGGTTGATCGCAACGAATTAATAACGTTTTGCTTTTCATCTTCATCCTTGATGCTATCCAGGCAAATCACTGCGTAAGTACTACCAATACACATCAAAACGTTGGTATGGTAAATATCCATATTATTTTGGTCGACTGCATGGAAAAGAACGGACCGGTAACCGCTGTCTTTACAAAACGCCTCAAGCACGTCCTTATCTGTACGTGGAGATAAGCAGGCATAAGCAATTTTATTTTCACGATCCAAAACCATACTACCAGTTCCTTCCAGGAATTTATTTTCATGTTCAAAATGGCTCAGATCGATGACATGTTTTACCTTGAAATCATCCTCTAACTGCATCATAATATCTTCTCTGCGCTCCAGTCGACGGTTTTCGGCCATCATGGGATACAGAAAAACTGTCCCGTCATTATGGAATGATACCCAGTTATTCGGGAAAATGGAATCAGGAGTGTGCGGTTTAACGGTATCATCAATTACGATCACTTCAATGCCATTTTCACGCAGCACATTAACAAAGTGATCAAATTCTTCTAAAGCTTTATCCTGTACGCGTTGTTGTTCAGCATTGCGGTTCTGAAAAGCATTGCTTCCGGCAGTTTGCTCGTTAAATGCAAAGCTCACCGGGCGGATCATTAATATCGTAGAGGTGGTTTGTTGGTTCATTAGTTCATAGATCATGGGTCATAGCCGATAGTTGCAGTTGCCATGAACTATCAACCATGTACTATTTGCTTACAATATTTTATCCCTCAACAGCGGCATACTCATGCAATGGAAACCACCACGGGCACGTGAAAGTTCTGACGAAGGCATTAATATCAAGGTATCCTTCATTTCGTGCGGATCGATCTCGCTATTCTCAAACTTTTGTAGCAGGTCGGCCACTTTTACAACCTCAAACCCTTTTTTGCGGAATGCGTCAACGGTTTTGTCGTTGCGGTCGTAGCCGAGTACAACACCTTCTTTTAGAGCCAATAGGTTGCAGGAGTCGGTCCATTGCTCACGTGCATCGAACGGAAATTTATCATTGCCCGAATAGATGAACTTTGTTTTTTTTCCGCTTTGCAGATCATTTTCACTAATATCGCTCAGCAAATCCTCCAGGCTTTTAAATATCCGTGGTTTCGATTTTCCATTCTCAAACTGAATAATGTCGGTCTTGTCTTTAGCTTTCTTTTCAGAGAACCATTTTACCACGTTAGCGTCTTCGTGCGTGTCTTCTAATGCAGAAAGTGAACCCAACATCACCCACACATGACGCTTTACCTGTGTAAAAATGGTATCGATATGCATATAATCGCGCTTATGCGGAATTTTTACTATGGTGACTTTCTTTACTACATCATTCTCAAAAAGCAGCTTCATCGCTTCATTGGCGCCGCTTACTGAGGTACGCTCACTACAGCCGATCAGTAAATGATCAGGACTTACCATCATCACGTCACCACCCTCAAGTGTAGTTTTTTCATCCTGCTCTTCTCCAGGGCGTAGAAAATGATGTACCGTCTCAGGTATTTCGAGGATGTTATTTTGATATTTAGAAAAAAGCGGGTGATTAAAGAAAATATATCGTGCCAGTAAAGTTTCCCTTGCACGGGCTTTTTTTGCTGGTTTGTTCAGCAACATATAATCATTAATCGCTATACCGATGTCTCTCGAAAATATCAGGTTAGGAATAGGGGCGAAGATCATCTCATCGTTGCCTAAAGAGCCAGAGATAAATATTTTAGCCAGTTCAATAGATTTGGTATTGATTAGTTTTTGCTGAAGGCGATAGGTACAACCTTCAATCGCGCAAACAGAAGCCACCAGTTTTTTGCGGATGTCATCTTCAACCAAAATGTCAGCCAGCAAATTTTGTATTTCTACCACCTTGGTTGAAGCGTGGAAACCCTCGTTATCTGGCTTAAAAAAGGCGCGGTCGTGATCTTTTGAGTCGATCTCTTTGAGTCTGCCTTTAATTTTATCCGGGTCGAGGAAATACATCAGCAACTTCACGTAGTAATCATACTCGTTGCGGCGCATTGTATCAAGGTGCACAATGTCTTCAAATAACCAATCCTGCGCTTTTGAGGGCACTACTTTTCCTAAACCACTATCGGGACTATGTATCAAAAGGCAACGCAGGTCGCCTATTTCAGAGCTTACGTCGATACGAAATTCGTTGTTCTTTTTGGTCATAAATAATTATGAGAAGAGCAAAGCTATGCTTTTTCGTTCATACTTAATCGCGGATTGTTGGCGCCCTGTAAAACCGTGAACAATGAACAATGAACTATGAGCCAATTTATTAATTTTGCCGGATGGATTTTATAATTGAAGCCGCTGTTAAAGCCGTTAAAACCCTATATCAAACTGAACTGAATGCCGCAGATGTGAATTTGCAGCCTACACGTAAAGAATTTGAAGGACAAGTTACTATAGTTACATTCCCGTTTACCAAGTTTTCACGCAAATCACCTGAACAAACAGGTACTGAAATAGGTGAGTTCCTAAAAAATGAAGTAAAGGAAATTGCCGGTTTCAATGTGATCAAAGGTTTCTTGAATATCTCATTGGCTGATGGCTACTGGCTTGATAAATTCTATAATGAAATTCTGCCAGATGATTTTGCCACCTCTAAACCGAATGGTAAAAAAGTGATGGTAGAGTATTCATCACCAAATACTAATAAACCGCTTCACCTGGGCCATGTTCGTAATAACCTGTTAGGCTATTCTGTTGCTGAGATATTGAAGGCAGAGGGTTATGAAGTGGTCAAAGCAAACCTGGTGAACGACAGGGGTATTCATATCTGCAAATCCATGCTGGCCTGGCAAAAGTTCGGTAATAGTGAAACACCTGAATCTACCGGGGAAAAGGGTGATCATTTAGTAGGTAAATACTACGTTCTTTTTGATAAGGAATATAAAAAGCAAATTGACGAACTGAAATCATTCGGCCAAACCGAAGAAGATGCCAAAAAGAACGCGCCAATCATCAAAGAGGCCCAGGAAATGTTGCAGCAGTGGGAAGCCGGTAACGAAGAAGTGATTAGACTTTGGAAGATGATGAATCTTTGGGTTTATGATGGTTTCGGCAAAACCTATGAAGCTTTAGGGGTCAATTTCGACAAGTTCTATTATGAGTCGGAAACCTATCTATTAGGAAAAGATATTGTTGAAGAAGGTCTTGAAAAAGGCGTTTTTTTTGAAAAAGAAGATGGATCAGTTTGGATAGACTTAACTGCTGATGGCCTCGACCAAAAGCTGGTACGTCGTTCAGACGGTACGTCAGTTTACATGACCCAGGATTTGGGCACTGCCCAGGAGAAATATAAAAATTTCCACATGGATGAGTCCATATATGTGGTGGGTAATGAGCAGGATTATCACTTTAAAGTGTTATTCCTGATATTGGCGAAATTGGGCAAATCATGGGCTAAGGGATTATACCATTTGTCATACGGTATGGTCGACCTGCCATCCGGTAAAATGAAATCGCGCGAGGGAACTGTAGTTGATGCTGACGATCTGATCGCTGAAATGGAGCAAACTGCTAAAGCAGAGATTGAAAAAAACGGAAAAATTGATGGGTTTGGGGAGTTGGAAAAGGCAGAGCTTTATCATACAGTTGGAATGGGAGCTCTAAAATACTTTCTTCTAAAAGTTGACCCTAAAAAACGTTTACTATTTGACCCAAATGAATCAATTGATTTACAGGGACATACTGGGCCTTATGTCCAATATTCTCATGCTCGAATAAGATCTGTTTTGAAAAAAGCTGATTATAGACAAAGTGAGACAGTAAAAATTGATTTGGCTCCCATAGAAAGGGATTTGCTATTTTCATTGGCACAATATCCCGAAACGATTACACAAGCCGCCAAAGAACATAGCCCTGCTGTTATCGCTAATTACGTATATGAGTTAGCTAAGAATTATAATAAATTTTATCACGAGAAGAAGATATTACAGGCTGAAGATGAGAGCAGCAAAGCATTTCGTTTACAATTATCTTCCGCTACAGCAAAAGTGATCAAAAAGGCGATGAAGCTGTTGGGGATTGAAGTCCCGGAGCGGATGTGATTCAGTTTGCAGTTAAAAATTGGCAGTTTGAACTTTTTTGATGCAAACTGCCATTTCTGTTTATTGTTCTCATGTGCAAACTGCTAACTGCACACTGCAAACTGATTACTGCCAGTGCCCTCTGTGCCATTTATAACCACGATTGTTGTGGTCCCAGTTACCTTTAACCCAGGTGCGGTTTGCACGGCCTCTCGCCCAGTGACCACGGTTGTGAACGTAATGTCCGCCGCTATATACCCAGTCACCCTCAAGCCAAACAGCACCAGAATAGGGTGGTGGTCCCGGGTCATAATATACATCGGCCGGTTGATCGGAAACGTAATATTCTCCTGCGCATGACGTCAGGAACAGGGATGATCCCAGAGTGGCGATCATCCCTATTTTTACTAAAGTTTTCATCTGTTTTTCGTTTATATAGGTATAAACTATAGACAAACGAGTATAGAAAAAGTTTAATTATTAGCTGTGTGCGAACTTGGACGCTACTATTACTTCTTTATTTCCGGGAGTATAAGTATAAAAACCATTGCCTGATTTTACGCCGAGATGCCCGGCCGTTACCATATTAACTAATAGCGGACAAGGTGCATATTTCTGGTTCCCAAAGCCGTCATACAACACTCTCAAAATTGCCAGACAGACATCCAAACCTATAAAATCAGCTAATTGCAGTGGCCCCATAGGGTGGGCCATACCCAGTTTCATTACGGTGTCAATCTCGGCAACTCCGGCAACGCCTTCAAATAAAGTATAAATCGCTTCGTTGATCATCGGCATCAAAATACGGTTCGCCACAAAACCCGGATAGTCGTTTACTTCAACCGGATTTTTCCCCAGATCGCGGGAAAGCTGCATGATGGTATTTATTGTGGCATCACCGGTAGCATACCCGCGGATCACTTCCACCAATTTCATTACCGGCACCGGGTTCATAAAATGCATCCCGATAACCTTATCTGGTCTGTTGGTTGCTGCTGCAATTTGTGTGATTGAAATAGATGATGTATTAGATGCCACTATTGCATCGGCTTTACAGAGCTCGCTGAGCTGCTTAAACAAGCTTAATTTGATTTCTTTGTTTTCAGTAGCAGCTTCAATAACAAGGTCTGCATTAGCAGCTCCGGCTTTCAAATCCGTATAGGTTGTGATATTGGAAAGAGTAGATGTTTTTACAGATTCTTCGATCGCTCCTTTTTTGATCTGCCGGTCAAGATTATTGGCTATAGTTTGCAATGCTTTCACTAACGATTCACTGCTGATATCAACCAGCGAAATTTTAAAACCATTTTGAGCAAAGGTATGGGCAATACCATTACCCATAGTTCCCGAACCGATAACCGTGATGTTTTGTATCATAATTGGTGTCTGAATCTGCGCTAATTTGAGGCAAATTCTTTACATCGCCAAATACCTGTCTTAATTACAAGTGAATATAGCTGCCTGCATCAATAATTACCTTTTTGTCGATCATATTGTATTGCGGTATATGACCCAGCAATTCCACACCAGTGCTTTCAAGTATAAAATCTTTTGAGTAAATATCTTTGATCCCATTAAAAATTATACCCCTGATTGGGATTTCATAGCTTTTTAATGCGTGAATAGATAACAGCGTATGGTTAATGCTTCCCAGGTAATTTTGAGATACCAGGACTACTTCGATTCCTAATTTTTTGATCAGGTCGATAATCAAAAATTCATTATTTAAAGGTACCATCAAACCACCGGCCCCTTCAACGATTAATGCATTGCTGGTTCTAGGGAGATGGAAATTATCGGGATCAATGGTTATCCCATCAATTGCTGCAGATTTATGCGGTGAAAAAGGTTGTGTGAGTTTGTAACTCTCCGGATGAATTTTTGTAGCCGTGTTCGATATAAGACTTTCTACCGATAGCGAGTCGCTTTTATCGAGATCGCCGGATTGTACAGGTTTCCAGTAGTCGGCTTTAAGTTTTTCGACTAATACAGCAGATACAATAGTTTTTCCAATGCCGGTACCGATGCCGGTAACAAACAAAGGTTTTTTAGAAGTCATAAGTTTTGTTGATGTAAAATTTCCGACAGCAAAGTTATCTCATTTGCTGAATTAAATGAATGCAGGCATATTCTTAATCGCTCACTTCCTTTAGCTACAGTTGGGCTTAAAATTGGGCGAACATCCAGACCCGCACTCTGCAATTGGTTTGCTATTACTTTCGCTCTTTCATTACTACCTACAATTAGACACTGAATAGATGAGTCACTCGGTAGTAAATTACCTTTTAAACCAGCAGTCAGCTTTTTAAATAGTTGAATATTGTATTGCAGTTTTTCAATATCTTCAACGGCTTGGGGCAACATTTTATAGGCCATTTTGATTGAAGCAATTTGATGAAACGAAGTCGCTGTAGTGTATATAAATGACCTTGAAAAATTGATCAAATACTCTCTTAAATCTTTATTTCCTAATACAATAGCGCCATGGCAACCCAAGGCTTTCCCGAAAGTTACAATTCGGGCAAAAACCTCATCTTCTAATTTAAGTTGATTTATTAATCCATTGTTATATAATCCAATAGCATGTGCTTCATCAACTATTAGTTCAGCTTTATGTTTTTTGGTTATTGATAAAATTTCCTTGATTGTTGGTGTATCACCATCCATGGAATAAACGCTTTCAATCACTACATAGCAATTGCCTTTGGCGTGTTTTAACTTTTCTTCCAGGCTTTCCAAATCATTATGTCTGAAGGTGTAGCGATTGGCATAACTTAGTCTTGCACCATCAATAATAGAAGCATGAGCTAATTCATCAAGAATTATAGTATCGCCCCTTTGAGGTAAAGATGAGAACAATCCAATATTGGCATCGTAACCTGAGTTATAAATTAGCCCAGTTTCTGCTTTGTGATAATCCGCAATTTGTTGTTCTAATGCTTCTGTGTAGGAAAGATTACCTGATAATAGGCGGGAGCCTGTAGAGCCATTTAATGCATGTTGATTAGTAGCAATCTCATCATCTATCCATCGTTTTAAGGTAGATGACCGGGCAAAACCGAGATAGTCGTTTGAACAAAAATCGACCAGGCTATTTTCAGGTTTCAGTGTTCTGTAAGAACCGTTTTCCCATCTTTCTTCAAGTCTTTCCCGGATGAATTTTTCTGCGCTCAAGGTCGAAAATTTTTTGCTAAAATAGAGAAAGCCTCCCTTTAAACCGGAAGACTTTCTCAAAAAATGATTTGCGCGGGTGTTAATTACCACCGCCGCCATTTCTCATCCTGTTCATTCGGTCCTGCATTATTTTGTCATATGCAGTAGCCTGGTCAGGAGTCAGGATAGCTTTGATCTTATCATTGGTATCCTTCATCAAAGGCATCATAGCCGAACGCATAGCATCCCTGTCGCCGTTGGCAGCGGTTCTTACGCTATCCATTTTAGTAGCCTGTACTTTATATATCGCTGTGACTTTGGTTGTCTGGTCGTCAGTTAGTTTTAACTGCGTTTGCAAGGCTTTCGCCCTGTCTTCAGGACTTCTTCGCATACCGCCACCTTGTGCACGGGATACTGCCGTAATTCCAATCAGGAAACAGCACATTAACAGGAATTTCTTCATTTTTTTAGTTTTTTAACAATTGATCTTTGGATAAAGTTAGCCGCTAATAGTTTAATAACTGTCGTGTAACTTAATTGTTGCCTTGGTATTTTCTTAGTCAATGCTATTGTTACAACGCATTACAGAAAAAAAACCGGCTTGTGGCCACGAATGGTCGGAAGAAAGAATCTTCCGACTTTTTTGTTTATAGTGGTTTGTTA
>JAFDZM010000060.1 GCA_018266915.1 Bacteroidota bacterium | reverse complement strand
TAACAAACCACTATAAACAAAAAAGTCGGAAGATTATTTCTTCCGACCATTCGTGGCATCAAGCGGCCTTTTCGGTAGTTTTTAAATTTATAGTGCGGTCGGTCGTCGAAGCAATCCTAAAATGATGGCGATGATCGCTATTACCAATAATACGTGTATCAGCCCTGCGGCGGAGTACACAAATACGCCCAATGCCCATCCTATGATGAGTATTACGGCGATGATATACAATAGTGAGTTCATGGTAGATAATGTTTTAGTTAATAATGTTTTTCACTATATATAAGTCTAAAAATGGCCTAATTGTTTCATATAAGCACAAAAAACAACAAAGCTGCCTCAAGTGTTTAAGCGAGGCAGCTTTGTTGTAAATTAAGGATTTGAAATAATTAAACAGTTACCTGTAGTCTTTCGGCAAGTTCTTTTGCAAACTCTTCAAGTCTTATCTTACCTGAAATTACGCCGCCTGTGGCGTCAAAATCTCTCCATAAAATAGCGCTGCGTATGGCAGTTCCCATTTCGGTAAAATTCCGTGCCAGTTCAGGCGACAGGCCGCCTTTCAGCATTCCGTCGTAAGACTGTTCATCGGTAAATTCAACCCATTTCAGATCAGGTTTGCCAACTGCTGCTCCTAAAACTTTAACTATTTCATCAAATGTACGGTCGTCACTCACTGCATAACGTATACTCTTACCGCTAAATGAATTTTGCAATTCTTCAGCTACAATGTTTGCAATATCACGCGGATGGGTCATTACCAAACGGGTTTGTGAGTTGTAATTTGACCCCATAAATCCCTGGTTGATCATCGGGATATTGTTATAAAAATTGGTATAGAAGAAACCCGCACGCACATGCTTAATGGCAACTCCTTCTAATTTATTTAATTCGATCTCAGCATCATGCACGCCTGAAATTTGCCCGGTACCGCCATCAATGTCTGCGCCAATGCTGCTTAGGTTTACTATACGTTTGACGCCTGCTTTCTTAATGGCCTCTGCATATGTTTTGCCCGAATCGCCAACGTATTTGCGGTAATTAGTCGCCGCGAAGTTTGGCGGAATCATGGTATATACCGTGTCCGCGCCTGCGAAGGTTTGCGCCAGGAAATCGACATCTGCGATTGAACCAATGGCTGCTTTCGCGTCTAATGCTTCGATCTCATTTACTTTGTTTGCATCTGAGCTAACGATAGTCACATCGTGATCGTTTGCTACCAGTTGTTTGGCCAGTGGTTTGCTGATGTTGCCCAGTGAGCCTGTTACTATAATTTTCATATTCTTTTTAATTTGATTTTGTTGAGAACAAAGTTATATTTGTACTTACTTTTTTACAAGTACTTACCCTAAAGTATGTATTATGACACTGGTAAAAGAAAGCTCAACCATACAGGAAAATAAAAAGTTCGCGCTTAGCGAATGCCCTGTTACTTATGTAATGGAAAGGATAGGCGGCTATTGGAAGCCGATCATTTTATATCATTTACTCACCGGGGATAAACGTTATAGCGAGCTGCGCAAAGCTATCCCGGCAATTACGGAGAAAATGTTGATACAGGCTTTAAAGCAGTTGGAAGCGGATAACCTGGTGATCCGGGAGTCAAAACCGGTAGTGCCGCCTTATGTGATCTACAGCCTGACTTCTGCAGGAAAGAAATTACACCCGGTACTATTTGCGATGGCTAACTGGGCGATAGAAGATACAGGGCTGCAGGAAACTTATGCTGACAAAGCGATGGAAGCTTTTCCGCAGCAAAGCTGATTTAGACTCTTACAGCCTCAACCATTTTTTACGCACTTCCAGTTGTTGCGCGCTTGGCGATTCAACACTATTGATGCTATATTTTACTTGCGTCTTTTTAAGTAAGGTAACGGGTATTGTAAGCGGTAAACCATCCCTCAGTACCGACACGCTGATTTTATCTCCGGTTTTTTTGCCATTCAGGGCAGTAGTCATATCAGTGATCTTGTTGCCATCTATAGCTGTTATTTCGTCACCGACATTAATGCCATCAACCCATGCTGCTGAATTACGGACAACGTTGGTTACCGTGATCTTGTTATTGGCCGAAGCGGAAATAACACCCAATGACGAGTCATTATTTCCGGCAAGTTCATCTTTTAACTGGTAGCCGGCGTAAGCCAGGTATTTGCCATAATCGATATCATCTAATCCATTGATGTATTTATTATAAAACTCATCCAGGTTCTTACCGCTGAATTTTTCCAATGCAGCTTTAAATTCCATATCAGTATAACCGCGTTTGTGAGTTTTATAATAAGTATCATACATGCATTTCATTACGTCGTCAAGGCATGATTTGCCATGCGTATCGTTGATGATCTCCAGGTCAAACATCAGCGCCATGATAGCACCTTTACTGTAGTAGGAAATATTGGTATTCAATGAGTTCTCATTTGGTCGATAATACTTTATCCAGGCATCGTAGCTCGACTCTGAAAGTGTTTGCACTTTATTGCCCTCCTGGTTCGATACATAATTGATATCTCCGGCAAGGGCAGCCAGGTAAGTTTCGGTTGGATAAATATTAGTGCGATGCACAATTATGTTCTGGTAATAGGTAGTAAAACCCTCGGCAATCCACAGGTCAGTCGTATAATTCTCATTGTCATAATCAAATGGACCTAATGCGATTGGCCGCAGGCGTTTCACATTCCATAAATGGAAATGCTCATGAGCTACTAACGTCAAAAACCCTCTATAACCAGCATCAGTGGCATAATTATCGCGTGACATGCCCAATACTGTCGAGCTTAAATGCTCCAACCCGCCGCCACCTTTTGAGGTATTATGGACAATGAACACATAACGTTTATTAGGGTCTTCGCCAAAGATCGCAACCTCCTGATCAATGATCTTCGGCATGTCTTTTTTCAACCTCTCTTTATCATAGTTTCCCTGGCCGCACATGGCTACTTCGTATTTTACACCGTCTGCATCAAAACTGAACACGTCCTGCGTACCAACTTCGATAGGCGAATCGAATAAAATATCATAATCAGGAGAATGCAGAGTGAATGGATCATTATTCACCATATCCAGGCTGGTTGAGACAGTCGTCCAGCCTTTGTAAGGAACGATATGAATGGTAGACGGGTGATGCAGCATCCCATCAGGATACATAAAAACACCGCTACTTGATAGGAATGCATGTGAAACGTCTATCAAGCTAGTACGAACCGAAAGCTCGAAAGCATACAGCTTATATTTTATTTTAACAGCAGAAACATTGGCAGTTTGGATTTGCCAGATATTCTTGCGGATCTTTTTTGAATCGAGCGGTTTGCCATTGGCTTCGGCGCTAAATGACTCTACATTTTTTGAAAATTCACGTATCAGATATGAACCAGGTGTCCATACCGGCATTTTCAGGTCGAGTGTGTTTTGTTTCATTCCCGAAATGTTCATTTCTATTTCGGCGTAATGTGCCTGTGCCTCTGGAAATGTAATCGTATATGATATCTGGATTTTGTCGGCGGCTTTGCTGGTAGAATGGTTCATGACGAGCAATATTAAAGAAAAAAGCGCTGCTAAATGTGATAATTTCATCCGGGCAAGATATAAAAAAAGCTGCTGATGAATTGTAATATCTTTATTAAGCTGTTGATAAACAGTAGGTATGTTTATTAAAATAAAAAACCAAACACATTCTTTTTTATTTTTATAAAAGTTATTTTTGAGGTGGATGTCAATTTATAAAACCTGTTTGCTGATAGACGACAATTACATCGATAATTTTGTCACACGCAAAATATTAGAAAGCGGCGAATTTGCCGAGAGGGTGGTTGTGAGCCAATCGGCGAACGATGCTATTAATTCTTTGCGCACAGGGACAATAAAACCGGATGTGATATTTTTGGATATCCGTATGCCGATGATGGGTGGCTTTGAGTTTTTGCAGGAATATGATAAGCTGGAGATCGATAATAAGCAGTCCATCAAAATATTCATGTTATCATCTTCACTTGATCCTACCGATTTGAAAAAATCGACTAACAATAAATACATTACGTCGTTTATTCATAAGCCACTCACCCAAAAATCACTCGACGATATTTGTAAATGATTCTTGTTGCTGATAGCGGTTCATCAAAAACAGACTGGTTGCTTGCTGTACCCGACAAGGAGCCGTTAGCATTTAAAACGGGCGGCTTAAACCCGTATTTTCTTACTGAAAAAGAGATGGTAAAGATCCTGCAGGATCAGGGCGCTGATATGGTAGCCCATGCTGCGGATGTTACCGAAATTTATTTTTTTGGTGCAGGCTGCTCAAGCCCCGACAGGCACGAGATAGTGACCAATGCCTTGAGCCAGCTATTTCCCAAAGCTTACATCAGTGCTGATAGCGATTTGCTCGGCAGTGCTTACGCCACCTGCGGCCACGAAAAAGGGCTTTGCTGCGTACTGGGAACAGGTTCAAACATTTCCTTTTTTGACGGTGAAGAGGTACACTCAGGAAAACATGGCCTGGGTTATGCTTTAGGCGATGAAGGTTCCGGTACATGGTTCGGCAAAGCTTTAATTACTGATTTTTTATATGGCAATATGCCTGCCGACATACACACCCAGTTTGATCAGGAATATCATCTCACCAAAGAGAGTGTGATACGCGATGTATATCAGAAACCAGCTGCCAATACTTTTCTCGCCTCATTCTCCAGATTTTTAAATACCATCCGGGAGACCGATTACTGCCAGGCTTTATTGGCAAGGGGTTTCCAGGAGTTTATCGATTCAGATATTAAATCTTTCCCTCAATATCATCGTTATAAGTGCCATTTTGTTGGGTCGATTGCTTTTGTTTTCGCCGATGAACTAAGAGCGCTTTGCGAAAAGAATGAGATTCATCTCGGCAAGATCATCCGTCAGCCTATTTTTGATTTGATGCAGTTTATTGTGAGTAGGGAGCGTTAGTCTGAACCAGAATTAACAGAATTCAGGTAATTCATTAATTCAAAAAATTCAGGTTCAGACTGCCGATGCTTTTTTCTTTCGGATATTTTTTACACTTCCAACCAGTATCCAGATAATTCCTGCTATAGCTACCATGCTTCCTGTCTTAGGGATATAATCGCCGTAAAGCGTATAAAATGTCAGATCGGAATTAAGGTTGATATCTTGTTTAATAGCTGTGCGCGTCCACCATTTGGTTTGTTTTACTACATCGCCCCGTTGATTGATGAAAGCGGAAATACCCGTATTGGCCGACCGGCACACCCAGCGGCGGTTTTCAATGGCGCGCAGTTTGGCGTAATCCATGTGCTGATCTTTCCCTGAGGTATTTTCCCACCAGCCATCATTGGTAATAATAGCAATAAACTGTGCTCCTTTATGAACTGATTGCGATATCCATTCACCATAAATAGATTCGTAACAGATTGCAGGCGTAACACCGATTCCGCTTTGCGAATAAAATACGCCCGGTTCTTCCTGCCCGGCCATACTACCGGTTGCGCCACCCAAATGCTCAAATACAGGTTTCAGGAATGATAAAGTATTGCCAAAAGGCAGTGATTCTACGCCGGGAACTAGTTTTGATTTATGATAAAACTGAACTTCGGGCGAATTCTCAATGTTCAACGCGGCATTAAATTCATCGTAAAACTCGTTGCCCTGTGGATCTACCGGGGTGGCTGTTGACGTTTTTCTTGAATTGTAGAATTTAACATCTTCTGAACCGGTAAGTACGTTGCCATTGGCATATTTATGCAAAAAACGCTGTATTTGCTCAAAATATGGACTGCTGCGGATAAGATCCTCGTTTAGCCCGCGCGGATCGTATATGGCAGTTTCGGGCCAAATAAAAAATTCCGTATTTTTTTGGGCGATAGAATCTGAAAGATGGGTTAAAATTGCAATCTGTTGGGCCGCTGGTATACTTTCTACCTTTTCATATGGATCGATATTGGGCTGAGCAATTACGATGTCCGATGGATTAGTTTGCTCGTGGTAGTTATTGTACCGATACAGAGACCATGCGATCGGCAGTGAGATCACTAAGCCAAAGGAAAGAATCAAAGCAGCTTTCTTTTTAATATGATCAGATTGTTTAAGACTTTGATAGATCAGGAAGCCCAGTATATTTGTTATCAAAACCCATATTGTACCCCCATAAACGCCTGTATACTCATACCATTGTATCCATTTGTGGCTCATAGCGAAGCCGTTGCCCAAGGTCATCCATGGGAAATTAAGCTGCCAATTTTGGTGAAGGTATTCATAGGCTATCCAGAAGAAAATGAATCCGATCAAACCTATTTCTGGTTTTGTTATGCGCCTCAAACGATAATAAAGCCAGCATGCTGTCGACATTAATAGAGGCCCCAGGGAATAGGGTATAAGCGAGATCGGCACGGCAATCACCGCCCCAATAGTTTTGATAGAATTATATACCCAGTAAATAGATAGAATGTTCCAGATAAAGAAACCAAGAAATGTGATCCAGAATATTTTTTTGGCTTTTTTGGTGTTGCTGCTATTAATGATGTTTTCGATAACAATGAGCATTGGCACCAAACCAATAAAAAGAAAGAACGAGGTATATGGTGTAGGTGGCCAGGCGATCCAAAGTAATAAGCCGGAAAGAATGGATAGGGCTATGTTTTTTTTCATAAATATTACTCGTCATTATAAGTCCTCTCCTTTGAAGAGGATTTAGGTGAGGCTCCCGCCACACATATCACAAATTCCCCCTTAGCAGGATGCGTTTCAAAATACTGCTTCACCTCGCCAATGGTTCCTCTAACGGTCTCCTCGAAGATCTTAGTCAGCTCCCGCGAAACGGATATTTGCCGGTCAGCCCCAAAATAAGTAGCCATCTCATCCAAAGTCTTTAGAAATCGGTGTGGCGATTCATACAATATGATGGTACGCTCTTCTTCTGCTAATTGCTTATAGCGTGTTTGACGTCCTTTCTTCAATGGTAAAAATCCTTCAAAGCAAAAACGGTCGGTTGGAAAGCCGGAGTTCACTAATGCAGGTACAAACGCCGTTGCACCGGGTAAACACTCTACTTCGAGTGCATGTTTTAACACTTCGCGAACAAGGAAAAACCCCGGATCAGATATAGCTGGAGTGCCGGCATCGGATATGAGTGCGATGTTTTTACCTTCTTTTAAAAACTTTACAATTTCACCCGATGACTGATGCTCATTATGCTGATGATGCGCATAAACTTTTTTCTGTATATCAAAATGCTTTAGCAATGGCGCTGATGTGCGGGTGTCTTCAGCCAAAATCAGGTCGACCTCCTTTAAAACACGTATGGCCCTGAAGGTCATATCTTCCAGGTTGCCGATGGGGGTGGGGACTAAGTAGAGTTTACCGGGCATTTTTCAGTTTGCAGTTTTCGGTTAGCAGTTTGCACTATATAAATAACCCTTTTGGCAGATTAACAAAAAAACAGCAAACTGCATACTGCAAACTGCCAACTGATTATATTTGCTCAAAAAATAAAATAATGCTGCAAGTTAATTATATCGTTGATAACAGAGACCATGTTTTAGAACGTTTGGCTGTAAAAAATTTCAAACAGCCAGAATTGGTTGACGAGATCATTTGGTTGGATCACAGAAGAAGAAGAACTCAAATGCCATTGAATTTGGCTGAGTCTCAGGCTAATGCTGAAGCCAAAAAAGTTGGTGAATTAATGCGTGAAGGTAAAAAAGGCGAGGCAGAAGAGGCTAAATTAAATGCTGGTCGATATAAAGAAGAGATAAAAAAGTTAAATGAAACTCTTGAAGAAATCGAAAAAGAGATCCAAGAAAAACTTGTATTGTTGCCTAACCTTCCGCATGCATCCGTACCAAATGGGTTAACTCCTGAGGACAATGAAGTAGTCTTAGAGAATGGAGCAAAACCGAATCTACCTGCCGATGCCTTGCCACATTGGGAGCTGGCCGCAAAATATAACCTGATAGACTTTGAACTGGGCGTTAAGATAACCGGTGCAGGGTTTCCTGTTTACAAAAACAAAGGGGCCAAACTGCAACGCGCGCTGATCAATTATTTTATTGACGAAGCCGAGAAAGCAGGTTACAAAGAAGTAAGCGTACCACTAATGGTTAATGAAGCTTCTGGCTTCGGTACATCACAATTGCCAGACAAAGAAGGCCAGATGTATTTTGTAGGATTGGATAATTTATATCTTATTCCTACAGCTGAGGTGCCTATTACCAATTTATATCGTGATGTGATCCTGAAAGCTGATGAACTACCTATAAGGAATTGCGGGCATACGCCTTGTTTCCGTCGCGAAGCGGGCTCTTATGGTGCGCATGTGCGCGGGCTAAACCGTCTTCACCAATTTGATAAAGTGGAGATTGTTACCATTGGCCACCCGGATGAATCTTATGATATATTGGAGAAGATGAGTGCACACGTGCAAGGCCTGTTACAAAAATTAGGCTTGCCTTACCGTGTATTGCGTTTGTGCGGAGGTGATATGGGTTTTGGCTCTGCCTTGACTTATGATATGGAAACCTGGAGCGCTGCACAAAAACGTTGGCTTGAAGTATCTTCTGTATCAAACTTCGAAAGCTTTCAGAGTAACCGTTTAAAACTACGTTTCCGTAATGCTGAAGGGAAAACCCAATTGGCACATACCTTAAATGGAAGCGCATTGGCTTTACCGCGTATCGTAGCAACCTTGCTGGAAAATAATCAGACTGAAAAGGGTATTAAAATACCTGAAGTATTGGTGCCTTACACCAATTTTGAGTGGATTGAGTGATGAGTTAGCTTTTTAAAGTCCTCTCCTCTGAAGAGGATTTAGGTGAGGCTAAAAAGAAGCGCTTACCAATAAACTGGTCACAGCCGGATCAAGTATCGATTTTACATGATTCACTGTTTCCTTAGCGGTGCTGTACAGCTCATTTTTATAGATCACATGATTAACCCCTAAAACCTTTAAAAAGGAATCTATTTTGCGGTTGGCTGTGCTCTTAAAGCAGCAGATCTTGATCTTATTATAATAAGCGTTGGTGCGGATACGGCGCAGTATCTTTTCCATATCCTTATCCATATAATCATAATCAAATATGATGAGATGCGGAGCAAGCTCATAAATGGCCGGGAATACGCGGTCGGCTTCTGTGACATGCTTTATTTGCTTGTTATTAGCCAAAAGCTGCACAGAAAAAATGTTAGGGGCGACTAGCAGGACTCTTTCGGTCCTAAAATGTATCATGCTCAATTTTTTACGGATATTTAAAGTTAATACCTAGTTTGTATATTGTCAAGTATCTGTCAATCAGTAAGAAAGTAAATTGGCTGACGGGTCGTAAAAAAAGCAGGCCCTTCCATTTCTTTTTACGGAAGAGCCTGCTGAAAGTTGCAATATTTTTTTGGGGATATTATTGTGCTATTTCGAATATTGCCTGCACCTGGAAACTCAATTTTATAGGTTTTATATCGATGTCAGAATCAGAGGTTTGGGGGCTGGCAACTAAAGCTCTGTTGGCATACATTTGCCGTGGTGCAGGGAAATTACTGTTGTCACTTTCAGTAATATTTATCGGCCTGCCCATCTTTTCATTGATGCTGTTCAGCAGGTAGGTTGCTTTCTCCTTCGCAGCCAAAAGTGCCTGAATTTTAAGCTCTTGCTTTAACTGCGGCATCTTCGAATAGTCGTAACTTTCCACATATGTTGATTGTATTCCTTTAGGGTCAACCTGGCTTAATATCTCGTTAAATTTGTTCAAATCATGGAAGCGGATACTATACTGTTTGCTTGCCAGGAAGTCGGGGTTTTTCTTTTTCTGCAGGGTGTTGTTCCACGCAGAAACATTGCTTATAGTGAAATCTTCTTTAACTATTCCGGCAGATTTTACAGCGTTTTCAAGCTGATTTTCCAATTGGTTAATGGTGATTTTTTTCTTGCCATCCAGGTACTCTTGTAACGAAATAGTTACATTGATTATGTCAGGAGTCACTTCTTTTTCGGCAATTCCGGTCACTTCAATCTTTCTTCTCAGGTCCACATTCTGTGCAAAGGCGCCATAGCTGCATAAGCCAAGCGCTGCAACGATCAATAGTTTCTTCATAGTTATTATAATATTTAAGATATTGACTATAGACGAAGTTAAAGGTTAATTCGCAACAGTTAATTTAAAAATTACCGGGAGTAGTGATTTATTTGAGCAGGGTATATAAAGAATCAAAGGACAACCGTACTTGATACAGTTGTCCTTCTCGGGGTAGGTAATAAGGACTAAGCATCACAAAGAACAGCAATAATTCTTAAGGCCACAACCCGTGTTTTCACGGTATTTTTAAATCTCCAAAAAATCGCGAATGCTGTTTTTTATATCAATAGGGCACTTTTTCATTTTTAATTTTAACCAATGAGCAAAGTTTATTTTCTAATGTATTTTTTGAGAGAGGAGCGGGCGACTTATTTAAAGATTTTGTAAAAAATATTTGAATCGTCCTGAAATAAGTTGACAGATTTACGATAGTCCCAGTTGCGAAAGTAGCTGGGATTTTTGTTTATATATACTTTCGGGTGTTTTCATTTTCAAAGATAGATGTGGGCGATAATTGTTGTAAAGATCGATGGCTTCCTGTGCTAATATTTTTGCCTGAAGCTTTGATTTCATCACATTACCCAGTCCAAATTCTTCTTTCAATGTACGATTCATACGTTCAGCCAAGGCATTTTCATACGGGTCGCCGTTTTCTGTCATGCTCATCTTTATTTGATGTTGATCTGCGATACTAACATATTCTGCACTGCAATATTGTAAGCCCCTGTCTGAATGGTGAATTAACTGGTGGCTGGCGCCTTCTCTGTTCTTGACAGCCATTTGAAAAGCCTGCTTCATTTGTGCTGCTTCCATGTTATCAGCTATGGCATAACCCATGATTTTTCTGCTGTAAGCATCCGTAACTAGATTCAAATAGCAGTTTCCTTCGTCAGTTTTAATGTAAGTGATGTCACTCACCCAAACTTCATCCGGTCGTTGAACAACCATATCTTTGACCAGGTTAGGATACTTTCTTAACCAATGTTTTGACATCGTGGTTTGAATATATCTTCGCTTAGGCAGGATAAGCATTCCGTGCTTTCTTAACAGCGCAAACAGTTTATCCCGACCAAACTTGATTTGCTGAGCTTGCAGACTATCTCTGATCTGGTGATGAAGCTTTCTGCCACCAAGACGCGATAACACTTTACGCTCTTTATCAACAAGCTTTTTTACCTGTGCCTCTTGCGCTGCCTTCCATTGCTGTTCTTTACAGTGTTTATAGAAATACTGACGGCTATACCCCAATACTTTAGCTACAAATCCAACGGTTCGTCGGTCTCGTTTTGAGCCTGTTCTGTAGCTTCTGACAACAGGCTCAAATACTTTTTTCTGATATCTGTATTTAACTGACTATCGGCTATATCGATCACCCGGTTCAATACTTCTTTTTCCTGCTCCAGGCGCTTGAGCTTTTTCTCCAGTTCACGGATCTTCTTATTGGGTGTGTCTTTCTTCATGGCTTCCGATTCTTTCCAATCTAATCTACCATGTTTTCTCAGCCAAACCAACACCGTACTCCTGCCCTGGATACCATACCGCAACTGGGCCTGCTTTTACGTCAATTCGCCTTTTTCCACTGCATCTACAATCTCCAGTTTAAACGCTAAACTGTAATCTTTTTGAGTCCTTTTTTGATAACTCTTAATCTCCTGCTTTTTCATTAGTTAACACTTTTTGTGTCAACCTATTTTAGGACAATGCAATTAATTCAATAAAAAAGCCGCAATCAAGCACGAATGGTCGGAAGAAAGAATCTTCCGACTTTTTTGTTTATAGTGGTTTGTTA
>JAFDZM010000005.1 GCA_018266915.1 Bacteroidota bacterium | reverse complement strand
TTGAGGAACATGACAGCCAACTTTTGTTGGTAGCTTAACCCGAACTCACGTTAAAATTATGAAAATCAACAAGGAATGGCATCTGGCCCACCCCATGCCCAAAAATCCAAGCTTTGAGCAGAGAGTAGAATGGCACCTCGAACACCAAAAAAACTGCTCATGCAGACCAATAGATGGTAAACTGGCTGAGGAGATGAGAAAGCGGGGAATTAAATTTTAGTATATTACTATATAAATTTAATCCAGGTTACCTAAGATATGACGAAGGTGGAATTGCACAAAGCCTTCCATTGAATCAGGCTTCCTGGAATTATTATTGAAATTTAATGGCTTAATAAGATATCCGGAGATCCCAAGTCTTTCAGTTGCACTTCGGTCATGTTCCTCACCGGATGTTGTCATGATAATCACCTTCAGATGTTTTAGAGCAGGATCTTCCCTGATTACAGATAAAAACTGCAGTCCATTCATTTTCGGCATATTAATGTCAAGCAAGATAATATCAGGCAGAGGTTGCATTTGGGCATGCTTCTGGCTTCCTCTTAGTTTGTCGAGGGCTTCAATACCATTGTATGCCGTAATCAATTCGTAGTCTACGCCAATTTTTTTTAAAGAACGCTCTACGCTGATAATATCAAGTTCGTCGTCTTCAACCAATAAAATAGTTTTTTTCATGTTTCATTCTTGGGCCAGGTAAACAAAAATTTCGCTCCCTTATCTAATGAGGATAACACACGTATTGTACCTCCGTTTTCATCTATTATTTTTTTTACGATGGCTAACCCGATTCCGGTGCTCTCTTCGTCGTGTTTTTCCCTCAACGTCTGGAACATTTCAAAGATTTTTCCATGGTATTGTTCCTCAATGCCAATTCCGTTATCGGATACTTCAAACTCATAGACTCCGGCTTGTTCTGTGCAGGAAACCCGGATATGGCCATCATCGGTCGATGTGTATTTTACCGCGTTACTAAGCAAATTGCTAAATACCTGTTCGAGCAATATTTTTTCGGTAAATAATACAGGTAAGTCACCGATCGTGAAATAATATTCTTTTGGGACGATAACATCAGCAAGCTCTTTAACTAAAACAGATACATCCACTTCTTCCTTTGGAAATTTGCTTCGGCCGATACGTGCATAGTCAAGCAGTCCGTTGATCAAATCTGCCATCCGCTTCAACCTTTCAGGTATAATATCCAGATATTTTTCCATTGCAGGAGAGATTTCGTCCTGAATATCTTCCTTTATCCATTGAACGACATTTGATATTCCTCTTATCGGGGCCTTAAGGTCATGCGAAACCACATAGGCGAATTGGTTCAGTTCATCGTTTCTTTTCTCGAGCTCGTCAATATTCCAGCTGAGTTTTTGCGACATCAAGTTCAATGAATGGGATAAGCTCGTCAATTCATCGGTTTGGTCATCATTTACTGTGGCAAAGTCACCCGTAGAAATTTTTTCAGCCAATTTTACCATTGAATCGATGCGCCGTGCAATCTTTCTGACCAGATAGAAAGCTAAAGCAGATCCAACTATGACCAGCAATAGACTGAAAAATAAGGAAAATCTGTCGGTTGCCTTAATGGATGCGGCGAGAGCGGCCCGCCGTTTTTGCCGGTTATCATACTCATGTTGGTCAAATGACCGGAAAATGGCGGCGATTCTTTCGTTATAATTTTTGCCTGCGTTCAGTGTGAATTGACTTTTGAACAACTTTTCGTACCTCCAGTTGAGGGCGGGATCGGCAATTGCTTTTGATTTTGCATCAATGATCTGATTGGCGTATCCAAGCCATATATTATGGATCATAGAAATCGAATCAAGCCTGGAAATTTGTAAAGATGAAGGTTCGATCAATAATCGTTCTTGTTTTATCAACTCCGGAATTGTTGACAGCCCACTATCGTATCTAATTAGGAACCGCCGGTCACCTGACAATAAATAACCCCTTAAGGCATTTTGCATATCTACCAGGTCGCGGTTTAAATTACTCGATGTACGGATAACAACCTCTGAATTTGTAAGAAAATCTGTATTCGTGTTCACTTTTTGGGTAAGTGAATAATTGACATAAGAATCAACAAGGTCAATAGAAATTGCAATAAAAAATCCAAGCGAAATTTGAGTTGCCAGTTTCATGAAATGCTTGGATAATTATTATTTGCTTTAGTAATAAGAAAGTCTACATGTGTCGATTGAAAAGTCAGCACTTTAATGTTTTAGGTTTTATGATCTTTTATTGGTACAATAATTAAATTAAAACAACGGATATGAATAATTGTTTGCGCATTTTCAGCGTTAAAATACCATTGATCTCTGGCATTCTTAGGCCATCTGAAATACTACAACAATGGACAATAATTATCCGTCTATTACTGTGAGGATTAAAGCTCAAATTTCGAAGGGAATACAAGAATTGGTACTTTTTGATGTTCTAACGCTTCACGCGCCATGCTTTGATGTAAAAGCCTGGTAAAAAATGAGTCGCGGTAATGTGCAAATGCGAGCAGATCGGTTTTGGTTTCTTCACAAAGCCTGTTAAGGCGGTGCACCACATCTTTACCATGTAATTCCTGGATATTTAGATGAGGATAGCGAAGCCTTTGAATGTGTTTCATAAATTCAAGCTTCCTGAGCTCTTTAGTAATGTCATCGTCGCTATAAGAGTTAATGTGCACTATTTCGATGTGGTAGTTAAATATCAAACCTAATCCGGCAAGGTAGCGAATGGCTTTAACGTCGTCTTCTGCAAAGTTGGTTGCAAACACGACTCTTTTAAAATTATCCAAATAGCTATTGTGCGGTACGATTAGCACCGGCTTATTGGCATGATCAATTACTGAAAATGTTTCGCTGCCGGTAAAAAAGTGATCCAGGCGGCTGCCTTCTCTTGCCCCCATCACTATGATCTCAATGTCTTTGGTTGCCAGAATATTTCTCACCTGGTACGAAAGGGCCCCCAGGCCTTCATTGTAGTGTATAGATGGCTTCCAGCTACTTTTGCCTTCTTCAATAAATGGCTGGAGGAGATCGGTTAAGGCTTTAAGCTTTTGCCTGTTTTCATCTTCCATAAGGTTAACCTCATCAACAACAGTAGGTCCGCCTGCATATATCGGTGTAAGTGCCTGCGTAGTATTCGAGTGAAATAGAAATATATTGGCATGCAAGTTTTTCGCAAGCCTGATTCCCGCTAACGCCGCATGGGTGGCATTTTTCGAGAAGTCAGTTAATATGAGTATCGTTTTCATAATTTATCTATTTTATTGATACATTTTTGATGGAAATATTAGCAGGGGCGTTTTTTGGTTCACCAACGCCTTGCGTACAAGGCTGTGCTGGAATAAGCGCACCAAAAAGGAGTTTTGCACATGCACCATTGCCAGTATTGTTTCTGGTTCGTTGCTCAAAAAACGATGGATACGGTTTACGACATCTTTACCATTAATCTCCTGGTAATTAAGTCCGGTTATATCTAGTTTTTCCAAATGATTTTTAAAGTCAGCCTCTTTGTTGCTACAGTGATCGTGCCCTGAATCGCATACGTGGACGATCTCCAGTTTCCAATAAAATAACTTAGCTAAACGGGCCATATAGTGCACTGCCTCGATGTCACCTTTTTCAAAATCGGTTGCAAATAATATTTTATGGATTTTTCTGAGATCTGTTCCTCCAGGTGTAATCAGTACCGGGCGGGTAGCGTATTCCATTACTGCATTGGTATCGGCACCGAAACCAATCTCCTCAGGTGGGTTCGAGCGGGCACCCATCACAATCAGCTCAATATTTTTCCGGTGGATTAAATCCGCCACATCCAGGCCCAGATCGGAGTCGTTTGATTCGCTGTTTATGGCTGGTTTACGGTCTTCAGGATCCAACCGGCTGCTAATTGATTCGAGGCCTTCTGTCATTGTTTGCAGGCCGATACGATCCTGATGCTTTCTTTCAGTATACTCATCAACTATCCAACCACCTCCTCCATAAGAAGTGATCGTCTCATAATTAATGTAAGTATGAAACAGAAACAGATCAGTATGCAACTTTCCGGCTAAAAGAAGCCCTGCTTCAGCCGCTGTGTAGGAATTTTGCGAAAAATCGGTTAGTACAAGCACATTTTTCATAACGCTGATATATTTATATAGCAAATATGGCGATGCGTACTTTCTAATTGAATGACAGTCGTCAGGCAACTAATTGATTTTAAGCACATTTTATTTTTTTCCTCAAATGGCCCTATGTTGTAGTATTAACAGAAATATATTGGTTAAGTGACAATTAATTTCGAACTTAGGTTAGTTTTAAGCCGACCCCTTATAGTTATGAGTACCGTTTCAAAGACTATCCTGATCATAGAAGATAATCCCGACATCAGAGAAAATACTGCCGAACTGCTGGAACTGGAAGGCTATTGGGTTTTTACAGCATCTAACGGTGACGAAGGATTGCAAATGGTAAGAAATCTTAAACCAGATGTTGTTATTTGCGATATAGTTATGCCGGGTATAGATGGGTATGCAGTTTTTCAGGATATCATGAATAATGAAGAAACCAAAAATATCCGGTTTGTATTTTCTACCGCACAATCTCAAAAAAATGAGATCGATAAAGCCTTTCAAATGGGCGCAACCTGTTACCTGCTCAAGCCTTTTGATGAAAAGCAGCTTATAGCATGTATTGAAGGTTAATGAATGCCGGCTATTTAATTGTTGACTTTTGCTTCTTGAAGTAAAGAGTGAGTAATAACATTGAACCTGATGCGGCGATAAATGCTGTTAACGAGGTGCCGAAACCAAAAATAAGATATTTGTTCTGCATAATGTTAATTCATAGTTTCAGTGGTTGCTGCTTGCTGTATGGCAGCATATATACGCTCGGCGTCTGGTCTGCTGCACAACTCTGTTCCCGGGTTCATTGTGGCAGCGCTGCCGCAGGCCACGCCAAACCTTACTGCGTCCGGCAAACTGTAATTTTGAGATAAACTATAAACAATACCTGCTACCAGGCTATCCCCGGCACCGACTGTACTTTTAACCTTGACTGAGGGTTGAGGTACTTCAACTATTGCGTTTCCGGTTACAAGCAATGCGCCGTTCGCGCCCATTGATACAACAATTACCTGGCATTTTCCCTGTGCAATTAATTTTTTGGCAGCGTGAATTGCGGTATCCGGCGTAAGAGAATCTATTCCCACAAGAGCTGCCAATTCCTTTAGGTTAGGCTTTATCATATAAACCCCGGCTTCTATTGCCTGCTGTAGGGCTTTTCCCGAAGTATCTACTATTAACCTGGCTTTCTTCTTTTCCGCGATGAATGCAAGGCGTTTAAAAATATCGTCCGGCAGACCAGGTGGAATGCTGCCGCTAACAACAATAAATTTTACCCGGTCAGCCCAAACTACTGCATTTAGGCATGCACGCCATTCGCGGGGCTTAATAGCAGGACCTGGCATGTCGAATAGGTATTGCCTGCCTGTTGAAAGGTCGGCTACTATCAGGTTTTCACGACTGTTACCGGCGATATCAATACGTTGATCTATGATTTCGTCCTCAGAAAGTAATTCGCCAATCTTGTCGCCGGCAAATCCTCCCGCTAAAAAAATGGCAGTTGGGTTGCCCCCCAGTTTTTTTATAGCCCTTGCTACATTGATTCCACCGCCGCCCGGTTCGTAAACCGGCGCAGAACATTTCAGCTTCTTTTCGCTAATCAGTTCGGGCACAGTTACACTTTTGTCAAGCGCCGGGTTAAACGTTATAGTAATTATCGCTGTCATGAGTTGTGGCTTGAACATTCTCTTCTGTTGTTGAGAAGAGGAATTCTTTTTGGTCTTCTCTTAATATCTTCGCTGTGCGGCCCAATTCGTCCTTGATCTTCAGGCGTAGTGCATCTTGTGCAATAGGTTCACCATGAACAAGGTATATCCGTTTTGGAGCAGTATCGAACTTTTTAAGCCAGGTTAATAATTCTTCCTGGTCTGCGTGGGCTGACAATTCTCCAATTTCCTTTACTCCGGCTCTGACTTCGTAATACTGACCGTGAATTTTCAATTCCTTTGCGCCGTTCAGCAATGCACGGCCTCTGGTACCCGCTGCCTGGAACCCAATGATTAGAATAGTGTTTCTTGAATCATGCAGGTAATGTTTAAGGTATTCCAGTACACGGCCACCTGTAAGCATACCGCTGGCAGCCAAAATTATTTTGCCGCCTTTTTGTTTTATGATCTCCTGTGTTCCCCGTGCATCCTGGTTGATAGTAATACCACTAAACATTCGGGCACATTCCTCTTTGGATATGCTAAGCCAGTCTGGATATTTTAATAACGCCTTATCTGCCGATGATGCCATTGGACTGTCCAAATAAACCGGTACTATTGGTGGGATAGCTTTTTGCTGTTTTAATTTATGTATTAAGTGAATTATTTCTTGCGCACGGCCAACGGCAAAGCATGGTATCAGTACATTGCCGCCATTAAGAATCGTATCATTGACAATCATCGCCAATTCCTGACCTGCATCTCCCTTTTCGTGCAGCCTGTCACCGTAGGTCGACTCCATAATTACAAAATCGGCCTTTTGCGGGTGTTGGGGCGCTGGAAGTAGTTCTGATTGATAACGTCCGATATCACCCGAAAACAGAATGGTTTTTTTATAACATTTTACTTCAACTGAACAGGCTCCCTGTATGTGCCCTGCGATATGAAATCTGAACGACAGGTTTTCATTTAACTCGCACATTAAATTTAATTCAACCGTCCTGAAATAAGGCAATGCTGCCTCTACATCAGCGGTGTCATATAGCGGTTTTGCCGGTTTGTGTTTTGTATAATGATGTTTATTGGCTTTCCACGCATCTTCCTCCTGGAGTTTTGCGCTGTCGCGAAGAATCAACTCTGTAAGATCGCGTGTAGGTTTGCTCATGTAAATATGACCTCTGAATCCATTCTTAACAAGCAGGGGAATATACCCGCAATGATCGAGATGGGCATGCGTTAGGATTACAGTATCTATAGAAGAAGGCTTGACCGGTAACGGCTCCCAATTTTTTTCGCGCAGGTACTTGATGCCCTGGAATAATCCGCAATCTATTAGCAGATTATAATTGGGCATGGTTAAGAGATGTTTTGACCCTGTCACCGTTTCGGCTGCTCCAAACGACACCACGTAAACGCCATGGTCACTTTTTTCTGGCATACTGGGATACTGGCTCATAGTATTATCATTTAACAGTTACATCCATTTTGCTGCGAAACGTAAAAATTCGTGACGCAATTGGTTTAATAAAGTTTCTTCCATGAGATATTCATCAAACAACCGTTCGTTGGTTTCCAGGGTTTCTTCGCCCGCATAAGCCGTTGTTTCTAATATTTGTACTTCGAGCGCCTGAAGGTTGGAATGAAAAGCATGCTTTAATTCATCGATCTTTTCACTATGGATAATAAATTGATTTTGAAAATACTCAATCCCCTCAGAAACTTCATGTCCGGTGTTTTTTGATGCTATTTCTTCAAGCCTATTTTTTAGAATATCAATTTCCTGTTCATAGAAATTAAGCGAATTCAGCGTATTCGTATGCAGGCTGGCGATGTGTTTAATGTTGATTTGTTTCATAACACAAGATTACTATACCGCTCAAAAAATGCTAATGATTTGGCGCATAGTAAATTGTGATATCAGTCACATCCGGGGCTGACGCCGGTCATCGTCATTGCTGAAGGTCCGGAGTAGCTTTGAACCACAGATCAATTGAAATCATTATGGAAGTTTTCATTAGGAAATTCAGTGAAACGGGTATAAACGACATTGCCGAGGTTGGTGGTAAAAACGCTTCGCTTGGCGAAATGTACAGCAACCTAACCAAAAAAGGCTTGTTGATACCTGACGGTTTCGCAATAACCGCATCGGCTTACAGGTATTTTATCGATGAAAATAACCTCACAGATCGGCTTGCTGAGTTGATGGGTAATCTGGACCGGAAGGATTTTTCAAACCTCGGCAAGACAGGAGATCAGGCGCGTAAGTTTATTATGAACGCTCATATTCCCTCTACATTGGCATTCGCTATTACCGATGCTTACGATTATCTATTTGACAACGAGGATCAGCCGGTTGCAGTACGCAGCAGTGCAACAGCAGAGGACCTGCCCAATGCAAGTTTTGCCGGTCAGCACGAATCATACCTGAATATACAAGGGCATACAGCGTTGCTATACGCTGTGAAAAAATGTTTTGCCTCTTTGTATACAGATCGCGCGATCAAATATCGCGAGGATAAAGGCTTTGACCACAATAAGGTATTCCTCTCGGTCGGTATTCAGCAAATGGTTCGCGCAGATTTGAGCTGTTCAGGCGTTGGTTTTACACTGGAACCAGAGTCAGGTTTCAGGGATGTAGTGCACCTTGCAGGTGTTTGGGGACTTGGAGAAAATATTGTACAAGGAATGGTCACTCCGGATGAGTTTCTGATTTTCAAACCTTCGTTAAAAAAGGGAAAGAAGGCCATACTTCAAAAAAACCTTGGAACAAAAACCAAAATGATGGTTTATGCTGATGAGGAGGATGATGTAAATACCACGATAAATAAAGATACCCCATTGGAAATGCGTGAACGTTTTGTGCTCAACGATAAAGAGGTTGAAAAATTGGCTGAATGGGCGCTCATTATTGAAGATCACTATAAAAAACCAATGGATTTTGAATGGGCAAAGGACGGGGACAACCATCAGTTATACATCATTCAGGCCAGGCCTGAAACTGTTCATAGCCGCGAAAGGTCTATAGAAATAACATCTTATACGATCAAGGAAAAAGGCGAAATTATTACCACAGGCGAGGCTGTTGGCAACAAAATTGCAAGCGGTTACGCACGCATACTGTCATCGCCTGCCGAGGCCGGTAAACTGCAGCCGGGTGATATTTTAGTAACCGATATCACCAGCCCCGACTGGGATCCTATAATGAAGAAAGTAGCTGGGATAGTAACCAACAAAGGCGGCAGGACCAGTCATGCTGCCATCATAGCCCGGGAACTGGGTGCGGTGGCTATTGTGGGAACAGAAGATGCGACTCAAACTATCAAAGATGGCGAAATAATCACTTTAAGCTGTGCTGAAGGGAAGAGTGGCGTTATTTACCGTGGCAAATGTTTATGGGAAGAAACAGTTAGTGACGTTAGCAAAATAGAATTACCTGAGATAGTTAAGCCGCAATTAATCATTGGTAAACCCGACCAGGCTTTTGAATTATCGCGTTACCCTAACTATGGTGTTGGTTTGATGCGTATGGAATTCATCATTAGTAATTATGTTAAGGTACACCCACTGGCGCTGGTGAATTTCGATAAAGTAACAGATGAGTCTGAACGGCTTGAAATCACCAACTTAACAAAAAGTTATCAGGATAAAGAAAGTTACTTTATCGATAAACTTTCGCAGGGTGTAGCCACCATAGCTGCTGCATTTTACCCAAAGGAAGTTATTGTTCGCATGAGCGATTTTAAAACCAATGAGTATGCCGGTTTGATAGGAGGGAAGTACTTTGAGCCGCAAGAACAAAATCCGATGATTGGATTCCGCGGTGCATCGAGATATTATAATGATCGCTACCGCGATGGTTTCAGACTTGAATGCGAGGCGATGAAATTAGTAAGGAACGAGATGGGACTGACCAATGTGAAGTTGATGATCCCATTTTGCCGGACTGTCAATGAAGGCAAAAAAGTAATAGCCCAAATGGAAGAATTTGGGCTGAAGCGTGGTAAAAACAGCCTTGAAATTTTTGTCATGGCCGAAATACCAAGCAATGTAATCCTGGCAGAGGAATTTGCCAAAATATTCGATGGCTTTTCTATTGGGTCCAATGATCTTACCCAATTGACCCTGGGAATAGATCGTGATTCATCGTTGATTGCAGAGCTATTTGATGAGCAAAATGAGGCGAGCAAGAGATTAATAGTAATGATGATTGAAAAAGCCAGGAAGCTGCATAGAAAAGTGGGCCTTTGCGGGCAGGCGCCGAGCGATTCAAAAGAGTTTACACAGGTACTTGTTGAAGCCGGAATTGACAGTATTGCTTTCAATCCGGATGCCTTGATCAACGGTATAAACAATATCAACCAGGTTTTGAAAGGCCAGCGTCAAACAGAAATTCAAAATGAACTGGCGGGACTTAAAAACCTGGTAATGTAAGGAGGAATAATTATGAAGGCAGCAGTAATTTATAAGGGGAAATACGGTTCAACTGCCCAATATGCTAAATGGATAGCCGAAGCGCTTTATTTGTCCGTTCTGGATATAGATAAGGAAGTCGCGGACCATCTCGGGGAATATGATCTGCTGATTATTGGTAGCCCGGTTTATTTTGGCAACCTTTTGCTAAAACACTGGCTCTCGAAAAACAAAAACCTGTTACTCAAAAGAAGCATTAAGCTTTTTGTGGTTTGTGGTTCAGCCGGAAACCAGCAGGCACAGGATAATATCATCAGACAAAATCTGCACGTTGATTTGGCTAAGTCTTGTGAAGTACATTTCTTACCAGGCCGTGTAGACATGTCAAAGCTATCGTGGTTTGACCGCCTGATGATAAAAGCAGCAGCTTTGATGCAAAAAGATCGTCAAAAGAGGTATATGATGATGCGGGGTTATGATGCAGTAAAAAGAGAACATGTTAACCCTTTGATAAAAAGTGCACTTCATTACGCAAACACTGAAAAAATAGTTTAACCGATTAGTAATAGTTATACATATAAGATGAAAATACTAACTAACAAAGTAGCGCTGGTCACAGGCGCAGGATCAGGTATAGGAAAAGCCATTGCGACACTGTTTGCTGCTAATGGCGCAAAAGTCGTCCTGGCTGATATACATCAAATAAACATAGAAGCGGTAGCAAAAAATATCGAAGCAAATGGTGGTACTGCTCTATGTTTTGCTGCCGATATTTCCCGGGAAAACGATATAGACCAGCTAATTGATTTTACTATTCATAATTTCAAAACGCTGGATATTCTCGTTAACAATGCGGGCATTATGGACAATTTTACGCCGGCTGAAGACGTCAGCAGTGAATTATGGGACCGGGTAATGGGAGTGAACCTCAATGGCCCATTTTATGCATGTCGACGTGCCATTAAATTATTCCTCAAAAGGAAAAAAGGCGTTATTATCAATATAGCATCAATAGGGGGGCTGTTTGGCGGGCGGGCAGGTTGTGCCTATACCGCATCCAAACATGCACTAATCGGTCTGACAAAAAATATAGGCTATGATTATGCGCAAAAAGGTATCCGCTGCAACGCGATAGCACCAGGAGGAGTTAATACCAACATAACCCATGACATGGAGCCACATCCCTTTGGATTTGAAAGAATGATGGCTGGTGCAAACAATACACCTCCGCCGGCTAATCCTGATGATATCGCTGAGTTGGCTTTGTTCCTGGCATCTGAAAAGGCTGCTTTTATAAACGGAGCCGTAGTTACTGCGGATGGTGGGTGGACGGCTTATTAAATAAATTTGCTGAAATGAGAATTTTCGGATAGAGCGAAGTTTAATTTTATGTTACTTTTTCAGTATCAGCTAAGTAGGTATTACCGGTGAATTTTTCTAAAAATCTTTTTAAAAAATATTTGCGGAGAAAATATTAAATCTTACTTTTGCAGCCCCTGACGGGGTGTAGCGTAGCCCGGTATCGCGCCACATTTGGGATGTGGAGGCCGCAGGTTCGAATCCTGCCACCCCGACGATGGAAACAAGAGCCTTGACGAAAGTTGAGGCTCTTTCTTTTTGCAGTCTCCTCAATGTAATCTTATTATTTATTTATAAGGCTTCTTACATATATTAATAACTTAGCCTATAACTATGGATGCTATTTCAAGCTTTATCCTTAAAGGAATGAGTCCACAATTGCTTGTGGCAGATATACGTGTATCCATTAAATTCTATACCGCTCAATTGGGCTTTTCACTTGATTTTAATTATGAAGACTTTTATGCCGGCATTTTTAAAGATGGCTTTACAATTCATTTGAAATCTGGTCGAACATCAATTGAAGAACGCAAGAACAGGAAAGACAACGAACACCTTGACCTGTTCTTTTCTGTATCGGATATTGAAAAGCTATATAATATAATATCAGCAAGCCCGATCGAAGTCACTCAACCCCTACGAACTATGCCTTATGGAAAGGAATTCTATATAGCCGATCCCGATGGCTATATTATAGGCTTCTTAGAATAAAGCGGGCGAACGCTATATTTGCGCGATATGGCAGCCTCTTTTGACGAAATCAACACCAAACTTGAAAAATTAACTAACCTTAGCCAGGGCTTCAAAGCTTATTTGTATGATTGTGATGGTACCCTTGCGGATAACATGGGTGCACACAAAGAAACCTACATCCGGGTTGCAGCTGATAAGGGTCACAAGATTGAAGCAGATATAATAGATGAGCTTGCAGGCTGGCCTGTGATCAAAGTGATTGAGGAGATAAACAAACGGTACAATACTTCATTTGATCCGCAGGAATTTGTGGATTTGAAGTATAAACTCTTCCTTGATCATTATATAGAAAATACGCTTCCCGTAGTGCATGTAGTTGAGCACTTGAAAAATCATGCTTTAAAGATTAGGATTGGCGTAGTCTCTGGGAGTAAACGCCCGGCGGTTGAGAAAACGCTGAGAGTGCTGGGTATATATGATTTAGTTGAGGTGATGGTATGCGCCGGAGAAACAGAGCACGGTAAACCGAATCCCGATCCTTTTTTAAAAGCTGCGGAATTACTAAAAGTAAAGCCAGAAGATTGCCTGGTGTTTGAAGATGGCGAAGCAGGAACAGTATCTGCAGAAGCTGCAGGAATGAAATGGGTGAGGGTAGATAAATTATAATTTATCTCAATACTTTTCTGAAAGCTTCGAGGTACTTATCTATATAAAATTGCTTCGAGGCTGTTTTATACTGCATAATAAACCTCGGGTGCTCCAGCGCTATGATCTTACCGAAGAATTTGTGTTCTTCATTTAGCTTCTTGAGGAACTTTTCATTTTTACCTGTTCCGAAACAAAAGCAAGTGTCAGTCTTAACGCCTAAGTCGATTTGTTTACGAATATTTTCGATCATGAAGGGTAAAACGGCCTCAGTTAGTTCCTTACTGTCGTAATAGTTATAGTTGGTTTCTTTGCCTTTGGCATCTATAGAGGTAAATCCAAGAGGACAAGGAGAATTGATGTAGATATCTTTATAAAAGGATTCAGGCCCACCATAAGCATTAATCATTTCATAAATAAATACGGACGATGGTTCATGAGACATTTTACCTGTGTAGGGTATATGGCATTCACTTATCAGTCGCTTTGGATCAGTAAACGGAATGCCTGTTAAACCTGCACCAAACCTGCCTGGATTAATACCGAGGATGATATGTCTTTGATTATTATCATTATAATATTTGTGATAAAAGGCTTCAACAATCCCCATTACATTGTCATGTTCCCTGAAAGGGTTCATAATGCGGATGCCTTTTGGTAGAGGGTCACCGGTATAGGTTAATTCCCGGTTGAATTGGATAACACGATCAGCAAAATTCATGCAATCAATTTACCAATTGCTTTTTAAACTGGTTAGGGCTTAATCCCGTTTCTTTTTTGAATAACCTGGAGAAATAGGGCAGGTTCTCAAATCCAAGCGTGTAAGCTATTTCAGAAACATTCTGTTTTTCGCCTATCAGTAGATTTTTTGCTTCGTTAACAAGGAAAATATGGATCAATTCAATGGCTGTTTTACCTGTTTCCTGTTTTAGTAGATCACTCAAGTATCTTGCGGACAAATTCAATTCGGATGCCATGGCGTTAACTGTAGGCAAGCCCTTGGTTTGCAATAACCCTTTACCGAAATACGTGGATAACGCATTATTGAACTTAGAAACAGTTTTGCCCGATAATTCAGCACGATTAATAAACTGGCGTTTATAAAAGCGTTGGGAATATTTTAGCATCGAGTCGATATGGGTAAGAATAATATCGCGGCTGTATTCATCTGTATTGTTTTGATATTCAGTATCGATCTTGAAAAAAAGATCCCAAATGATCTGTTCTTCTTTTGGTGAAAGATGTAATGCTTCGTTAGCCTCATAATCAAAGAACCCATATTGCTGTATTTCATCATGCAAAGGAGAGCCATTCAAAAAGTCTTCATGAATGAACATGATAAATGCATCTTCATCAAATTCTAAATTTTTAAACGCAATGATCTGCCGTGGCTTAACAAATATCATGCTGCCGTTATCATGATCATATTTAGTACGGCCATACATAATAACACCCGCTTTGAGTTTTTTAAATCCGATCATGTAAAAATCAGAAGTAAACTCCCTGTCGCCCAGACCGCATGTCTGCGTACATCTGTAAACACTGATCAGTGGGTTCTCAGGTGGTGGAAAACCGTTAAACCGGTGCATATCGGCCAAACTTTTAAAATGCTGCATATCAATATAAATTAAACAAATCTACACTGTATTATAGTGTAGATTTGTCAGCATAAAACCATTAAATTGATTACTTGCCGTGAGCCGCTGCTGAAACTTCGTTCCATTCATCCCACTCAGCAAAACGACCGTTATAAACCTGTTTGATAAACGGATAAGCTACTTTGCCCAGGAACAAACGTAGGGGAGGGTTTTCGCTGTCAACCAGTTTTAATACTGCTTCGGTTGTAGCTTCAGGATTTCCAAAAATATCATCGGTCAATCCTGCCTGGAAAGCAGCTTTTACTCCATCATATTCAGGCATGCTTTGTGTATGGAACGCTGATGCGCCTGCCCAATCGGTACTAAAACCGTTTGGCTCGATCAGGCTTACATTGATACCAAAACCTTTTACTTCTGAAGCCAAAGTTTCACTTAATCCTTCTACAGCAAATTTTGATGCGTTATAAAGACCAAGTACAGGTAAAGTAACTAAGCCAAGGATGCTTGATAGCTGAATAATATGTCCATGTCCCTGCCCACGCATTACTGGTATTACAGCCTGCGAAAGCCATAGTAAACCAAAAAAGTTGGTTTCCATTTGGTCTCTAGCTTCTTTTTCACTCGTTTCTTCAACACTACCGAATAAACCATAGCCAGCATTATTAATCAATACATCAATGCTTCCAAAATGCGCTTTTGCTTTTTTGATAGCAGCAAAATCAGCTTCGCGATCGTTTACGTCCAATTGCAGGGGTAATATGTTATCACCGAAGGTATTCACTAAATCAGTCAGAGAATTCAAATCGCGGGCGGTTGCTACTACTTTATCGCCTCTTTTTAAGAATGCTTCCGCCCAGATTTTTCCAAATCCTCTTGAAGCGCCTGTTATAAAAATTGTCTTTGCCATTGTTTTTATCTTTTATTTGATAAATCAAAATTAGATGGCATATCACAGAAGAATTTATACAGAAGTAGGGAAGACTGATACATTTTTACAAGGCAAAAGGTAATTTAACATAAATACCAATAATTGCCTTCGCGTAACAATATTATAGCTTCTAATCTTATTATAATACGTTAACAGAATTGTTACCTGAATCAATATATGTTTTTGCCATTTTTGCAAAACACATCTGGCCTGTGATGGTATCAGTGATATTGTAATGTTAATCTTAAGGTTATTATAATATTATTACTTTTATCAATACATATTTTATCAGGATTAATTCTGTAAAATAGCCGGTGGGTTTTTAAATATGAAAAAGTTCACTTTCAACAAGAACCGGACCCGATTGCTATTATTTACCCTGGTTTTATCTTTTGCTGCAACTATATCCAATGCACAAAAGACAATAACCAGCACTATAGCCCCGCCAGTAACCGTTCCGGATACAAGCAAAAACAGTTTATTGGTACCGGTATTTGTCAGGGACAGTGCCGGAACCGGGGCAGAATCACTAACCCTGCGGCAATGTATTGATTATGCTATGCAACATCAGCCGGGCATCAACAAAGCATTGATCAATGTAGACGTAGCTAAAACCACCAATGCTATCAGTTTATCAGGATGGCTTCCGCAAGTTAATGCCCAGGGTACATTGAATCACTACATTCAAACATCATCCAGTGGCTCTTCATCTGCGATAAGCAGCTCGGGTAGTTCAGTTAATAGAAATACATTTATTCCCGGGGTTTCGGTTTCACAGGCCATATTCAGCCCAAGCCTGTTATATGCGGCAAGGAGCACCAATCTGTATATTAAACAAGCGCAACAAGTTACTGATAGCACCAAAATATTCCTGGTTTCGTCGGTAAGTAAATCGTTTTATAATGTGCTGCTTACTTTAGAACAAATCAATGTTTTGAAAGAAGATACAGCACGTTTGGGTAAAAGCTTGCGCGACGCTTATCATCAATATAAAGGCGGTATAGTTGACGAAACTGATTACGAGGAAGCCAGCATCACTCTAAACAACTCGATGGCGCAGTTGAAACAGGCTAATGAAAATGTGGTACCTCAATATGCAGCTTTAAAACAATTGATGGGCTATCCGCCGGATAAACAATTCAATGTAAGTTTCGATACGACCGAAATGCAACAAAATATTCATATCGATACCATGCAGGAGTTGCAATATGAAAAACGTATTGAGTATCAACAGATAAAAACTGCACATGATTTGCAGAATGAAACCATTCACTACTATAAATATTCCTTCCTGCCTACGCTTTCCGCATTTTATAATTATAATCTTGCTTTTGAGAATAGTCAGTTTCCCGATTTGTTCAATAAGTCATATCCCAACCAGTTAGTAGGTGTTTCTTTTAGTATTCCGATTTTTACCGGATTTTATCGTACAAATAATCTGAAAAAGGCCCGGTTGGAGCAGAAGATAATTGACTGGAATACAGTTGATCTGAAATCGGAAATATATAAAGAATATACCACTGCTTTAGGTAATTATAAAGGAAACTTTTATAACCTGCAGCTATTGCAAAAAAATGTAAACATGGCTAAGCGTGTTTATTTTGTGGTAACGCTTCAATATAAACAGGGTATAGTTCCTTACCTGAATGTGATCACTGCCGAATCGAATTTAATATCATCAGAAATAAGTTATTTAAATGCCTTGTTCCAGGTATTGTCTAATAAGATCGACCTGCAAAAAGCGATGGGAAATATTACGTACTAATGCATTATAACCAAACCCCCTCTATGAATAGAGTATTGTTAAGCACAATTCTTGTGAGCTGCCTGATTTTAGGAGCTTGTAAAAAGAAACAACCCCCGCAGAATCCCGAGGTGCCGGTTAATTTATTGAAACTTACACCAAGGACAGTGTTGTATTACGATAAATATCCCGCAACTACACGCGCTTTAAACCAGGTAAATTTATTATCGCAGGTATCCGGCGCAGTTACCGGTATATTTTTTACAGAGGGCACAAAGGTGCAAAAAGGTCAAAAACTGTACGAGATTGACGAGCGCATATACAAAGCTGCATATGACCAGGCGGTGGCTAACCTGGATGTATCTCAAAGTGGCCTGGTTCAGGCGCAGCAGGATGCTGACCGTTATGAGTATTTAAATAAATACAATGCGGTAGCCAAACAACAGTATGACCATGCCGTAGTTACCCTGGCACAGGCAAAGAGCACCGTAAAAGCTTCGGAGCAGGCGGTAAAAACAGCCAAAACCAATTTAACATACGCAACAATTTATGCACCGTTTACCGGAACCATAGGTATAAGCCAGGTCAGGATGGGCGAAGTTGTTACCCCTATGGTAACTACGCTCGATACCCTTTCCACTGATGATCCAATGGCTGTTGATTTTATTATTAATGAGAAAAATTTACCTTTTTTTGAAAAAATGCAACGCGAAAAAGTAAAAGTAGATTCTCTGTTTACGCTTTTACTGCCCGATAACTCGCTTTATGACCATGTAGGCAAACTTTCTATTATAGACCGCGCTGTTGATCCGCAGACAGGCTCTATTCGCATAAGACTGGTTTTTGATAATCCTAAATTTGCTTTAAGGGCAGGTATGAGTTGTGTGGTGCGTGTACATAACCAGGATGTAGGCCCACAATTAGTAGTACCAAACAAAGCCGTTGTTGAGCAAATGGGCGAATATTTTGTATACGTCGCAAAAGATACTTTGATAAAAGTAAGCGCCGACAGCCTGAAAAAAATGGATCAAAAGGCTGCTGCTGATGCAAATAAACCAAAATTGATTGCGGTACAAAAGAAGGTTAAGACTGGCCAGGTAGTGGGACCTAATATTGTTATCAAGAGCGGCATTGAGGCCGGCGACAGAATAGTTGTAGATGGTTTACAATCATTGCACGACGGCGCCCGTATCACGACGGCGAATAAAGTAGGCCCGGGCGGAGGCAGGCGAGGTGGGTGACTTTGGAGCTTAAAATCCAAAACATCAGACTCCAGATTTTAAACTTTAAAATGAATGATTGCTAATACCTTTATAAAGCGGCCAGTAACTGCAATAGTAATTTCCATTGTACTGGTAATTACCGGTACTGTTTGTATTTTACTGCTCCCAATTGACCAATACCCTGACATTACCCCACCAGTGGTGCAGGTGAACGGGCAGTTTATTGGCGCCGATGCCCAAACTGTAGAACAAACCGTAGCAACGCCTATTGAAGAACAGGTAAACGGTTCGCCGGGCATGGAGTATATGCAGAGCAACAGCACCAACAACGGTGCTATGCAGCTTAATGTAACCTTCAAAATAGGCACCAATATAGATGTAGCTGCGCTGGATGTGCAAAACCGTGTGAGTATTGCCACGCCATTATTGCCTTCAGCGGCCAGCAGGTTGGGACTTACCGTACGTGCGGTTAACCCCAGTATGCTGATGATGGTTGCTATATATGCACCTAAGGACTCGCATAATATTACCTTCCTGGATAACTATACTAATATTTTCGTGCAGGATGCGCTTTTACGTGTGCCAGGTGTAGGTACAATAAGCCGCTTTACTGACGATTTTAGTATGCGTGTTTGGATGAACCCGCAAAAGATGGCGGCTCACAGCATTGAACCGCAGGATATTATTAACGCGCTTACCGCCCAGAACGTGCAGGTGGCTGCTGGTACCGCGGGTGTACCGCCGCAAGCGCCAACACAAACTTATGAGCTTGGTATTTTGGTAAATGGCCGCTTAAGCACCGTTCCTGAGTTTCAAAATATCATCATAAAAAATAACCCTCAAACCGGGGAGCTTGTTTACCTGAAAGATGTTGCCCGTGTAGAACTGGGTAAGTTCACTTTTTCAAGTAATTCATTTGTCGACGGTCACCGGGCATCATATCTTCAGATATACCAGGCGCCGGGCAGTAATGCGCTCGAAACCGCTAACGGCGTTTATGCAGAGCTTGCCAAACTGAAACAGACTTTTCCGACAGATGTAGCTTACAGTGTTCCGTTTGAATCGGTAACTGTGGTGAAGGTTTCAATGACTGATGTGGTGTTCACATTATTAATGACGCTTGGCCTGGTGGCTATCGTGGTGTTCCTCTTCCTTCAAACTTTTAGGTCGACGCTTATTCCTATCCTTGCTATACCTGTATCTATTTTCGGTACATTCTGTTTTTTTATCCCGCTTGGATTTACCATCAACACCTTAACTATGTTTGGCTTCGTATTGGCCATCGGTATAGTGGTGGACGATGCTATTATCGTGGTGGAAGCGGTGCAGCATTATATCGATCATGATAAAATGTCGCCCAAGGAAGCTACCTACCAGGCGATGAAGGATATTTCGGCGCCGGTTGTAGCCATCGCGCTCATACTTGCCGCTGTGTTCGTACCGGTTGGGTTCATTCCCGGTATTGTGGGCAGGTTGTACCAGCAATTTGCAATAACTATTGCAATTTCGGTAATTATCTCGGCTTTCATAGCGCTTTCGTTGACACCTGCCCTATGTACACTGTTGCTAAAACCGACAGATGAAAGCAAGAAAAATAAAGGCCTTACCAAATGGTTCACCAAATTCAATAGATGGTTCGACAGGATAACTGCGAATTATACAGAAGGCGTGCGCCGCAGTATAAAAGGAGCAAGGTACATAGTCATTATGCTGATTTGTGTTTGCATAGGGGCTATCTTTCTTTTCAAAGCTAAGCCAACGGGTTTCATTCCTTCGGAAGACGATGGCAATTTATATGTAACATACCAGCTGCCGCCGGCGTCATCTACGGCCCAGTCAGTTGATATCATGACCAAGCTGATGAAAGTGGTGGCAGGCACGCCGGGTGTTGGCCACTATGCTGCGCTGTCGGGGCTTAACGTGGTAACTAATGCTACTAATTCCAACAACGGTACTATCTACGTGCAATTGAAACCCTGGGACGAGCGTTCGGGCGATGATCAGAAGGTGCCGGGTATTATTAATGTAATGCAAAAACGTATTGCCGATGCGGGTGTTACCAATGCTTCGGTTGAAGTTATACAGCCATCTCCGCTTCCCGGTGTTGGCTCGACGGTAGGTTTCAGCATGCAGATAGAGCAACGGAGCACTAATGATAACCTGCAGGATTTTGAGCATGTTGTGAACCGATTTGTCGATTCTGCTAATAAAAACCCAGCGATTACCAAGGCGTTTAGTTTTTACACTGCTCATACACCTAATATGAGCCTAACGGTCGACAGGGAGAAATGTGAAAAAATGGGTGTCAGTATTTCCGACGTGTTCACAACTATCGAAGCTTTTACCGGGAGTTTGTATATTAATGACTTCACCACTTATAACCGTACATTCCACGTGGTAGTGCAGGCCGATACTGTTTACAGGGCGTTAATATCCGATATGGAGAAGTATTACGTGCGCAACTCCAATAATAAAATGGTGCCTTTGGGTGCTCTCATTAGTTTTAAGCCTGTTGAAGCAGCACCACTAATATCCCATTTTAATATTTTCCGCTCGGCTGAGATTGATGGTTCATCACCACCGGGTGTCAGCTCCACCGATGCATTGGATGCGTTACAGGCATTAGCCAAGAAACAACTTCCACAAGGTTATACCTATGAGTTTTCGGGTTTAAGTTATGAGGAATTGAAAGCCGGGTCAGTAACGATGTATATATTTGCATTCTCCATTACCTTCGTATTCCTGTTCCTGGCTGCATTGTATGAAAGCTGGTCGGTTCCGTTTTCGGTATTGCTTGCGGTGCCAATAGGGGCTTTCGGGGCTATTTTAGCTTTATTTTTAGTGCCGTCCCTTACCGACAATGTTTATGCGCAGATCGGTTTGATTACGCTGATAGGCCTTGCGGCAAAAAATGCCATACTTATAGTGGAGTACGCCAAGGTTCGTGTAGATCGCGGCGAGGACCTGCTTGATTCGACGCTCGAAGCTGTAAGTCTTCGTTTGCGCCCTATTATTATGACTTCGATGGCCTTTATACTGGGGGTTCTTCCATTGGTTTTTGCAACGGGTGCGGGTGCTATAGCCCGGCGTACAATTGGTATGACTGTATTGGGAGGTATGTTTGCGGCATCTTCAATTGCCATTTTTGTGGTGCCTGTGTTGTTTGTATTAATAACCCGCGCAGCTTATGGTAAGGAAAAATTAGATTATCTGAAAGCGCACCATGAAGACTTGATGGAGAAAGCGAAAAAAGTTGAGGCGCAAAATATCGACCCTGAACTGGAGTTTGAATTACAGAAATCACGCGACCTGCATAAAACGGCAGAATCATGATTGCTAATACTTTCATAAAACGGCCTGTAACTGCTATCGTCATTTCGCTTGTTTTGATGATATCCGGGATAATATGCATTTTCAACCTGGCTGTCGATCAATACCCCAATATTTCGCCACCTAGTGTAGGAGTATATGCCAGCTATACCGGCGCTGATGCCCAAACAGTAGAGCAAACCACAGCTATTCCTATTGAGGAGCAGGTGAATGGTACTCCTGGCATGGAATACATGCAAAGCAATAGCAGCAACAGCGGCAATATGAGCTTGAGGGTAACCTTTAATGTTGGTACCAATCCACAGATCGCTGCGCTTAACGTGCAGAACCGTGTGGGCATTGCGGCCCCTCTTTTGCCGTCGGTAGTAAGTAAACTGGGTGCCACCGTACGCGCCAGCAACCCCGACCAGTTGATGCTCGTTGCTGTTTACTCACCAAAAAAAACACACAATATTACCTTTCTTGATAACTATACCAACACATTTATACAGGATGCAATTTTAAGGGTACCGGGAGTAGGGGATGTGCAAGCACGTACTGACCAATTCGCAATGCGGATTTGGCTCGATCCTGATAAAATGGCTTCGTACAACCTGATGCCGTCGGATATAACCACTGCACTTAGCGGGCAAAACGTGTATGTTGCCGCCGGATCGGTAGGTTCGCCGCCACAAAATCCGAAACAAGCCTTTGAAACCGGCATATTGGTGAACAGTATGCTTAGCAAGCCCGAACAATATGAAAAGCTGATTGTAAGGGCCATTCCCGGAACAGATAAAATGATCTACCTGAAAGATATTGGCCGTGTCGAGCTCGCCAAATTCACTTACTCAGGCGGTTCTTTTGTGGATGGTAACCGTTGTTCGTTATTAATGATCTATCAATCGCCGGGAAGTAATGCGCTGCAAACAGCTGATAATGTTTACGCAAAACTCGCCGAATTAAAGAAATCATTCCCGTCGGACGTTGAATATGTTGTCCCTTTTGAATCAATTACCATTATTCGGGTATCTATGGATGAGGTTATAGGTACATTGGTTAAAGCGCTGATATTGGTTGCTGCAGTGGTATTCCTTTTCCTGCAAAACTGGCGATCCACATTGATACCTATATTGGCTATCCCCGTATCCATTTTATCTACTTTCTGTTTCTTCATTCCTTTAGGATTTACCATTAACACCCTTACCATGTTTGGGTTCGTGCTGGCTATCGGGATAGTGGTAGACGATGCCATCATTGTAGTGGAAGCCGTGCAGCATTATATTGACGAGCAACACATGTCGCCCAAAGAAGCTACCTACCAGGCGATGAAGGAAATATCAGCGCCGGTTATTGCCATAGCGCTTATTTTAGCTTCGGTGTTTGTTCCGGTTGGGTTTATCCCAGGTATTGTTGGCCGGCTTTACCAGCAATTTGCTATCACTATAGCCATATCCGTAATTTTTTCTGCTTTTACTGCGCTATCATTAACACCGGCTCTTTGCACGCTTTTGCTCAGGCCTTCGCATCATAGTTCAAATCCAACTACCTGGGCCGGCAAATTTTCTATCTGGTTTGATCGTGTTTTCTTTGACCGCTTTAACAGGATATTTGATAAGTTGAATGGAAAATATGCCAATGGCGTTAAGCGAAGCATAAAAAATGCAAAGTATATCATCATTCTGCTGGTTTGCATATGTGCCGGTGCCTGGTTATTATTCAGGGGCAAACCTTCAGGCTTCGTGCCTTCAGAGGATGGAGGACGCTTATTTGTTACCTATCAAATGGCCGATGCCTCATCTACCACCCAATCTGTTCATATCCTTGAAAAGTTAATGAAGATAGTGGGTTCCACGCCTGGTATCCAGCATTTTGTTGGCGCATCAGGTTTTAATATACTTGGTGGTGGCGGTAATAACAGCGGCACTATGTTTTGTATGTTGACACCATGGGATCAGCGCACAACCCCACAAACATCCGTTCAGGGTATAATGGATAATATTAAGAAGCGGGTTGCAAAGGCTGGAATAAAGAATGCCACCGTGGTAGCTATCCAACCGCCGCCGATAAGGGGTATCGGGATAGCGGCTGGTTTTGCAATGCAAATAGAACAGGGAAATTCCACAGATGATATTCACGCATTTGAAAAAAATGTTCAAAAGTTTGTCGCTGCTGCAAAAAAAATGCCGGCCACTTCAACCGCATTTAGCTCTTTCACTGCTCATACACCAAGCTACACCGTTACTGTGGACCGTGAGAAATGCGAAAAGCTGGGCGTAAACATTTCCGATGTATTTTCTACTATGCAGGCATTTATGGGTAGTTTGTTTGTAAATAACTTTACTTTATATAATCGAACTTATCATGCTGTTATTGAGGCAGATACGTCTTACAGGGCACTAATCTCCAATGTTAACAGATATTATGTGCGTAACAAAAGCGGAAAAATGCTGCCATTAAGTACCTTGATAACTTACAAGGCAGATGCAACAGCAACATCTATATCTCACTTTAACATATTCCGGTCAGCTGAAGTGGATGGTTCTATTCCGCCCGGATACAGCAGCGGACAGTCATTAGATGCCCTTAGGGAAGTTGCCGCCAAAGTACTGCCTCGTGGTTATACTTATGAGTTTTCCGGTTTAAGCTACGAAGAGATCAAGGCGGGGAATATTACTATCTATATATTCCTGTTCTCTATCATTTTTGTGTTCCTTTTCCTGGCTGCATTATATGAAAGCTGGTCGGTGCCATTTTCTGTAATGCTGGCGGTGCCGATAAGCGCGTTTGGGGCAATAGTAGCTTTGTGGATGGCTCCAACCATAACTAATAACGTATATGCCCAGATCGGTCTTATTACACTGATTGGTTTGTCGGCAAAAAACGCTATTCTTATAGTTGAATTTGCCAAACTGCGTGTTGACCGTGGAGAACCGCTGTTGCAATCCACCATCGAAGCAGTACGCCTGCGTTTCAGGCCGATCATTATGACATCCATGTCTTTCATCTTCGGTGTCTTGCCACTGGTGTTTGCTACGGGTGCCGGAGCGGAGTCCAGGAATACCATTGGTATTGCCGTTTTGGGCGGGATGATAGCCTCCTCAACTATATCTATTTTCATTGTACCGGTATTGTTTGTGCTGTTTACACGCTTTTCATACGGCAAAAAACAGCTTCAATGGCTTCGTGATCACCACGAAGAATTGCTTGAAAAAGCACGAAGAGTTGAGGAAAGTAACATCGATGCCGAACTGGAATACGATATTGCCGAATCGCGTGCCGCAAATGCAGCAAGCAGGGCCGAGTACGAGAAAAATAAAGGAAATGACAGTTAATCTTTCGCTTTCGGCGCGGGGATAATATCGATCAGCCAAATGCTAAGACTTGATACGATTATTGAAGGAAAAATCAACTTAAATAGTTCAAATAGCCCGTGTGTATAAATCTCTCCGCTGAATAGCAAATAATAAAATAACACTGGTAAACAGATAGGGAAGGCAAACAAGAAGATGATAGCCTTCTTTTTATTTTCAGTAATATTTAGGTTGATGACGATCAGGGTAGTAAGCGCTACTGTTACAAAATAGGCCACCGATAAACTTAATTGAAAGTTGTACCGGGCCAATATATCCAGAACAGTTTTTACAGTTGATATTGATTTAAAATCTTTGGTGGCGATCCAAATCAACACCGAAACAGGTGTGGAAAATAGAAAAGTAAACAGCCATACAATTAATCCATAAATAACAGCATCTTTTATAGATTGCAAAGCCACGTTTTTAGGGTTAACTATTGATAAATTAATTGGGTACAACCAGACAAATAGAGTCGTGCTAATAGCATAAGCCAATGCTAAAAGATAACCGCCTCCGTAACTCTGCAAAGCGCTTATAATATTTATCATTATAAGGGCAGCAAAAGACATTGCGAAAACTGCAATGGATAAATAACGTTTGATAAATACTGGGCTGCTCACAGATAATAAAGTTGTAAATAGTCCTAATGCTACCCAAACGGACATAAGAAATGCATATGGAATAGCAAAAGTTGTAATAAGCCAGTCGGAATAAGCCGGGAAATGGAAGCCTGCAAATAAGATGAGCAAAACAATATAAATAACAGGAGTAAACAATAAGCCAGAAAGCCAGACCTTGACTGTATACCTAATTCCCCGCATTTGATAATTTTTTTACAGCTAAGATAGTGTTTTAGCCATAATGCAGGGCTAATTCAGGTTTTTGCGGTATTCGTTTGGTGTAATGCCTTCCACGCGTTTAAATAATTTAAAGAAGTAGCTCAGGTTATTAATACCTACCGAATAGCAGGCCTGGCTAATGGTCACATTCATATCTTTGAGCAGTTTCTTGGCTGTTCTTATTCTTTCCTGGATAATAAAATCGACAGGACTTATACCGAATTCGCGCTTAAAACACCTGAAGAAAGTAGGTTTGCTCATATAGCATAAGTCGCTAAGCTTGTCTATTGTGATTTCCTCATGAATATGTGCCTTGATATATTCAATGGCAAAAGCAAATCGGTTACCAGTGGTATGTTTGCGATAATCTTCCAGAATAAGTTTTCTGGCCTGCGTTTGCATCAACCTAATGAATAATTCCTTTAAGGTAAAATCGGCGATGACATCTTTGGCAGCAATATTTTCTGTGCTTACGGTGAGCAGCCTGTCGATGGTGGTCTTGATCTCGAAGGTATTTTTAAGATGAAAGCAGGATGTATCAATTTTCCAGTTCTCACTTTTCTCGGCCTTAGGAAAATTCTCGTTTAATAAGTTTAATGTATCCTGCAGCAAATCAGCCTGAACAGCCAGCGCAATACACTGTGTTGGATGTTGCTCATCAGCCTCAGGGAAATCAATTACCATTTCCTCATGACCGGGTACAATTACAGATTCACCCGGCAGGTAATCAAATTCTTTAGAGCCACCAAAAAGATGCATCACCTTCTTGCCACGTAGCATCGTAGTCAGCACCATGTCATCAAAAACCAAATGAACTTTTTCAGATTGCCGATGCGTTTCAAAGACATTCAGCTCACAATGCTGCAAAGTATAAACAGACCGGTTTTCGACCAATGTTTTCAGATCTCTCTCCGCCTTAAGGGGTAACAATTGAGGCTTAAAATCGCGCTGCATCTAATATGGTTGGGTCAATAATCTGGTTTAAACGCCTGAATGACAGGATAAGTTGATTTAAATAAAGATAACAATAAAACGCTAACTGTATATTAATATTTTATTACATAAAAGTGATAGGATAGTGCATAAACCATAATGCCGCCCGGCTCTAATTTTATGTTACCAATTTATTAACACTAATTATTTTTATGGAAACCCAACTAGCAGAACAACACCTTGTAGCAAGGCCGTCGTTTAAAGATCATTATGACAATTTTATAGGTGGCGAGTGGAGAACCCCAATTAACGGGCAGTATTTTGATAGCATTTCACCGGTAGATGGTCAGGCATTTACTAAAGTGCCGCGGTCAACTAAAGAAGATATAGAGCAGGCGCTTGATGCGGCTCACGAAGCTTTTAAGACTTGGTCACACACCTCACCAACAGAACGAAGCTCTGTTTTATTGAAGATTGCGGCCATTATGGAAGAAAACCTGGATTACCTGGCTGCGGTAGAAACTGTAGATAATGGTAAAGCCATCCGCGAGACCAAAGCAGCAGATTTACCTCTTGCAATCGACCATTTCAGGTATTATGCAGGTGTGATCAGGAGCGAAGAGAGTACAGTAAGTGAACTTGATGCGAATACTGTATCATTAAATATTCATGAACCTATCGGTGTAGTAGGCCAGATTATCCCATGGAATTTCCCACTATTAATGGCAGCCTGGAAAGTTGCGCCCGCATTAGCTGCAGGTTGTACTGTAGTATTAAAACCTGCAGAACAAACTCCGGTTGGAATTTTGATATTGATGGATCTGATCAAAGATGTATTGCCAAAAGGAGTGCTGAATGTGGTTACAGGATTCGGTCCTGAAGCAGGTAAACCGCTGGCGAGTTCACCAAGGGTGGCTAAAGTGGCTTTCACTGGTGAGACTACAACAGGTCGTTTGATCATGCAATATGCATCTGAAAACCTTAACCCGGTGACTATGGAGCTTGGCGGTAAATCACCCAATATTTTTATGCCAAGCGTGATGGATGCTGACGATGAGTTTTTTGATAAATGTTTGGAAGGTGCAGCCATGTTTGCTCTGAACCAGGGAGAGGTTTGTACTTGTCCTTCGCGTATGCTGGTGCACGAATCAATTTATGACCGCTTTATCGAGCGCGTGATCCAAAGGGTAGAGGCTATCAAAATGGGTCATCCGCTTGATCCAAATACTATGATGGGTGCACAGGCATCGCAGGATCAGTACGAAAAAATATTATCATACATCGAAATAGGAAAAGAAGAAGGTTGCGAAGTGTTAACAGGCGGTGCTAAAAAGTATATAGATGGCCTGAGTGAAGGATATTACATCCAGCCAACCATCCTGAAGGGAAATAACAAAATGCGGGTATTCCAGGAAGAAATATTCGGACCTGTAGTTTGTGTAACTACCTTCAAGTCGACCGAAGAAGCTATAGAAATAGCCAACGATTCTCTTTACGGTTTGGGTGCTGGTGTTTGGACACGGGATGCGCACGAATTATATCAGTTACCTCGTGCTATACAGGCAGGCCGTGTTTGGGTGAATTGCTATCATGCTTACCCGGCACATGCGCCGTTTGGCGGATATAAGAAATCAGGTTTTGGACGTGAAACACATAAGATGATGCTGAATCACTATCGCCAAAATAAGAACATGTTGATCTCATATGATAAAAATAAGTTGGGTTTCTTTTAAATAAATCATCGCAGGTGATAAGCACCATAGAATTTTCTGTGGTGCTTTGTTATTTTAGGATTATGGAATTAACACCAAGAGTACTGGTAACCCCTGAAGCTGTAAAGATCATTAGTCAATTACGCGGGCAGCATGGCGAATTGATGTTTCACCAAAGCGGCGGTTGCTGTGACGGATCGCAACCAATGTGTTTTGAGAAGAATGAATTTAAGGTAGGAAGTAATGATACTTACCTGGGTGAAATAGATGGTTGTGGATTTTTTATGAGCAATAGCCAGTTTGAGTACTGGAAGCATACACAGTTAACCGTTGATATAGTGCAGGGCAGAGGTTCGAGCTTTTCTCTTGAAATACCTTTAGGCTTACGCTTTTTCGTTCGTTCGAGGTTGTTTACGGATGAAGAATTACAGCACCTTACTCCGGTTTATACAGGAGAGGAGTATTTAGAAACCCATCAGGCATAAGTGATATCATCGAACACATCCTTCATGATCGGTTTGGATATAAAGGTGGTTACGAAAGGATAAAGCTTTGAGCGATCGATATCTGCAGGATTAATAGATGAACTTACAATATAAACCTTAATATTTTTCTGCAGGGATTTATATAATTTCTGAAACCTGTTGAGAAAATCCCAGCCGTCAAACATGGGCATGTACAGGTCAAGGAAAATATAATCCGGAAGAGACTGGGATTCCAGTTTCTTTTCTTCAAGATAGTCTAATATAACTTCTCCATCAAATGAGTAAGTCGCTTCTTTAGATAGCTCCGTATTCTTGATGGTCATCTGAACTATTTTGTGAAAAACAGGTTCATCATCAATAAGCACAAGCTTGCTCATAGGGTTTGGGTTTTAGTATAAATTAACAGGTCGAAACACTAATTAAAGTCACTGCGATACTAATTTACCTATTTAATAATCAATAAGTTAGTTTAAAACATAACAATCTTGATACAATTGTTACGAGTTAAGAAGTTATTAATTTTTGAAATTAAATCTACTGTTTTTTAATTAAAACGATAAGTTTTCAAAGATGTTATACCAATTTCATGTTAACCGGATCCCAATGAATGACTTTATTTTGGAAGTAACTTTCATTACAGGCCAGGGCAGGGGCAGCAGCTCTGAAACCAAATTCCGCATCTTCAACCACCTGTTTTCCTGTCCGCATCGAGTCGAAGAAATTGTCGAAATGATCGTATGATGAGTTATATCCGTCAGGTGATTGATAGGTAATGGTTTCCCCTTTCGGTGCTTGCTTATCAGCTTCAGAATATTTTTTGTTGTATTCGTCAGCAATAGCTTTTTGCATAGCCAATGGGTAAGTTTCGTAGGAATCCCATCCACCATAACCGGGTGCGACAGGCATCTTATTTTTATGAATGGTAAAGCCGCTTTCGTCAGAGATATCGATCACTCCTTCGGAGCCAATCATGCGGGTATAACCCATTTCACCCGCACCGCTGATGAAGTTTACTTGTAATGATACCTGGAAGGATGGGTGTTCCTTTGTTTCGGGATAGTGAATAACCGCTGTCATCACATCGGGTACATTCCGGCCATCTTTCCAGTAAGCCAGATCGGCCACCGAAAATATTTTGTCAGGGCCTTTTGAATCGGTGATAAAATGTATTCCTGATAACAAATGGACAAATAAATCACCAGCTACACCTGTTCCGTATTCCCTGTAATTCCTCCAGCGGAAGAAGCGTTTGCTGTCATAAGCGTATTTCTTCTGTTCAGTTGCCTGGAACCTATCCCAATCTACTGTAGATGGCGATGCGTCCAGCGGAATAGTATATTGCCATGCACCTAACGCGCTTTGCCGGTTAAAAGATGCCTGTATCGAATTTAATTTCCCGATAGCACCTGCCTGATATAGCTCCTTAGCTTTTTTAAATGCCAGGCTGCTTACCCTTTGGCTACCCACCTGGAAAACCATTTTTGTTTCCTTCTGAACTTGAATTTCGCCCAGGCCCTCGCTCAGGTAATGTACCATCGGCTTTTCGCTATACACTGCTTTGCCTTTGCGCATTGCATCTATAGCAATACGGCTGTGCCAGTTATCGCTTGTGGCGATGATCACTGCGTCGATATCTTTTCTATCAAGAATGGCATGGTGGTCGTTAGTAGTAAATATGTTTTGTCCGAAAACCTCTTTTGCTCTTTCTAATCGTCCCTTATACAGATCGCAGCAGCCTACCAGTTCTATACCCTGTGAGTGAAGCGCAGCGTTAGTATCATTAAAACCCATAATACCCATACCGATAGTAGCTATGCGTATTTTATCATTTGCCGAAATGCGTTTTTCGGCCCGAAGGATTCTTTTCTCATGTTCTTCCTGCGCGGCTAATGAAGTAAGGCCTGCAGAGGTAAGGATGATGGTACTGCCTAATTGTTTGATAAACTTTCTGCGATCAGATGACATAATGGTTTTATTAAGGTAAACAATATTGGTTCTAAGCATGCCCGGAGAAGGCTTTGCAATTGCAAGATAATAAAAGATGCAAAAGCGTTATACCTTGTATCGAAAAATTTAAATAAATGGGTTAAATCACTATTTTCATGCACCAATTTAATCCTATGGAAAGACGTCATTTTATAAAACTATCCGCTTTAACATCCGCATCTATTTTATTCAGCAGGTTAACTTCTTTAGCTTCAGATAATTCACCCATTATAAATCATCCCGATGAAGTATGGGCAAAGTCAGGAGAGCAATGGTTTAAGCTCGACTATCGTTTAAACTCCTATACTCATGGCCCTATTCATGTTACAATAAAACAAATTGGCAATGCATTGGCGGTTGAAGCGCAGTCGCCAGGCACGCCGTTGAATGCCATCAAATTAAAATGGAAACATCAGACTGGTAATAATACAAAAGCTTTGGGTGATCATTATGAGCGCTCGTATGGCGATCTGGCCTGGAAGAACATTAATGCCGCAGATAAGAATCCATGGTATGTTTTATTAAATGATGGGAAAGACACCGCTTGTTTTGGCGTAAAGACTGGCTGCAATGCTATTTGCTGGTGGAATGTAGGTCCCGAAACGCTTGAACTGACTATGGACACACAATCCGGCGGCGTAGGTGTGCAATTAGGTGACAGACCATTACATGCTGCGGAAATAGTTACCATGAAAAGCATAGAGGGAGAAACACCTTTTTCAACTGCACAACGCTTCTGCCATTTGATGTGCCCGAAACCGCGTTTACCTAAGCAACCGGTTTATGGTATTAATGATTGGTATTTTGCTTATGGAAATAATTCAGCAGAGCTCATTAAGCAAATAACCTCTTTGATGACCGATCTTGCCCCTGATATAAATAACAGGCCATTTTCGGTAATAGATGCCGGATGGGCAACTTATTCGCCACTATTGCCGGGGGATGGCGGTTTTATGGATGATTTCTCTAAACCGAACGACAAGTTTAAGGATATGCATCAAATGGCCCTGGACATCGAAAAGCTAGGTATGCAGCCCGGTTTATGGACAAGGCCGCTTTGTGCAAGCTATAAGGATAAAGCTAATTTGCTGCTACCCAAAATTCCCGGCCGAGATGATCCTAAAGCGCCGATATTGGATCCAACCATTGATGAAAACCTTGCTCGCATAAATCGTAACATTTCTATTTATAAGGAATGGGGTTATAAACTAGTAAAACATGATTACACCACCTACGATATTATGGGCAAGTGGGGTATGCAGATGAAAGATACCCTGACAGCCCCCGGCTGGAGGTTTCATGATAATACGCGGACGACTGCGGAGATAATCAACCATCTTTATCACTTAATCCGCGAAACAGCCGGTGATATGTATATAATAGGATGTAATACGATGAGCCATTTATCAGCCGGTATATTTGAGCTGAACCGGATTGGTGATGATACCAGCGGCAAAGAATGGGACCGTACCCGAAAAATGGGTGTGAATACCTTAGGCTTCCGCATAGCCCAGCACAATGCCTTTTATGCAACGGATGGCGATTGTGTTGGACTAACAAAAGATATATCCTGGAGCCGTAATAAACAATGGATGCAACTACTGGCCGAAAGCGGCACGCCATTGTTTATATCACCACAGCCGGATGCATTAGGCGAAGAACAAAAAGCTTATATTAAAGAATGCTTTGCCAAAGCTGCCAAAGTGCAGCCAACAGGCGAACCATTGGACTGGATGACTAATCCACAACCCGTGAAATGGAAGCTGGATGGCAGAGAAGTAACTTTTGATTGGAATTAAATTCAACAAATATGACTGATACAACTGTTACAACAATTGTCGACTATTATCTTGATAAATGGATAAAACTTGATGTCAATAAACGGCCCGGAAAAATCGATCCATTAATGGCGGATATCAATCAGAATGCTAATGAAGAATGGCGAAGATGGTTCCCAATCGATAGTAAAGTTAATGATGAAGAAATTGATGAATTTGAGGGTAGGCTGGGCCATAAACTGCCATCAGATTATATCCTATTTTTAAAGCACAAACATTTTTATGATTTGTACATATCAGAAGCATCTTTTTGTCCGCATCCGGTAAATACATGGCGCAAAGAATTATCAGAAATGATTTTCAACGGTTATCCCCGAGAATATTTAATTGATTCGGGTTTAATTCCTTTTGCAAATTGGAGTGACTGGGGACTTTTATGTTTTGACACAAATGTGAACGATACTGAGAATAATTATCCAATAGTTATGTGGGACCACGAGGCACCTGATGATTATCAGTATTTTAGTGCTGATTTTAAGAATATGATGATCAAATTAGACAAAGAGGACAAGGAAAGCCGGTCTGACGCATAGTTTTCTAAATTGACTGTTAAAGCCACATTCCATCGCAAGATCATCCACATCGATATGGATGCGTTTTACGCCTCAGTAGAGCAACGGGATAATCCCGAACTAAGGGGTAAGGCCATCGCTGTGGGCGGTTCGCCGGAAGGCAGGGGTGGGGTAGTAGCTACCGCAAGTTACGAGGCAAGGAAGTTTGGAGTTCGATCAGCTATGCCATCTAAGAAAGCTTTGCAGCTTTGTCCGCATATTATATTTATCAGGCCGAGGTTTGCTGTGTATAAAGAGGTATCGCAAAAGATCAGGGAGATTTTCAGACGGTATACCGATCTCATTGAACCATTATCATTAGATGAGGCTTATTTGGATGTAACACAGGATAAACAAAATATAAGTTCGGCTATAGATGTTGCTAAACTGATTAAGCAAGCTATTAAAGACGAACTTCAGCTAACAGCATCTGCCGGCGTATCCATTAACAAATTCGTCGCTAAGATTGCTTCTGATATGAATAAGCCAGATGGCTTAACTTTTATCGGGCCGTCATCTGTCGAATCCTTTATGGAAAAGCTACCTGTTGAGAAGTTTTTTGGGGTAGGGAAAGTTACTGCCGATAAAATGAAACGAATGGGGCTGTTTAGCGGAGCCGATCTGAAAAAGCTATCAGAAGATGAAATGGTAAAACATTTTGGTAAAGTTGGCAGGTTCTATTTTCAGATTGTAAGAGGAGTTGACAATCGCGAAGTACAACCCAACCGCGAAACCAAGTCAATAGGAGCGGAGGATACATTTCCCTATGATCTGACTGAAATCAACGAAATGGATGCCGAGCTTGATAAACTTGCTCAAACAGTTGCCAACCGTGTGCAGAGTTACCAATTGAAGGGCCGAACTATCACCCTGAAAATAAAATACAGCGACTTTAGACAGATTACCCGCAATTACTCAGTCGCTGAGCCTGTAAATGATTTTATAACTATAGCTGATGTAGCGAAAAAGCTACTCATCGCCACCGGGCCTGAAGATAAAAAGATCAGATTGTTAGGTGTTACCCTGTCCAATTTTGGTGAGATAATTCCAAAGCAAAAAAGCCCTGATAACCCGGAGCAATTGGAGTTGTTTTAGTGTAAAGTAAACACCTTAAAACGAGAATAATTAACTGAAAACATTGAAAAAATAACCTATTCGTGGTTTTTTATATTTGATAAAACAAAATATTTTTTGGATTGTAACGAATCTTTTATATTTTCACCGACACAATAAACTAATATTAAACCAACTTCTTGAAGAAAATAGTCGCCATATTGCTTTTAAGCATGCACCTTTTTTACCTGGGTGGTTATATGCTGGCGTTTCAATATTTCATGAATAGGTCTGATGATCAGTTAGTTAGTCAGCTATATAGCAATGGCGCTAATTCCTCAAAACTGATCAAGTTAAAAATTCCGGTTCATATGCCGACTTTGGATGACTGGACCGATTATGCCAACATCCAGGGGCAAGTTCAGGTTAAAGATGCGTACTATAACTACGTAAAACTAAAAATGACCAAGGATACTTTGTATCTGATTTGTTTACCGAACACGGTTAAGGCAAATCTTGCAAAGGCCAATGTGATCATGACTAAGAACCTTAACGATATTCCTTTGAATAAAAAAGGGGCGAATAACTCTTCTACCAAAAAAGCAGAAACATCGTCATATGATCATTTTTACCAGATTATAAAGTGCGATTATGCTCCATTGGCTGAGTTGATTAAAGTAACCCCACGCTCAGAAATAACTCATTTGAGCAACCCTTACATCGAGTCTCCCGGCAAACCGCCGAATGCCGCCTGCTAAGCAGCTTGCTTATTTCTCTCGTATTTGAGTTTATCATGCATTTTAACGGGATTTGTCATGATTTCATGCGAATGATGTCATGTGAACATTCATAAATTTTCTTGAAAATTCTATCCTGGGGTTGATCTAAGCAGTTTGCTTTTCCTTTAGCCTGTTTGCGTTTACCTGATAAGGTGTTTCGCGCATGGCCCTGCATCACCTATTAGCCTAATAACTAATTAAAACTCTCGATAAATCAATTATGATGAAACCATTACTTACGCATTTTTACAAATGCATCGCCATTGCTGCCTGTTTGTACCTGTCTATTCAGCACGCATCAGCTCAAATGGAGAACGACGGGATCATGATCCCCAAAAATTACATCTGTGCCGGCCCCATGTTCAGTACATCCAGCTGGACAAACTATTGGGAAGGCACCTACAAACGGAACAATGGAAATATTGGTAAAGTAACTACCAATATGTATTCTTTTATGGCTACCTACGGTATTACTAACGACCTGATCGTAACAGCCGGGGTCCCTTATATTACCAGTACTGCTTCCGCCGGAACGCTGCACGACCAAAAAGGTATACAGGATCTTTCAGTAAATCTGAAATGGAGAGCATACAAGCTGAAAACCGATAAAGGTACTTTATCATTATTTGCAAGTGTTACAGGTTCAATTCCATTAAGTAACTATGAAGCAGATTTTCTTCCGTTGGCTTTAGGCTCACACAGTAAAAACGTTACGGGAAGAGTGGTAATTGATTACAACTACGGGAAAGTATTTTTTACCGGTTCAGGAGCTTATACTAACCGTAGTAACATTACCATTGATCGCAATTCGTACTACACAACTGAGCTGATCTACAGTAACCAGGTTGAACTGCCTAATATGTCTGATTACAATTTCAGGGCCGGATACCGCAGCAAATACCTGATTGTTGAGGGTGTTGCCGATATCAGTACTTCATTAGGAGGTTTTGACATTCGTAAAAACGACATGCCTTTCCCAAGCAACCGCATGAATATGAGCAGTGTCGGCGGAAATATAAGATACCGTTTGAAATCATTTTACGGGCTTGAATTTTCAGCCGGAGATGATTACGTGGTAGCAGGAAGAAACGTAGGCCAAAGTAATATGATACATGGTGGCCTTACTTACATATTCGGCATTATAAAAAAGAAAACGGTTCAGGATAAAGACAGCTTTAAAAACTAATGACAATGAAAAAACTTGTACGAAATACAATAGCCATACTTTCAATTGCGGTGATCGCTTCTTCGTTTTCATCATGCAGAAAGGAAGTTATCAGCAGGGTGGATCTGTATCCATCTCTGACTCCGACAAATCTTGATCTGAATGCAGACACCTGGAAACCGGTATTGGTTACCGATCCGACTGTGTTTACCGTTGCCGCTCCTGACGCAACAACTTCTCCTGCTTATGTAGCCGATCTGAACGAAATAAAAGGCTATCAGCGCAGCCTGACAGATGGTCAGCGGGCAATTATAAAATACTGGAGTGCAGGAGCTGTTTTAAGATGGAATGAGATTATGCGTGAACTGGTAGCTAAATATAATATTGCGCCTTATCAAAATCCCGATGGAACTTACCCCGCTCCGAGCTCGACTAATCCATTTGCATATCCTCTATTCCCCTTTTCAAATCCGCCGTATGCCGCGCGCGCCTTTGCATATGTAAGCGCTGCGGAATATGATGCACTGGTAACAGCTTATCATTTCAAAAATCAATATAACAGGGCAGCGCCTTATAAAGTTGATACTACCATAAAAGCGCTGATTCCAAAATCTGATCTGCCATCATACCCGAGTGAGGATGCTGTAGTTGCAGGTGCAGCTGTTGAAATGATGAAGCTTTTATTCCCAACAGAAGTTGATTATATTGAACAAAAGGCTCAGGAGCAACAACAGTATCGCATTATGGCAGGTGCTAATACCCGAAGCGAATGGAATGCCGGATTCTCACTAGGTACACAGGTTGCGGATATTTTTGCTGCCCGTGCACGCACTGACAAGGCTGGAAAGGCCATCGGTACACCAACTTACTGGACTCAGTTACAAACACAGACTGCTGCTAAAGGAGAAATTTATTGGGTAAGCCTAGAGAGCCCCAAAAGGCCACCGATGTTGCCATTGTTCACCAAAGTTACTCCTTTTTTATTTGACACCCTGACTGTAGTATCGTTACGCCCTGGTCCTCCGCATTTGACACATTCTGCTGAATTCGCTGCCGATCAGAAAGAGGTGTTATACTATAGCCAACACGCTACCCGCGAAAACGAGGCATTAGTTGCTTTTTGGGCCGATGGCATTGGAACTTATACTCCCCCCGGACACTGGAATGCTATTGCGGCGGATGAATTTGTAAAACAGCATTATAGCGAGGTGCGCTGGGCAAGAAATTTTGCCTTGCTAAATATGGCTGAAATGGATGCTGCTATTGTTTGCTGGGATACTAAGTACTATTATTTTAATCCCCGCCCTACCCAGATGAACGACCAAATCAAAACATTGACCGGTATACCAAACTTCCCATCATACAGCTCTGGTCACTCTAATTTTAGCGCTGCTGCTGCAACAGTATTAACTTATTTACTACCAGACAGAGGAACAAAATTTACCGATATGGCGCAGCAAGCCGCGCTTTCAAGGCTTTATGGTGCTATCCATACACGCCAGGATATTGAAGTGGGGTTGACGACAGGTGCCGAAGTGGGGCAATATGCAGTTCAAAGAGCACAGTCGGATGGTGCAGGATTAGGAAATTAATATGATTTATAATGAAGTATCTGTTTAGAATATCACTGGTTTTACTTTTTGCTGCAGGAATGGTTTCCTGCCATCATAAGCAAAGCGGTCCGATCGACGATGCAGCAGTGCTGCATGAGAACGAGGATCAGCTGACGAATGTGATCATCTATG
>JAFDZM010000059.1 GCA_018266915.1 Bacteroidota bacterium | reverse complement strand
AAATATCAACAAGATTATTCAAAAAATATTTGCTTTTAAACACAGTTCATTCCGACTTTCGAATTACAGTATCTCGAACTTAGCTAAACTTACAAACTGCTGTATCCTGTCCGTCAAAGCTCCTTCGGTTAGATTTTTTAATTTCTCTGTACCAAATGTTTCTACGCAGAAGGATGCTAATGCTGAGCCATAAATAATAGCATTCTTCATGTTGGCGAAGCTTATTTCGTTTGTTTTTGCCATATAACCGATAAATCCACCTGCAAATGTGTCGCCCGCACCTGTTGGGTCAAATACCTCTTCAAGAGGCAGGGCAGGGGCAGCAAATATTTTTCCTTCACCGAATAGCAGTGCGCCGTGCTCACCTTTTTTGATGATCAGGTATTTAGGCCCCATAGATAATATTTTGTTAGCAGCCTTTACCAGTGAGTACTCACCTGAAAGCTGGCGCGCCTCAGCATCGTTGATGGTCAATACATCAACCAGTTTAATTGTTTCCAGGAGGTCGTCCAGCGCTACATTCATCCAAAAGTTCATCGTATCCATCACGATCAACTTTGGGCGTTTCTTCAATCTTTTAATAGCAGTTTGTTGTGTTATAGGTGCCAGGTTTGCCAGCATGAGATATTCGCAGTCCTGATAAGAGTCGGGAATGATCGGATCGAAGTCTTCCAGCACGTTCAATCCTGTTTCCAGGGTATCGCGGCTGTTCATATCGGTATGATATTTACCCGACCAATAAAAATTCAGACGGTTTTCATCGATCTGCAGACCTTCCGTATTGATATTATGATCATGCCATACATTGATTTCAGACTTAGGAAAATTCTTACCGATGATGCCTACAAGCTTTACCTTGTTGTAAAAGTAAGATGCTGCCAGACAGGCAAATGGCGCTGCGCCGCCTACTATTTTATCGGCCTTCCCGAAGGGGGTTTCTATGTCATCAAGGGCTACAGAACCAATAACTATTAAGCTCATTTAAAATATTTTTTAATTTTTTTGTGGCAAATATTGTGAATTAAAGCCGGAAATCATACTTTTGCACACTCCAAACCGGAAAATGATTCCTGAGTAGCTCAGCCGGTTAGAGCATCTGACTGTTAATCAGAGGGTCGCTGGTTCGAGCCCAGCCTCAGGAGCAGAATAACACTGTGTTATAATGGTGTTAAAATAATTGCAAAGTTATTTTATAAAAGCCGAGTCAACTTGACTCGGCTTTTTGCATACGTCCCAAATGCATTTCTTATAAGATTTATTTAAAATAGCAGAACAGCACAATATCGGTTTATTCAAGGCTAACCCCCAAAAAGTAGGGATCAGTCGGAAAAGTTGTGGGGGATTAAAGTTTACGCATAGATATTAGCTAAT
>JAFDZM010000058.1 GCA_018266915.1 Bacteroidota bacterium | reverse complement strand
CATTGTGCTCCATGACCTGTACAGTTCGGAGATTGCTTCGTTCCTCGCAATGACGCATTTGTTATCTTATCGTACCAGTGTACCTATGTGTTCGCCTTCGGCAATCTTCATAAAATTGCCTGGTTTATTCATGTCAAATACGATGATCGGCAATTTATTTTCATGACAGAGCGTAAAGGCAGTCATGTCCATTACATTTAAACCTTTGTCGAATACTTCCTGAAAAGTGATCTCATCATAACGGGTAGCTGTTGGATCTTTTTCCGGATCGGCGGTATAGATGCCATCCACGCGGGTACCTTTTAAAACCACATCAGCTTTTATCTCGATAGCACGTAACGAAGCAGCTGTATCAGTAGTAAAATACGGGTTACCTGTTCCTGCACCGAAGATTACGATCTTACCTAATTCCAGGTGATGCATGGCCCGGCGACGGATATATGGCTCGCAGATCTGTTCCATTTTGATGGCTGATTGCAAGCGGGTTTCTACACCGATACTTTCCAGTGCATTTTGAAGCGCCATACAGTTGATCACTGTTGCCAGCATACCCATATAATCAGCCTGCGCACGGTCCATGCCCGACTTTTCAGCGCTTAATCCTCTGAAGATGTTGCCTCCGCCCACTACAATGGCTATTTCTATTCCTTTGTCATAAACGGCTTTAATATCCTTAGCGTACTGTAAAACCTGGTTATTATCAATGCCGTATTGCCTGTCGCCCATTAGCGACTCGCCACTTAATTTGAGAAGAATGCGTTTATATTTCATTGAGGGTAGTTTGTCAAAAGTATCAATTTTAAATTAGTGTTAAAAATATACCCGCTTATTATAATAATGTTTTTAATTCCGGGTCATTTTGAGCAGTTCTTTGCAAATATTCCAAAGAACCGGGGTATAATAAGCTTTTATCGGTACCTGCCTTAAGCAATAACTTAATACAGGTTAATTGGTTGCGAAGATTGTCTGTCTCACCTGATTCAAGAACATGTATGGCCCATCCGCATGGGGTACTATGGTAATTGTTATCCAATTGGTTAACATGAGCGCCTTTTTCAATTAATTTTTCAACCAATTGATCTCTTCCGCAAAATGCAGCCCAATGGAGCGCAGTAGCGCCGTCGCCTGGCGGAGAATAAAAAATATTGGCCCCTTTTTCAATATAAAACAGGCCGAGTTGTTCAGCATTCAAACTTGCAGCAGCTATCAAAGGCGTATTCAGATCGTTCCGGGTCATAAAGCCATTGATATCCGAACCATATTCCAAAAATATTTTCGCTATTTCTATGGCCCGACCGTCTGATATTTTATTTGCAAAAACAGCATCGCAGATTCTGTGAAGTGGGTGCCCTTTAGCAGGATTTACTTTACCATCTATTTTCCATGCAACGCCTTCATTAGCTAATTCAGGGCTAACTGCCAGAGCTGCTCTTATGCCGTCAAGGTCATTCTTAACGATGAGGTCGAATAAATCGGCTTGCATGGTGCTTTAATTTATCTGTTTGCCGGCCATGTATGTTCCCTTCAATGTGTAGTTCTCATCAAAGAAGGTTAGGTCAGCATCGTAACCAACTTCTATCTTACCCTTGTTTAACTTAGCCAGTTGAGCAGGGTACAAGGTTGCCATGTTAACAGATTCTGGCAGACTAACACCGAAATGCTTAACGCCGTTTTCAATACATTTCAACATTGTAAGACATGATCCCGATAATGTACCATCAGGCAATACATACCGGTCACCTGTAAACTTATGTTGGTATGGGCCGTGGTCGCTTTCTGTAACTGAATCAGTAATAAAAAATAATTTATCACCCAGTTCGCGCTTTGCCAATCTTGCCATCACAAAATCCACATGGATACCATCGGGTACGATACTGGTATAAGGTCTTTCTTCAAAAATAGCAGGGATATATCCCGGATCACGGTGATGCATCTGTGGCATAGCGTTATAAATGTGGGTTACTGCTGGTATTGGTTTATTTAAAAATCGCTTACCCTCAGCATAAGTAGCATTACTATGTCCTGATGACAAGATCACGCCATTATTGTGCAGATAATCTATCACTTCCTGATCCTGCAACTCGGGAGCAATGGTCATCATAGTGATTACACCATCAGCCATATCAAGCCATTTCTTTACCAGATCGAGTGATGCTTTTTTAATAAAGTCTTTATTATGCGCACCGCGACGGATAGCATTCAGAAATGGCCCTTCAAGGTGTAAGCCTAAAAAATTTCCTTTACGTTTTTCCCTATAGGATCTGCATACGCGGATCGTTTCCTCAATCACTTCGTCCGTGTTGGTCGAAATGGTCGGAAAAAAACCTATTGTGCCTTGAGCAAGCAGATCGGTTTCCATCTGAAGCAAGGTAGCTTCGTCAGTATCAATACTCAGCAATCTGCCTCCACTACCGTACAATTGCAGGTCGATCAAACCCGGAGCCGCATAAGCTCCATGCATGTCTTTCTTTTCAGCATCCTGCGGAATAGCATTATCCGCGACGATGTCGGCAATTTTTCCGCCTGAAATTAAAATTGCTTTGTTCTTGGTGATCTGACCATCCGAGATGATTTGGGTATTATGCAGGGCGATTTTCATATTTAATCATTGATGTTATTAAAACGCTCATAAAAAATTGATAGACTAATACTGTTATGTCACTTCGTAATGAAATTGTGTTCCCTTCAAATTCGGAAAGCTTTTGTCCTGTCAAGAAACAGAAAGTCACAATGCAAAGGATTGGCAATAATATCAATAGAAGCAAATTAACATATCCAAAGGCTATTTGTTCAAGAAGAAATCTTGTCGTTAATGCGACGAACAAAAATGCGGATAGGCAACCGACCCATGCCGCCGCAATTGGGTTGTCAAACAAAAATTGTCCTAACTTATAAAAAGGGAGGGTCCCCCATATAAATATAACGATGAAAGAAAGCATTATTAGAAATGCGCTTGTAGCATTCGTTTTCTTTAAGTAATTTCTATTACTTAAAATTAATGCTCCCCCAAATAACAATGGTGGCGAAAAGAAAGCAAAAATATGTGCAGTAGAAATTGAAGATGGATTTTTGAAATAATGATAAAGAAACCAGCTCAAAAAAGTCGCTATTAGTAAATACACGAATGTCGTTCTTTGTCGGGCTGACACCATTTAATTATTATAGATTAAGCTGCATTCTAACAACAAATCCTTCTCGTGTTCACAAGGACAAGTGTAAAGGCTGCCCTTTAGTATGTTACAAATATGGGCAAAAAAAATCCCCCTCGTTAATACGAGGGGGATTTAATAATTAAGCTCCTAAGGCTACCCGTTTAAATGCGGTAACGGTTAATCCTTTATCAACGCCGCTCAGGAACTGAGCAACACTCTTGGAAGAATCTTTTACAAACTCCTGGTTCAACAGGGTTGAATCTTTGTAGAATTTGTTCAGCTTACCGGCAGCGATCTTTTCAACCATTTCTTCCGGTTTGCCTTCAGCACGGATCTGCTCTTTAGCAATTTCCAGCTCACGTTGAATGGTAGTAGCATCAACACCATCTTTGTCGATAGCAACAGGGTTCATAGCAGCAATTTGCATAGCTACGTCCTTACCTGCATCTTCAGCACCGGCAACGTTAGCGCTTAAGCCAACCAATACACCTAAACGGAAGTTACCGTGGATGTAAGCGATCACTTTTTCGCCTTCTACTATTTCGTATTTAGATACACCGATCTTCTCGCCGATCTTACCAGTTTTTTCGGTAATAGCTTCAGCAATAGTTACGCGGTCAACATCAGTATCAACTTGTAATTGAGTTAAAGCAGCTAAATCAGCAGGTTTGTTCTCAACAGCTGTGTTAGCGATCTGGTTAGCGAACGCGATGAACTCAGCGTTTTTTGCAACGAAGTCAGTTTCGCAGTTCAGCTCGATGATCACGCCACGTTTGCCATCTTCAGAAGTACGTGCAATAACCACGCCCTCGTTCGACTCACGGTCCTGGCGGCTTGCAGCCACTTTAGCACCTTTCTTTCTTAAGTAGTCAATTGCAGCTTCAAAGTCACCGTTTGTTTCGGTCAAAGCTTTTTTGCAATCCATCATACCTGCACCGGTCTGCTGGCGCAGTTTGTTAACGTCAGATGCGCTAATTTGTAATGTAGACATGTCTTTTAGTTTTTAAGTATTGAGTTTTGAGTGATATGCTGCAAAGCTACCCTCAAACTATAACCAAATATTTTAGAAATTGTTAAGGGTTGTGCGTATTGAATTATAAAAAACTTATAAATCAAAACTCACAACCCGAAACTATAAGAAATTATTCTTCTGTTTTTTCAGCAGCAGGTGCAGCAGGTGCTTCAGCTTCTGCCTCAGCAGCTACTCTTTTTCTTTTGCCGCCTTCAGCAGGTGCGCCAGATGCAGCCGGCGCTTCAGCTTTAGGGCTATCAGCTTTTGCTTTTGCAGCAGCAGCTTCTTTTTCAGCTTCGTCTTCTTTCTCGCGTTTGCGCTCATCCAAACCTTCTTCGATAGCTTTGATGATGATACCGGTGATCAATGAGATTGATTTTGTAGCATCATCGTTAGCAGGGATAGGGAAATCGATGTTTGAAGGGTCAGAGTTGGTATCCACCATAGCAAAGGTTGGGATATTCAACTTTAAAGCTTCTGAAACCGCGATATGCTCTTTCTTAACGTCGATCAGGAACAGTGCAGCCGGTAAACGGTTCAGGTCGGCAATACCGCCTAATAAAGTTTCCAGTTTCACACGCTCACGCTGGATCATCAGTCTTTCTTTTTTAGAAAGGTTGCTGTAAGTACCGTCTTTAGTCAATTTATCGATGTTTGACATCTTTTTGATCGACTTGCGCACGGTAGCGAAGTTAGTTAACATACCACCTAACCAACGCTCGGTTACGAAAGGCATGTTTACTGATTTTGCATAATCGGCTACGATATCTTTCGCTTGTTTCTTAGTAGCTACGAATAATACCTTACGGCCTGATTTTACAATTTGTTTTATAGCTGAAGCAGCTTCTTCAACTTTAGTTAAAGTTTTATTAAGATCGATAATGTGGATACCATTGCGCTCCATGAAAATGTACTGAGACATTTTCGGATCCCATTTGCGGGTAAGGTGACCAAAGTGTACACCTGCATCCAGTAAATCCTGATATGTTGTTCTTGCCATTTTGTTGTCCTCCTTGATGATTAACGTTTACTGAATTGGAATCTCTTGCGTGCTTTCTTGCGTCCTGGTTTTTTACGCTCAACCATACGGTCGTCGCGGGTCATTAAACCTTTAGCGCGCAATGCAGGTTTCTTTTCAGCATCAAGTTCAACAATAGCTTTAGCAATAGCTAAACGAACGGCTTCTGCCTGTCCTTTTACACCACCACCTGCTACATTTACCTGTACATCATATTTACCTGTTGAACCAGAGACTTCGGTTGACTGGGTAACGATGTATTGTAAAGGTAAGGTAGGGAAGTACTCTTTGTAATCTTTACCGTTAACGGTAATGTTTCCATTGCCCTCGCTCAAGTAGATGCGTGCAACAGCGGTTTTTCTTCTGCCTGAAGTGTTAGTTGTTGGCATTTCTTTTTTCCTTTAAATGGTTAATTAAATGGCTTTAGGGTTTTGTGCTGCATGAGGATGCTCGGCACCTGCGTATACATGCAGATTGCCAAATAAGGCGCGGCCCAAACGATTTTTAGGTAACATACCGCGTACGGCTTTTTCAACCACACGCTCAGGATGCTTAGCCATTAACTCCTTAGGAGAAATGAAACGCTGACCACCTGGATAACCAGTGTAAGAAACATATTGCTTAGCGCTGAATTTGTTTCCGGTCAGTTTTACCTTGTCTGCATTAATAACAATTACATTATCGCCGCAGTCTACGTGTGGGGTGTACCCTGGCTTGTGTTTTCCTCTAATGATCATTGCAATCTTAGAAGACAAGCGCCCCAAAATCTCGCCTTGAGCGTCAACAACAACCCATTCTTTGTTAACGGTCTTTTTATTGGCTGAGACAGTTTTGTAACTTAACGTATTCACTTGCTTAAAATTAAATTTATTAAACGTTTATTATACCCCGTAAAATCGGGACTGCAAAGATACGGTATTTTGTTTAATTGTCAAGGGGTTTGTTAGGATAGTTGATTGAGTTGGCTGAACGTTGATTGGACAACAAAAAAGCAATAGCTAATTCCCTTACTTTTGAGATAATATAGCACCCATGGATAAACATAATACCGTCTTCAATGATCAGTTAGAACTATTTGGATTAAGATACATTACCAAAGTTGCTCCAATTCCACCGGGCCCCGAATTTGTGATGGAAACGCAGCGAAAACTATTGTTATCGATTTTATTTGAACAATTTCTTTTGTTTGATAGCGTCGTTATAAAACTTGAACGATCCAACTTAGGGTTACAATTTATAATCTCCGTCTTGGGAATTGATAAAGTAGAAAATCTAATAGAAAGAGGAGTAGTTAAATTGTTATTGTGGACTCCTTTAATAGTTAGTTCCATAGGCAGAAAAAATGAAGATGGCGTTTTAGATGAATCTGTTGTAATAGGTACGCCGCCATTGGTTGCTGGGAATTATATTGAATCAGATAGTGACCCCGAGAAAAACATCGAAACAGCACTTAGCTATTTCAATATTAGCAGAGAAAGAAAAAGAATATTTATTCGGAAAGTTCGAGATAAATATTTATTCCCAAAAAACGAACTGACATCAGAGGCAACTACTATTATTATAGATTCATACAAAAATAATAGGCTTGAAAATCTTGGACTTAAATATGAGAAAGAACCGCAAAATCTAAATGTTGCTGAAAGAGGATTACTTCAAAAGTTAGGACACGATGTATTAGATACATCTGTATTAGCAGATATGGGATTCAAAAGCTATAATAAGTACTCTATTTATGATATATCAGAAAGTTCAATTAGACAAATTGAAAGTGCCATGAAGATTTCGGACGGTACGTCTCAAATTTTCAGAATTGAAAATGTACCAGATATTAAATCATTAGTGCTTGACAATATCCTCTCGTTCGATTCTGTATTTGATTTGCGTTATAAATCTGTTGCTAAATCTTACAGAAAATGGATAAATAGCGTGTCTAATAATGAAGACGCCTTACCAATTACCAAAGAGTATATTGACGCACTTACGGGTAAAAACAAATTCTTTGAATCCAGCGGTGGTAAATTTATGAAGACGTTGGGAATGTTTGGGGTCGGAGCTGCTCTCGGAGCATTTTTAGGTCCTATTTCTGACTTAGGATTAGGTTTATTCGACACATATATTTTGGACGGCATATTAAAAGGATGGAATCCACAAATGTTTGTCGACGAAATACGGAAATCTCAATCTTCAAATACAACTGAGTAATATTTTCTAGCAGCGCGTTTTTTCTTCATTTCTGCTATCGAAGCTTCCGATTCCTTCAGTTTACCGGCTCAATATCAATCGTATAAATATCTTCTTCCTCTTTTACGTCAGCAAATTTTTGGTATAAAATATTTTCTTTGTCAAATAGCTCTTCAATTTTAAAAGCAAAGCCATCTAATGCTAATGCATACATCCAATTATCATAATGATCTTCCGGACTAGGTTTTGTAACTCTAGGTATCATTTTGCCATCAATATCAACATAAACCATAGCTAAATAGGCTGCTTCTTGCCTAATGCTATAATAGATTGCATAAGAAGGATAGTTCTTTAAATCATCTACAACATTTACTCTGTAGATCCATTCGCGCCTTGTTTCTATATTGTTTATAGATCCAGAGGATTCTTGGATTTTATATACTTTCTTTACTGTTGTCATTTGCCTCGTTATTAGTTAATTGTGTTCGCCAATTGCTGTGCCACATCACGTAAATGATTATTTAATGACAATGTGTCATTAACCATAAAACTCTAATCATCCTTTCTACTGCTCCTACATTCAGAAAATCCCTAAATTTGTGATATGAGCATCATAGTCAATCCGCATAATTCAAAGGAAGAAAAGGCATTATTGGCCTTTCTTGACAGCATGAAATATGACTATGTCCGAGATAATGAAACCTTTATATTATCCGAAGCGCAACAACAGGAAATACTCGAACGTGACAGGGAATACGAAGCTGGTAAGACAGAAACCTATTCATTAGACGAGATCATTGCTCATTTTAATATCTAAGTAGAATCATTCCTATTTCTACATTCTGAAAATTCATAAATTCTGAAAATTCTGGTTCAGACAATTGTTTGATTTCATAATACCCCTCCATTTATTATTTTTACCCCACGCTAACGCGACCATTCACTCAAACGCAACAACCAATTATGATAGTTATTAAAGATCATGCTGAATTTGAATCTTATTTAGGCCAGGAACTGGGCATATCCGACTGGCATACTATAACTCAGGAGCAGATCAACGAGTTTGCCGATGCAACGCTCGACCACCAATGGATACACACCGACGAGGAAAAAGCTAAAAGCATGGGCCCTTTTGGCGGCACTATTGCCCACGGATATTTGACTGTATCGCTGCTGCCTTACTTCTGGCACCAGATAGCCGATGTGCAAAACCTCAAGATGCAGATCAATTATGGTGTCGAAAATATCAAATTCGGCCAGGCGGTGCTGGTTAACAGCCGTGTAAGGCTAAAAGCAAAGCTGGCAAACATTATCAATCTCCGTGGTATCACCAAAGCCACTATCGGCGTTGAAATGGAAATTGAAGGCCAGAAAAAATCAGCTTATACCGGCGAGGTGGTTTTCCTATACCATTTTAATTCGTGAGTTTGTCCGAACTATCAGCGAAATCATTCTAATCAACAATCTGGTTTGTGAATAAGTGGAAAGATTACAGCCCTTTCAAAAGTTTAGTTAAACTACCTTCGGGGCATGAAGAAAATCTTACCAATTCTAATCCTTGGCGGAGCTATGTTGATAGCTGGCTGTAGCAAGAAGAACAATCCAGGGCCATCAGCATCGGCTGATAGCTACTTACCGGTTAGTTCCGGCAGCACCTGGACGTATAACGATGTAGTGGGGGGAAGCACCAGTCAGCTGACTATAACCATGACCGGAGGCACAAGTGTAATCGGTGGAAAGACTTATTATGCAGGCACATCAGCCTCATCAACAAAGGGCACAAGCACAGGCTATTTTTACGCTGGCAATCACTTCTATTCGTTCCGTGCGACCTCGGCTACTGCTGGTATAACGATAGAATTACAAATGGGTAATGACGAGCAGAATGTTGGTTATAGCTGGACCACCACGCCAACCGACAACGGCACTGTTAATGGGGTACCTGCAAAAATGGTGAATACCATCAAAGAAAAAGGTATTACCAAAGTGGTAAACGGCAAAACGTTTAACAATGTGATCCACACACAGGTTGATCTTCAATATGACCTGGGTACAGGTTATCAGAGTGTCGCTACCTACGATATCTACCTGGCAAAAGGTGTGGGCATGATCGAAAACGATACCAGTGTTTCAGGATCGCCTTACGAGATAGAAACCATTACAGGTTATACTGTTAAATAAGCAGTTCTGGAGAAATGTAATATCGAATAATGAATTTCGAATGTCCAACGCCGAAGTTTTTACCTTCATTATTCAAAGTTCATTATTCGATATTCAATATTTTTTGCGCTCTATAATAGCCTTTCCTTACTCTAAATCTTTACATTCTGTCCACAACCCCTTACGTAGTTTTGTGTTTTTATTGATCTATGAGCACAAAACATATTCGTCTGAGCGTGTTGGACCAATCGCCGGTACGTAAAGGCGTCACTGCCGAACAGGCCATACAGGAGACCGCCGAACTTGCCCGCTATACCGACCAGTTAGGCTATACCCGTTTCTGGGTATCGGAACATCATAACACAGGCAGTCTTGCAGGTTCAACGCCTGAAGTACTATTGGCTTATTTAGGCAGCCAGACTAAAAACATTCGTATCGGTTCAGGCGGTGTGATGATGCCAAATCACAGTGCATTAAAGGTTGCTGAGAATTTCCGGATGCTGGAAGCTTTGTTTCCTGGTCGTGTTGATCTGGGGATGGGTCGTGCGCCGGGTACTGACAGGCTGACTGCCGCTATGCTCAATCCATCTAACCAATTTCGTGAACAAGATTTTATCAACCAGTTATATGATCTGAACAATTACTTTCATGATCGGGGCGATCCGGGAACACCTTTGTCTAAGATCAGGGCTATTCCTCAGATACAAACCGTTCCTGATATGTGGCTGCTAAGCTCAAGTGGTGAAAGTGGCCTGTTCGCCGCTCACTTTGGAATGGGCTTATCCTTTGCGCATTTCATCAACCCAATCGGCGGACCAGAAGCTGTGGCACGCTACCGCGAACGTTTCCAGCCCTCAGAAGACCGTGACGAATCGGCTGCCAGCGTAGCTATCTTTGTTTTCTGTTCGGAAGATGAGGAGAAAATACGGCAGCACAAGGCATTGATGGAATACCGTTTTAATCAATTGGAGCAAGGCAAGGGTATTTTATCGGTTGCATATAATGATATTAAAGACATAGACTATACCGTGTATGAATTGGAGCGTATGATCCATCACCGTAAACGGATGATCACCGGTAAACCTGCCGAGATAAAACAAAAACTGACGAAACTGGCTGATGATTATGATGTGGATGAGATCATCGCCGTTACCATCGCTGAGGATTTTGATGACAGGCTGAAATCGTACCGTTACCTGGCTGAACAGTTTGGGTTAGGAAAATAAATTATTTAGAAATTAATTTATCAAACCATAATGATAATCAGACGTTCTTTGATAGAACACTTATTAAATCAATCATTATGGAAACCATAGAAAAATCAGTTGAAGTTTTAAATGATCTGATCGAGATCAATAACGACCGCGCAGAGGGTTTTGGCAAGGCAGCGCAGGACCTTGATCCCACCGATATGGACCTGCAGGGCATATTTCTGAATTGCTCACTCGAAAGCAAACAATTTGCAGAGCAATTACGGGATGAAATAAATCAATTAGGGGGTCACGCGGATATCAATGATACCAGCAGCTCAGGCGCACTGCACCGTGCATGGATAGACGTTAAAGCCACATTTACCGGGCACGACCGAAAAGCTATTCTTGCAGAGTGCGAACGCGGTGAAGATGCCATCAAAAAAGCTTATCGCGATGCGCTATCCCCTGAAAACGACTTATCTGCTGAAGTGATGCCATTATTACTTCGCCAGCAACAAAGCATCCAGGCTTCACACGATAGAATTAAATCACTGCGCGACAGCGCCAGTTAAATGTGCGGATGTGCAAATGCGAGGATGTGCAGATTGAATAAATAATAGAAATTATTTTGATTGCCAAATATTGAAGGTCTATGTAAGTACATAGACCTTTTCTGTTTGACATTTGCACATCTGCACATCTGCACATTCACGCATCGGCTTATCTGCATATCGTCACATTTGCACATCTGCACATTCGCATATCTGCACATTCAAATTAAATCTGCACATTTGCACATCTTCAAATTTGCACATCAATAAAATGACCGTTTCTAAACTGGCCCAGAATTTAAGGGGCTCCGAAATTATCAAGATCGCAGGCGAGATCAATGAGTTAAAAAGACAGGGACAAAATATTGCCAACCTCACTATCGGTGATTTTGATTCTAACATTTATCCTATCCCTGCGCCATTAAAAGCAGGTATCATTGAAGCTTATAACGCTAATCAAACCAACTACCCTGCGGCTGATGGCATGCTGAACCTGCGCGAAAGTGTTTCGGAGTTTTTAAAGAAACGTTACGATTTAGATTATAACGCTAACCAGATATTGATTTCCGGCGGTTCACGCCCGTTGATCTATTCCATATATCTTGCTGTGGTAAACCCTGGCGAGAAGGTGGTTTTCCCTACTCCATCATGGAACAATAACCATTACTGTGATTTGCTGAGTGCCCAATCAGTAATGATCGAAACCAGTCCTGAAAACAATTTCATGCCAACAGCTGACGAGCTTCGTCCTCATTTGAAAGGCGCTGCTTTGCTGGCTTTGTGTTCGCCATTGAACCCTACGGGGACCATGTTCAATAAAAAGGACCTGGAGGAAATTTGCGATTTGGTAATTGCCGAAAATAAAAGCCGCGCAGCGGGCGAAAAACCGTTGTATTTGCTTTACGATCAGATATACTCGCAACTTACCTTCGGTAAGCATGAGCACTTTAATCCAGTTAGTTTGCGTCCTGAACTGAAAGACCATGTAATATTTGTTGACGGTGCCTCTAAATGCTTTGCCTCGACAGGTGTGCGCGTAGGTTGGGGCTTCGGTCCGGCAAACGTGATCAATAATATGAAAGCTATTGTTGGCCACATGGGTGCCTGGTCGCCAAAGGCTGAACAGATGGCAATGGCTAAATTCCTGAAAGACGAAAGTGAAGTAAATGCCTACCTGTCTGACATTAAAGCCAAGCTTCAAAACAGCCTGAACGCTTTGCACGAAGGATTCCAGCAATTGAAATCGGAAGGCTTTAATGTGGACTCCATTGAACCAATGGGCGCTATTTACTTAACCGTTAAGGTTGATTATGCCGGCAAAACAACACCTGATGGTGCAGTACTGAAAACTTCAACTGACATTAACTTCTACCTGATAAAAGAAGCCAAAGTAGCCCTGGTACCTTTCGCCGCATTTGGAAACGACGACGATGTAAACTGGTTCAGGGTATCGGTAGGTGCAAGCGCACTGCAGGATATTCAGGGTGTCGTACCAAGAATTAAAGAGGCGTTGGCAAAACTGAAGTAATTCATATACTTGTTATAATAATTTATTTATATATTTTTGTATAGCATTCCAATGGGACTGGAAAAAGGCATGCAATCTAAAAAGGGACTTTAGACCGTTAAATAAGCTCATTGCCAAGGGAGCAATTTATTAACTGTTCATAAGGAAGTCCTATGAAGAAAATTATTTCATGGATTATAGCAAATGAGATTATAATTTTATTTGTTATAAAATTATGCGTGATCCTTTTGGGTCATAATTAAATTTTTGAGGCTGTATCAAAAGTCCAATGTTTGCGGATAGTATCAAATAATATTTTGACTTATTAATCCTCAGTGAGCTCTGTGTAAACCTTGGCGCCCTCTGTGGTTAATTTCACCACGGAGAACACTGAGAAAAGTCACGAAGTTCACTGAGGGTAAAATTTAATAATGTCTTTAATTCTTTAAGTTGACTTCTGATACAGTCTCTATATAGTGTTTCGGTCACCATCTAAAACAATCTCCTACTTGCTCATTTATTTTAAAACTGTAAATTCGCAGCTTCTACAAACGCACATAATATGAGATCATTAATCATCACATTATCTATCATAATAGCTACAGCTACAGCTAATGCACAGACGGCCCCGGCTACAACCGCACCCGCCCAAAGCGCTGATAACAAGGGCGGCATTGTATACATTAATTCGGATACTTTGCTTAGCAAATACGCTTATTACGCAGCTATAAAAACTAAAATGCAGACTTTATCGCAAAGCGCCCAAACAGAACTGGCCGCTAAAGGACAAGCTTTTCAAAAGAAGGTAGCTGCATACCAGAAAAGTGTGAACAGCCTTAATCTTGCCCAGCGTACCGCGACCGAAAAACGCCTGCAAAAAGAGCAACAGGATTTACAGGAACTTAGCCAAAATACCGCTAAGCAACTGCAGGACGAGCAAGAAGCACAAAACTCCAAACTATACGATAAGCTGGCTGCTTACCTGAAAACCTACTGCAAAACCAAAGGATATAAAATTGTACTTACCTACTCAAAAGCCAACCCTGCCATGCTGTATGGTGATGACAGCCTGGATGTAACCAATGATGTGCTTGTTGGATTAAATGACGAGTATAAGAAGGAAAATCCCGGGAAATAATGCATCCTATCACCGCGTCAACAATGACGCTTTTGGTATTGCGAAGATAATTATGGGGCTTCCGGCAAACTAAAATAAAAAGTGGTACCAGAACCTATAATAGTTTCAAACCAAACCTTGCCACCTGCATTTTCAATAGAGTTTTTGACGAATGCCAATCCAAGACCGGTACCTGAACTTTTAGTGGTAAAATTCGGTTCAAATATTTTTTCGCGCAGATTGTCGGGGATGCCGTTGCCGTTATCCTTTACGCTGAGCAGGATATTTTTGCTGGTGATCAGGTAATTGATCTCTATCAGCCCCTGCCGGTCGTTCGGGATAGCTTCTATTGCATTTTTGAGCAAATTGTTAAAGCATCTGAGCAACTGGTCGCGGTCAGCATTGATAAAGAATTGGGTATCCGGTGGGTTGAAAACTATCCTAAGATTATCCATTTGTTTAAAAATGGTAACCGCCTGGCTCAAGGCTTCAAAAATGTCCATGCGTACGATGCGTGTGTCGGGCATTTTTGCAAATGCTGAGAACTCTGAAGCGATGGATGACAAGCTCTCTATCTGTTCCACAAATGATTTGCTGAAACGCTCAAACTTCTGATCGAATTTCGGATCCTTGTCTTTCCATGATTTTTCGAGCAATTGTAAGCCCAGTTTTAAAGGCGTAAGCGGATTTTTGATCTCGTGTGCTACTTGTTTGGCCATCTCGCGCCATGCGCTTTCTCTTTCGGATTGTGCCAGCTTTTGCGCGCTTTGCTCAAGGGCGGCAATCATGTTATTATACTCGGTGATGAGTGCGCCGATCTCATCGTTACGTTGCCATTTAATGGGTTCGTTCTTTTGCCCGTAGATCGTCCTGCTCAGGCTTGTCTGAATGATGGTTAGTGGATTAGTGATCTGCCTCGCTATAAATACGGCCAGCAAGCCTATTGCAATAAAGATCAAAGCATAAACATTGATCATGGCATTCAATAATGCCCCGGCACGCTGTTTGTAATCGGCTTCGTTTGAGAAATAAGGCAGCTGCAAATAGCCTAATGTATGTTTGGCATCCTTGATGGGAACATACGCCGCTTTATAGTTTAGCTCACCAATTATTTCGTTGTGGATATACTCTGATTTTTGAAGTTTATTAAGATAGATGTATGCTTTGGCATTTATCCGTGAGGCAAGCAGGCCATAGTCGTATAATTTCGGCTGTGTCGATATTAATTCAGCGCCGCTGGTGTTAAACAGGGTCAGGTCGGCCGAATAGGTTTTTGCAAATTCGTTGAACCTGAGTTGAAAGCTTTCAACCGAGTTTTTATTGAAGGCGTCATACATCAGGTTACTGCTCTCAAAAGCTTTTGCAATGTGCGCTATTTTGTCGCTTATGGTTTGTTCCTGCTGGGCATTATATTGATCAACAATAGAAAAATAAGTGATTATACCTACCATAACGAGCGTCACAACAACCGTAAACACTATCGACAACTGAATACGTGTTTTGTACAATACCCTATCAAAATTTAGCTGGAGCACCCAATGCAGGTAGTTGTCTTTTATATACATTATCCTTATCCTGGCCCATAACCACCTGATGATAATACAAATAGCCGCAAACACCAGGAATACGATAAAGAAGAATGTGATGGATGTTATGGTATTAATAAGGATATCGTTTTCCTTACTTACAACAATCAGCGTACGTTTTGACGGTTGATAAATCAGGTGACTGTATCCTTTTAATATCCCGAACCGGTCTGACTCTGCCCCTCCGGTATTAGTAAAGATGTATTCTTTTACTTTGCCTTTCAAATCATGATTGGTGAGACTGTAAACATAATGTCCGTTTTGGCTAAAGAGTTTATTATCCTGGTAAAAGGCGTAGGAATAATCTTTAAAAAGAGAATTTGATTTATAAGTGCCATCAATTAGCAATGCAGGGAAGGAGTTTTCGCCATGCAGAAACTTTGATTCCAGTTCGACAACGATGGTACCTACATTAATTTCGCCTTTAAAAATAGGTATCAGGGCCAGGTATTTCAGCACACCTAAGGTGCCTATGTTACGGTAAAAATGGTCTGATTCTTTAAAAAACGAATCAAATTTGATCATGTCTTTAAACATGTCTAATTCGTAAGCTTTATCTCCTAATGCTACGCCCCTGTTATTGTATTCGTGTATTTTGAATTCATATTTTGCTAAATAGCCATCAAAATAGGTGCGCTGAACATGATCGGCTAATCCGGTAAGGGTGTTATGGACAGTGTCGGTAAAATATCGTTGTATCGCATCGTCTTTAACAATCCGCTTATCAATATCTTTAAACATATTATTGGCGACTGGGTCATTCGGCGCTTCCAATTGCTTTACCAGGCCTTTGCGTGTCTCTTTTTCTTTTATGGCCTGGAAATGGTTGAGCTTAATAGCCGACAATACAGCGCAGAGTAAAACAATAATTACAAGCGCCGTCGCGGTTATTTTACCCTTGTCGTACCGATAAGAATACCCCCGCAGGATAACCCAAATTGCCCAGAATATATAAAATATGCTAAACTCCTGGTCCTGGTAAGCTGCCATGCCGGTGCAAAGGACCATGCTGAATAATAGTATAACTACCTGGTGCGACACCGGGACCACCAGCTTACTACAGACCGTAAGCGTAATCTCCGTTAGCAAATAAAATATCAGGAAACTGAAGCATAGCATTAAAACACCCAGCATGCTAAAGCCTGATAGGTTAAGTACATTGTTAACATCAAAATTGATATTAGAGTATCTTACCAGGCTATAAAACAAGCGTAAAAGCGCTGTGGTGCTGACATCGAGAATCACGATAAAGGCAATTACAATGATATAGCCAAGAACTTTGTTGTAAACATTGGCCAGTACTTTCTCCTTGTGCCGAAACACGAATGTGGCGAACCAGGTGCAGTACAATATATTGATGCAGAAATCGCCCAGTGATGGAAATAAAGGGCTCGAATGATAATATTGCGGATCGAATATTTCGGGTTGATGTGAGAAGCCCGGCCATTGGTAATGCAGGTTTATGATCCGCAAAAGGATAATAAAGGATGCCAGCATCAGGAAGGATAAATATACATACCCTTTAAGGGCTATGTAATTGCAGATACTATGCACAAGAAGGAACAATACAAATGCACACAATATCCATAAAACCACCTCGAAATAGAAAAATTTATGGCCAACCTCGTTACCTTTAACTTTGACCGAAAATAACAGGGTATTATCCAGGCTGTGTACTTCGTAGACATTTTTATCGGTAAAATCGGCTATTTCGATATTGTTGTCTTTCAGCAAATTTTTTGCAAACACATTGTGCAGGTATTGATTCTGAACGCGGTAATTGATTTTTACAGGGATAAAAAAGATCGCATAAAAATTGCCTTCACTTTTTTTGATAACATCGTAAAATCCATTACTGCCCTGTACAAATGAATATCCATCGCGTATGTTAGCTGGTCTTTGCGGTACTATTTTAATTCCGCTCCAGAATACAAGGCGGTTGTCTTTATAGGTAAGCACCCAGATGTTCTCATCAGTAGTAAATTGTTTGATGATCTTTAGGCCTTCCTGCTCATCGCCGCCGAGAGTTTTTAGTTTATCGAAGTTTTTCTTATCATCAAGGAAATTTTTGACAACGGTTTCCTTTTTGTGAAGATTATCTTCAAGCGTTTGCCCGGTTTGAAAAAGGTTATTTCTTGGGGTGTAGGTTTTCTGGACAATAACTGCCGTGAGTAATAAGCTGGCAAACAGCAAAGCCAGCAACAGTCGTATTTTAGCGGATGTCGTCAAGATGTCAAACTGCCTAACAAGGTTACGTAAAGATACAATACAAAAAAGAAAGCCATCCTGTTTGGGATGGCTTTTAATATTTAATTTTTTAGTTTATTCCTGCGGTAAGGCGGCGCTGCTGGTTGGCATTGCCCTGTCAACTTTCTTTACCAGTCCTTGAAGCACATTTCCGGGACCTACCTCGGTAAATGAAGTCGCCCCGTCCTCAATCATGTGCTGTACAGTTTGTGTCCAGCGAACAGGCCCGGTTAATTGTGCGATCAGGTTATGTTTGATCTTAGCGGGATCAGTATATGGTTTAGCATCAATATTCTGATAGATCGGGCAAACCGGTTCTTTAATTTCGGTATGCACTATGGCATGTTCCAGTTCAACTCTTGCCGCTTCCATTAAAGGTGAGTGGAAAGCGCCTCCAACATTTAATTTGAGTGCACGTTTAGCTCCGGCGGCAGTTAATTTTTCGCACGCTTTATCAACACCGGCAATCGTGCCCGAAATAACCAATTGACCCGGGCAATTATAATTGGCCGGTACTACAACGTCGGTTAGTTCATGGCAGATATCTTCTACAGTAAAGTCATCCAACCCTAAAATTGCCGCCATGGTTGATGGTTGAATTTCACAGGCTTTTTGCATGGCATTGGCACGGGCAGCTACCAGACGCAGACCGTCTTCAAACGATAATGCTCCGGCAGATACCAATGCTGAGAACTCACCCAAAGAATGGCCCGCAGCCATTTCAGGTTTGAAATCATCGCCCAATACTTTAGCCAGTATCACCGAATGTAAAAAGATAGCAGGTTGTGTTACCTTGGTTTGTTTAAGGTCCTCATCGGTACCGCCAAACATCACATCGGTAATGCGGAAGCCTAAAATTTCATTGGCCTTTTCGAATAGCTGGCGGGCTTCTTCCGATCTTTCGTAAAGATCCTTACCCATACCTACAAACTGGGCGCCCTGGCCCGGGAAAATATATGCTTTCAATTTAGTGATTAGTTAATTGGTGATCAGTTGTTTTATAGTGACTAGTTAACCGGTTACCAGTGATCAGTTTTTTAGAGAGTTCCTGATAACTGATCACCGGTTAACTGATTAACCTAATTTAGCTGCTATCAAATTTAAAAACTCTGCGCGGGTTTTTTCTTTTAAAAACTCACCCGTAAATGCAGAAGTAGTGGTAACCGAATTTTGTTTCTGCACGCCGCGCATGCTCATGCACAAATGACGGCATTCAATTACAATACCAACGCCTAGCGGGTTTAATGTATCCTGGATGCAGTCTCTTATCTCGTTGGTCAAACGTTCCTGAACTTGCAAACGGCGCGCGAACACATCCACAATGCGTGGTATTTTGCTCAGGCCAACTACATGCCCATTAGGAATATAAGCTACGTGAGCCTTACCAAAAAAGGGCAGCATATGGTGCTCGCACATCGAGTATACTTCAATGTCTTTCACCACCACCATCTGGCTGTATTCCTCTTTGAACATGGCCGATTTAAGGATTGTTTTCGCGTCTAACTCGTAGCCCTGTGTAAGGTAAAGCATAGCTTTTGCCACTCTTTCGGGGGTTTTCAGCAGGCCTTCGCGTTCAGGGTTTTCGCCGATCTGCTTCAAAACGCTGTGATAATGTGTGCTCAGGCTGTCAATCAGTTCAGGGTTGTACCTGTCTATCTTTACGTAGCCTTCTATATTATCATCATCGTCCTGGATAAGATTCTTTTTGCTCATTTGTCAAGTTTAATCGCCAAAGTACTCGGCTGAATTATTTTCGGTTTCGTAAAGCTTTATGGAATGTAAGAATACGCCTTTGTGTGCTTCAATGGGGCCTTTTAACTGGTTGAATATCTCGATGCAAAGCAACTCGGTTGATGCCATTTTACCCGCCATGAACGGAACATCCAGGTTGATGTTTTTATGATCTAACTTTTCGATAACATGCTCATTGATGATGATCTTCAGCTCCTTCAGATCGATCAGGTAGCCCGTTGCGTGCGTTATTTCGCCTTTTACGGTTACGAACAAGTTATAATTGTGGCCATGCCAGTGCGGATTGGCGCATTTGCCAAAAACCTCTGCATTCTTCTCCTCGCTCCATTCCTCACGGTACATTCTGTGGGCAGCATTAAAGTGCTCCTTCCGTGTCATGTATATCATCATAGTAATAATTGGTGCAAATATACAAAACAAAACCAAGGGCATTGTTCTATCTTAGCTGTCAAAATAAAGCCATTTATTTATGCGGATATTGGTTGTTTCTGCTACGGAGTTTGAAGTCGAGAGTCTGAAGTCAGAAGTTGGAAGTCAGATTCAAGAATCAAGAGTCAAGAATCAAGAAATAGATTTTTTGATTACTGGAGTGGGTATGGTGGCGACTGCTTTTGCTTTAGGAAGACATTTGGCAACTAATCGATATGACCTGGCTATAAACTTAGGTATTTCGGGCAGCTTTGACCGGAATATTGCCCTTGGCGAGGTTGTAGAAGTGATAGAGGATCAATTATCTGAATTAGGCGCGGAGGATGATGAAATGTTTTTGCCAATTGAAACGTTGGGTTTTGGTGAGAGCATTTTTAAGACAGATGCCCGCCTGTCATCTTATACTGATCGGCAATTAAAGCAGGTATCGGCTATTACGGTAAACACTGTTCACGGGCACGAAACCAGTATTCAAAAACTAACTGGCCGTATCCAACCACAGTTGGAGAGCATGGAAGGCGCTGCCTTTTTTTATGCCTGCAAACAGGTGGGTGTTCCTTGCCTGCAGATCAGGGCAGTGTCAAATTATGTAGAAAAACGCAACCGTGATGCCTGGCAAATAGGGCTTGCTATTAAAAATCTGAATAAGTTTGCGATCAGGTTTATTGAAGAGGTTTTACGTAGTACGTGATAAGTTTTACGTTTGAACCCCCAATAAACGTATAACATAAAACGTACAACATGAAATTATCCCTCGGTTTTTCACCCTGCCCTAACGATACTTTTATTTTCGATGCCCTGATCCACCACAAGATCGACACCGAAGGGTTAGAATTTGAAGTGTTTTATGACGATGTAGAAACATTGAATCAAAAAGCTTTTCGCGGCGAATTAGATATTACCAAGCTAAGCTATCATGCTTTTGCGTATGTAGTTGATAAGTATGTTTTGCTGGATGCAGGAAGTGCATTAGGATTTGGGGTGGGACCGCTTTTGATTTCGAATTTCGAATTTTCGATTTCGGATTTAAATAATGCAGAACATAAGATTGGGATTCCGGGGAAATATACGACTGCTAATTTTCTTTTAGGATTAGCGCTGCCGGAGGCCACTAATAAGCAAGAATTAGTGTTTTCTGAAATAGAAGACGCGGTATTGAGCGGCAAAGTTGATGTGGGGCTTATCATCCACGAAAATCGTTTTACCTATCAGAATAAAGGCCTGAAAAAGATCATCGACCTGGGCGACTATTGGGAAAAACAAACCGGGTGCGCTATTCCGCTGGGTGGTATTGTGGCTAACCGCAAATTCCCGCTGGATGTTCAGCATAAGATCAACCGGGTATTGAAAAAGTCCGTGGAATTTGCTTTTGCTAATCCAAAATCAGGATTAGAATTTATACGTTCACACGCTCAGGAAATGAGTGAGGACGTGATGTATAAACACATTGAACTGTACGTGAATAAATATTCTGTTGATTTAGGAGAGGAAGGCAGAAAAGCTATTAACCTGCTCTTCGATACTGCGAAAGAAAAGAATATTATACCTGAGATAAAAGAGGAGATATTTTTAACGTAGTTTGGGGCACGTGTGATTCCTTCCCTGGGGAAGGGTAGGTAGGGGTTTCTTCATCATGCCGGTGTACAGCATAGCGCAGAAACCCCTCCCTGCCACATCACATCCAACCGCACCCCTCCCCGAGGAGGGAATTTTATACGGCTTAGTACAGCAATTTATCATACGGATATCTCGCCGTATGAATTGCTTTTACCCGTTCATAAAGCATTGCTCTGAATTCCTCCACGTTCTCCTTTTTAAGGGCAGAAATAAATATCGCCGGACTATTATTCTTAGCCATCCAACTTTGTTTAAAGTCCTCTAAAGTCATTGTGTGGGCTTCTTCACCGGGGTGATGGTGCAGCGGTTCATAAGCGTCGATCTTATTGAAAACCGTGATCATTTGCTTATCGATAGCGCCCAGATCTTTTAGCGTTTCGTTCACCGTTCTGATCTGGTCCTCGAAATTGGGATGCGAAACATCCACTACGTGAACCAATACATCAGCCTCGCGAACCTCATCTAGGGTCGACTTAAAACATTCCACCAAATGGTGGGGCAGCTTGCGGATAAACCCAACTGTATCAGATAACAGAAAAGGCAAATTCTCGATTACTACTTTTCGAACAGTCGTATCCAGCGTTGCGAACAACTTGTTCTCGGCAAACACCTCTGATTTAGAGATCATATTCATGATGGTAGATTTACCTACGTTGGTATATCCAACCAACGCCACACGAACCAATTGGTGCCGGTTTTTCCGCTGTGTTTCGTTCTGGCGGTCGATCAGCTTTAGTTTTTCCTTTAAAAGGGAAATCTTATTCAGGATCAAACGACGGTCGGTTTCTATCTGCGACTCACCCGGTCCGCGCATACCGATACCACCTTTCTGGCGCTCCAAGTGAGTCCATAAACGTGTCAGTCGCGGTAGCAAATATTGTAATTGGGCTAATTCAACCTGCGCTTTTGCTTGCGCCGTTTGGGCACGGTTGGCAAATATGTCCAATATCAGGTTGCTGCGGTCGAGTATTTTTACCTGCAGTTCATTCTCTATATTACGCAATTGCGAAGGCGAAAGCTCATCGTCAAAAACCACGATGTCGATCTCTTCGGCCTTTACATATTCTTGTATCTCTTCCAGCTTACCTGTGCCGACGAAGGTGGCGCGGTCGGGTCGCTGCATTTTTTGGGTGAAGGTTTTTACCGTGAGGCCGCCCGCCGTCTCCACTAAAAACTCTAATTCCTCCAGGTATTCTTTTTCTTGTGCTTCGGTTTCATTTGGCGTAATAACACCTACCAGCACTACTTTCTCCTGCTTCACAGCAGTATCATAAAATTTTTGTCTCATGTAAAATAATGATTATCAATCAAGATGCCAATTTAACCATAATGCGTCAATGCGGTTAAAATGGCAGTAAGTAAAATATTTTCGTTAACTTTATATTGTAAGCAAAGCACATACGTTGTACATTACATTCATAATAGGATTTATTTATGCGGATAATAACCATAGAAATAGATAAAGAAAAAGATCTTTCTGCTATAGAAAAATTCCTGGATAACCTAGGGTTGAAGTACCATTTGGATGATACTGAAGCCCTTGAAAAATCAATATCAACAGGCTACGAACAATCTCAGAAAGGGCTAACCAGGCCACATGCAAAAGTGATGCAATCATTTATAGAAAAATATAAATGATTGCTATAAACTGGACGCCGGAAGCTGAGAAAACCTTTTTACAAAATCTGGAATATTTGGCTTATCAGTGGAATAATAAAGTAATAACTGATTTTATTAACAAGGTAGATGATGCTCTGCAAGTCATTGCACAAAATCCAAATGCTTTTCCGCTTCACAAGTCAACCCTTGATATACATAAATGTGTAACTATACCATTTTATCGCATTGTAAATAATAATTCAATTGATTTAATCACATTTTGGAATAATTATCAAGATCCTAATAAATTAAAAATAACTTGAAGCGTTTTCAAGTCTGATTCACCTGCAACTCCTTCACAAACTCCCTTATCGCTACTCCCGGATCTTCCTGTTTCATAAAGTTTTCACCAATCAGGAAGCCATTAAAGCCGGCTTTCTTCAGTTCTCTTATTGTTTGCGGGTTACTAATAGCGCTTTCAGATATCTTCATAAACTTAGCCGGAATATGCTCTGCCAACTGGTATGAAGTATCCACCGAAACTGTAAAATCAGCCAGGTTGCGATTGTTTACACCTATGGCGTCCAGTTTAGGGTTAATGCTGCGTTGCAGCTCTTCCAGGTTGTGCACTTCAAGTAGCACATTCAATCCTAAGCTTTTTGCCCTTGTTGCGAGTTGGTCAATCTGTTCAGACGTCAATATTGCTGCGATCAACAGAATAATATCAGCGCCCAATGCCTTGGCCTCAAATACCTGGTATTCGTCAATCATGAAGTCCTTGCGAAGAATAGGGATGTTGTTCGCCCTGCGTGCCTGTGCCAAATCAGTTTTTCGTCCCATAAAAAACCTACGGTCGGTTAGAACCGACAGGGCCGATGCACCTGCCTCGGCATACGCATTGGTTACCTGCTTTACAGTTACCTTATCATTGATCACCCCTTTTGAAGGTGACTTACGCTTGAACTCAGCAATAATACCCGTGCGGTTGGCATCCAGCAAAAACTCCTTAAACGAAAGCGGCTGCCTGTTAAAAAACTCCGCCGACTCCAGCATTTTTACAGAAGTGAACTTCTTCGCTTTCTCTACTTCCTTCTTTTTATGTGCAACAATTTTATCAAGAATAGTCATAAGCACTTATATCTCTCTGTGTTCTTTGTGTATTTCCTCTCAGTGCTCTCTGTGGTTGAAAAATTAACCACAAAGTACACGGAGGTTTTCACAAAGAGGCACAGAGTTAAACCTCAATCTTTTAATTAATGCAATGATATTAAATTTTAATAAGATGGATTCAAGCCACTTCTTCCATTTGTGGCGCTAACCAGTTCTGCATCATCTGCCTACCATATTCCGTCAGCACCGATTCCGGGTGAAACTGCACACCGCGAACATCATATTCTTTATGACGCAAAGCCATAATGCTGTTGTCCTGCTCGTCGATAGCAGTTACGGTCAGCACATCGGGCAAACCTTTATGATCCACCACCCATGAGTGATAGCGACCTACTTTAAAGCTTTCCGGTAACCCGGTAAACAGCTTTTCATCGGCATCGATCACCTTTATCGGCGTTGCTATACCATGCATCGGGCGGCTCAGGTTGTACAACTGTCCGCCAAATGCCTCAGCTATTGCCTGCTGACCTAAACACACACCAAAAATGCTCTTAGTAGGCGCATACCGAGCTATCACATCCAAAAGCAAACCAGCTTCAGATGGTATGCCCGGTCCCGGCGACAGGATAATATGACTGAAACTCTCCACATTGTCCAGGTTAAATTTATCGTTCCTCCACACCTCGCATTGCAAACCAATCTCGTTTACCAAATGCACCAGGTTATAGGTGAATGAATCGTAATTGTCTATTATTAAAATCTTGCTCATGATACACACCCCTGCCCCTCTCAAGAGGGGAACTTTTATAGTTTATTATTTTACTAATCTCTATTCCTGATTAACCGATCACTGATCACCGGTTAACTAATTCACAACTCCTCCGCTAATTCAATAGCCTTGCGCAACGCCGCTATTTTGTTGTCCACTTCTTTCAATTCACTTTCCGGGTTCGAGTCGGCTACAATGCCGGCACCTGCCTGGTAGTGCAGCGTATTGTTTTTGCTCAGGAACGACCGTATCATAATAGCAAGGTTAACATCGCCATTAAAGCCCATGAAACCGATAGCGCCACTGTAGAAGCTGCGCTTGCTTTTTTCATTTTCGTCGATGATCTCCATTGCGCGGAACTTCGGCGCTCCGCTCAATGTCCCTGCGGGGTATGTATCCGCAACAATTTTGAACGATGACTCCCCCGGACGAATCTTCCCGCTCACATGCGATACCAAATGGATCAAATGCGAATAATACTGAACTTCCTTAAAAGCCTTCACCTCCACCTGGTCGCAATGGCGGCTCAAATCGTTGCGCGCCAGGTCGACCAGCATCACATGCTCTGCCGACTCTTTCGGGTCGTTTTCTAAAGCGCGGGCTATTTCAGCATCTTTCACGTCATCGCCGCTGCGTTTAAATGTCCCGGCAATTGGAAATATATTAGCCACATTATCTTTAATAGTGATCTGTGCCTCCGGCGATGAACCGAATATGCGAAAATCACCATAATCGAAGTAGAACAAATAAGGTGATGGGTTGATAGACCGTAACGCCCGGTACACATTAAACTCATCGCCCTGGAACGCCCTCGAAAATGGCTTCGACGGTACAATCTGGAACACATCGCCCCTGAAAATGTGCTGTTTCATCTTCTCTACCATCGCCATAAATTCCTCGCCGGTCAGCGTTGATTTTTCATCGCCATTGCTCTGAAAATGATATTCGGGGAAGTTTTTGTTCTTGATCAGGTATTCCAGCTTCTCCAGTCCGCCATTTGTTGGCATATCTTCGGGTTGATTCTGGAAGATGTGCAATTCATTCTTAAAGTGATCGATAGCGATAATGTAGCGGTAAATATGGTACTTCATCACCGGGATCTTGCGCGTATCGTCGGTGCTTTGCTTTAGCCTGATGGTTTCGTAATGCTCCACGGCCTCGTGCGTAAAGTAACCCCAGATACCGTTGGAGATGATCTTGCTATTGTTCTCAGTCGTTTCAAAGCTCGCCACAAACTGGGCGATCTCGTCTACCAGGTCAAAAGTGCCCGGCTCGCTTACTATGGCATTTCCATCCGGATAGCTTTTCTTCAGGCGACCGTCAGATAATACCAATCCGCTGATCGGTTCGCAGCAAACATAGCTCATGCTGTTCTCGCGACTGTGATAGTCCGAGCTTTCCAGCAGCAGGGCATTCGGGTACACATCGCGCAGGCGCAGGTAAATGCTCACGGGCGTGGTGGTATCGGCTAGTAGTTTTTTAGAAGTAGTGGTTATTTTATATCGTTTCATTTTCGTTATTCAAAAAGTATTAAAATACAAAGCCCGGCGTTGGTTGGCGCCGGGCTTATATTAGGTTTACAATTGATTAGTAAGTCTTACCAAAAATATATCCGGACGCCATTTTCATGGTGCCACCAGCTAGTATTTTTGTTAGTTTTAATCATCGCGGTCACAAATTTATAAAGAATATTGAATTAGCAAATTTTTCAGGAAAATATTTTGCCGTTTTCTTAAAAAATTATGATTATGACATTCCAAGCAGTCCACGCTTGCTAAAAATTATGATTATCGCAATAACAATCAGCGCCAAAGTGTAGAAAATAGCGATGCTTTTATGTTTTGCGTCAGATGTTGCGCCGCGTTTTGAGCGGGCATGACCAACGGTGATCAACGCGATAGCGATCAGCATCCCTACCAGGTGCTCCATTGTCCAGTAACGGGTGGTGGCATCCTTCATAGTATCAGGACCGAATTTGACGAACGGGCTCACAAAATATAGCACAATACCGATCAGTAATTGCGTATGTGCCGATATCATGGCAAACAGGTTGAGCTTGCGGTTACCCTCGCTATAAGCTTTGTGACCCAGCCAGTCGGCCCAGGCGCGAATGATGGCTACCAGAAGCAGTAAAAGCACGATATACCTGAAACCGGAGTGCAGGTGCAGAAAAAAGCTGTATAAAGTCATGATGTGAAATGGTGTTTAATGAATGTATAAACTGACGAAACAAATATATACACGAATGGGCAGGATTATAGGGTTGTGGTGATTTTTTACAATTGGTTATTGCGAGGCGCAAGGCGGGTGGCGTGCAGTAGTTAATATAATATGTATAATATGTCATGTTGAACTTGTTTCAACACCCCATCATAAAGGTCTGCGCCAGGTTTTCTAAGCCATGCAAATTGCCAACTAATAACTGCAAACTGAAGCATTGGGCGTTGCCTGCGGCCGGGCTTTCCGCTCATACTGCACAGGCATTAGCCACAGGCCGGTATCCGCTTCAATCCCTAACGCGGATTGTCTGAACCAGAATTTACAGAACTTTAAATTTTGATTCAAACAATGCAATAAACTACAATCATGGCAGTTCGGTAGTTTAATTGAAAATACCGTTAAAAAACGGGGTGATTAATAAATTAACAGAATGTATTTTTATCGAAAAAACTAATGGCTCAACTTTCCTATTTTTCCGATTTGAATGAAAAAAGAGAAAAATTCTCTAATCAACGACATTTTCAAATAGATACAAAAAAGGAATTTGATGAATGGTATGATTTCTATACTTCTGAATTTAAAGAAAATCGTCGTACGGATTTCATATTTAGGGGAATGTCAGATGCTAAGTTTAGGTTATATACTTCAGCCCAAAGGGAATGGATTCAAAATGATATGGAAGAATGGGGATCAGGAAATTATATTAATTTTATTAATAGATTAGTACAAGAGGCAAAGAAATATCCACTATTAAAAAAGGTCTTTGACATATATCAATATTCTGATATAAGAAGAGAATTTCCGATTTTAAGTATTTTGCAACATTATTGGGCACCCACGCCATTAATGGATTGGAGTTATAATATTGATGTGTCTTTATTTTTTGCTACAGAAAAACTTACGTGTGGGCATGGAAATGGGAATATTGAAAATTACTTCTCCATTTACAGAATTAATAAATCGAAATATAAAAATGAACTGTTAAATCTAAGGGATTTTGATAGCAATTTAGAGACTGCTATTACTTCTTACAGTGACTGGACTGAGAATCCTTTAAATCCAAATAAAAATGGAATTTTTTATATATCAGATTTTGAAGAAGGAAATGTATATGGAGCAGTAGCGAGTTCGGAAATAAGATTGGTTGGAGATACCCCCATGACTTCTATATATAATCAAAATATTATTCCCCAGGAGGGTTTGTTTATATTCAACCCCTTTAGCAAAAAGACAATCGAGGATATATTTAATGTGGATCTAAATGAAGATGGTTGGAATTTAAGGCTCACACCTTTTGCTTGTTTTAATATTAAAAAGGACCTCGCCGATTATGTCAGAAGACGAATAAAAAAACGATTGGGAATAGATCATAATTTCATTTACCCACATCTTTATGATGATGCAGCAAATATTAAAAACAAGGTATTAGACTCTTACATTTGATCGATTGAAGATACCACAATTGAAAATCTAATTTATCATATTTACATGCAAAGGAATGAGGTCGACCCTCTAGAAGATTATAAAATTGAGCTACTCAAGGTCTATGAAAAAAGTCAAGATAGTTTTGAAAAACAATTATCTTATATAAGTGCAGGTGGATTAGGGCTTTCAATGATTTTTATAGAGAAGATCGTTAAAAATGTTGGTTTATCAAATTGTAAATGGTTATTGGCCTTAAGTTGGATTTTACTCGGTTCTACACTTGTTATTAATTTGATTTCTCACTCAGTCTCTGCAAAATCAACATATAAAACACTAACTGATATAGAGGAAAATAATTTTGATATTGAAAAAGTTAAAAGGCGGATTAGATCAATAAATATATTGAACAACTGTTCTATTTTTACTTTGTTGATGGGTATATTGCTGCTAATAGTTTTTGTAACAATTAATTTATATACTATGAAGTATAATACAAATGAAATTGAACATCCCAAGCCACAAACTGGTCAGAACCCACCACCGCCACCAATTGTAAAACCAACTCAGCCAAATACTCCTCCAAAAAAATAAAAAATATGGCCAAAGAAATTAAACCGCGAACCGGATCGGATCAACAAAGAGGATACATACCATCACCACCGCCTAGACAAGGCAATCAACAAGTACAAGTTCCGCCACCGCCGCCGCCAAAATCTAAATGAAATTTTACATTGAACCAATGTAGGTCTCTTACTATATAAAATGACCCACTATTACCGCAAGTTCAACGCTTGTGGTTTACTTGGCTACACCCCAAAACTAAACTTACCCATTAACACCCTCGGATTATCCCCAATCTGAATAGGCTCACCTGACAAAGCCTCATTACCCAATAAAGCAAATAGTATCGCCTCCTTTGCATCCGGATCAATACCCAAACTAGCGGTGTTGCCCAAAGTGGCTTTAGGTAGCAACTGTTTAAGATAAGTAGTCACGAAGTAATTATGTGCGCCGCCGCCGCTTAGGAAGATGTGGCTGTCGGCAGGCAGGTATTTGGTTATGAAATTGGCAATGCTGGTGGCTGTAAAGGCACTTAGCGTAGCTACCACATCGTTTTTGTTGAGGTCTTTTGTGTTCGATACTTCCTGTGCGTCTTCCAGGTAGCTTAGATTGAATAGTTCCGGGCCGGTGGTTTTGGGGGCTTTCTCGTTGAAAAAAGGATGATCCAGCAAGGCAGCAAGCAGATCGTCATCCACCAATCCCGACAGGGCAATAAATGAATCCTTATCATAAGGCTGATTGAAATATTCCCGGCAGGCTGCGTCTATCATCGTATTCCCCGGACCGATATCGGTGCAGATCACTTTATGGGTATCGCCATCAGCAGGCAGGTAAGTCAGGTTGGCTATGCCGCCGATGTTGAGCAGGATACGGTCTTCGCCTTTTTTGCTTCCTAATAATACATCGCCATACAAAGCAAGTGGGGCGCCCTCGCCACCCGCAGCAATATGTTTCTGGCGGAAATCGCTGATGGTGAGTATGCCGGTTTTTACTGCCAGGTGATCGCCGTCACCTATTTGCAGGGTCGCGTTTGGGTATTCTTTTTGCTTGTGCAGCCGTTTGGGCGCATGATAAATAGTTTGCCCGTGACTGGCGATGAAACCTACCTCGTTAGGCTTGATATTCCATTTGGCGAGGGCTTCTAACACAAGTTCGCCATGAAAAGTGCCGATATAGGCATTTAATAAAGTGATCTTTTCCAGGTCGACCAGCCTTTTTGAAAATACCTCATGCACCTCATTTTTAAAATGCTGTTTATAAGGTATAGTGATGAAATGTAGCAGCTCGAACTGAGTATTCAGTCCGTTGCCTTTGAATTTGCAGAGTGCTATATCCAGGCCATCTAAAGAGGTGCCCGACATGAGTCCTATGCCCAGTTTCTCCGGTTTTTGGGCGATGAAAAACAGCTTTTGCAGGTTTTGATTCAGGGCAGGCATCGGGTTGGTAAAAGTTAAAATGAAATTAGCTTTATATAAGCAAACATATCTAATATATTTGCTTTCACCCACACCAAAATCAATTAAAACCTTTGACATGGCGCGATTAAATTTATTGGAAGAGACCCGGTATGAGAAGTTGCCGGTGAG
>JAFDZM010000057.1 GCA_018266915.1 Bacteroidota bacterium | reverse complement strand
TAATCTTCCTTTTCTTCCTTCTTTTCGCTGCTGGTTTCAGCGCTGATAGAGATCAGGCCTTTTTCGGTACTGATCTTAAAATCATCCTTTTTATAACCAGGAGCAGCAACCTCCAACTCATAATGATTTCTCTTGTCGCGCACGTTTACCGAAGGGATGGTTTCGGCATTGAAAAATGGCGTATTAAAGAATTTATCGCCGTTCCAGAAATCTTCCATCATTGACCTTAATGATGGAAATCCATTTGATTTTTTTACTAAAGTTGACATGATTGTTAATTATTAAATGTTTATACCGTAAATGTCAAAAGAATCTGATTATCAAGCCATGACGCATCTCATTTCAATTCATGATCTTAGTCATCTTGCCGCATGGCCACTTGTACAGGCTGGCTTTTTCTCTGATCCTCCCGTTTTCCCAATATGGCTTCGATATCCTCTTTATAGATTACTTCGTTACGCTGAAGTGCTTCAGCAAGCTGATCGAGCAATAGCCTGTTTTGCGTTAATATTTCCTTAGCCTGTTGGTAAGCGCTGTTGACAAGTTCACGCACTTCTTCGTCTATCAACCAGCCTGTCTCTTCGCTATAAGGTTTTTGTATGGTCATATCGCGCTGGCCGGTTGAATCATAATAACTTGTATTTCCGAGTTTCTTGTCAAATCCAAACCACGCTACCATCATATAAGCCTCATTTGTGACCTTTTCTAGATCGTCGAGTGCTCCTGACGATATCTCGCCAAAAAACACCTCTTCTGCTGCCCGTCCGCCTAATGTCGCACATAAATGCTCCCTGAATGAAGATTCAGTGCGTAATTGCTTTTCTTCCGGCAGATACCAGGCAGCCCCTAACGATTTGCCCCTTGGAATAATTGACACCTTTATCAAAGGATCTACATTCTTCAGCAGCCAGCTTACTATAGCGTGTCCTGCCTCATGATAAGCTATTCTCTTTTTTTCTTCGGGCGTTATGATTTTACTTTTCTTTTCCAGGCCTGCTACGACACGATCTATCGCATCCATAAAATCCATCCTTTGAATTTTAGTCTCTTTCCGCCGGGCAGCGAACAGTGCGGCTTCATTACAGATATTGGCGATGTCCGCCCCGGAAAAGCCCGGAGTTTGGGCAGCAAGAGAGTGTATATCAATTGAATCATCAGCAACCAAAGGCCGCATATGCACCTTAAATATTGCTTCGCGCTCCTTTAAATTAGGCAGCTCGAGATAAATATGCCTGTCGAAACGGCCGGGTCTTAACAAAGCAGGGTCGAGCATATCAGCGCGATTAGAAGCTGCTAGAACAATAACACCGCTATTGGTGCCAAAGCCATCCATCTCAGTAAGTAATTGGTTCAGTGTACTTTCACGCTCATCATTCGCGCCTGTAAGAAATGCACCTTTGCCCCTGGAACGCCCGACTGCATCTATCTCATCAATAAAAATGATACTTGGTGCTTTTTCTTTTGCCCGCCTGAAAAGATCACGAACACGCGAAGCCCCCACGCCAACGAACATCTCGACAAACTCAGAACCGGAAATAGAAAAGAAAGGAACTTTCGCTTCACCTGCCACAGCCTTGGCCAGCAGGGTTTTACCGGTGCCGGGAGGACCGACGAGCATGACGCCTTTAGGGATTTTTGCACCGAGTTTGGTAAACGTTTCCGGATTTTTCAGAAAATCAACGATCTCATGCACTTCGATCTGCGCTTCCTCCAAGCCGGCTACGTCATCAAAAGTGACGTTGCTTTTATTTTTCTCAATAAGCTTGGCAGTCGATTTGCCAAAGCTAAATATTGACGCCCCATCACTACCCTGCATTCCGCCTCCGCCCATTCTTCTCATCATGTAGTTCCAGCCGAGGAACAATAGGGCAATAGGTAAAACCCAGCTGATTATACTGACAAACCAATTCCCTCTTCTTATATAAGATACCGGTATCTTATCATTCAATGGAACATTTTTCTCCGCTTCTTCCAGTTCCTTGTCAAACGAGTCCGATGACCCAATGCTAAAAGTATAGTGAGGGCCTTCGTTTGTACCCCAGGTTGATCTAAAAACGTCTTTGAATTGCTTGTCATTGGCAACAGAAGGCTTTAAATAGACTTCTACGGTTTCACCGTTGATCACTTCAAGCCTGGCAACTGCTTTACGGGCGAGAATATCTTTTTCAAATTGCTGCCACGTGATTTCAGCGGCCGAGTTACCCGTAAGCTGCGGAATAAGAACCGCGGCCAATAATATGAGGTATAACCATATTCCGCTCCATTTAACTTTTCGTGGTTGCTGAGGAGGGAGCGGGACCCTTATCTTGTGCTTTTGGTTTTTCATAGATATAAAGTTTGCAAGCCAGGACGATTGGCCGAATGATAATACTCATGGCAAAAAGTGACTTGTCTCATATATTATTCATTTAGAGTCATATACATTTGTATCAACCGATTAATGGAATTGAATTCCTGAAACGGTAAAAGAGGTAGATAGATTTTCTAAGTAAGAAATGAAACTACTCATACGGGAGCGGTAAGCCGTCTCCCGTTTTTTTATCATAAAAAAAGCGCCACTCAAATAGCAGCGCTTTTTGAGAACAGGTTGTTCTATTAATAAGAAATCACTATTTTATCTTCTACCAAAGCAACTCCAGGAGTGGACCAGGCAGCATGGGCAATGGTTTTGCGCTCATTCCATGACTTTGCGCTTCCCTTGAGTACAACATGATCGCCAATGGTCTCGACCCGGATGTTATCGGCTTCCAGGTCAGCTTTGCGTTCGAGGGCCTTCTTAATGTTTTCTTTGATATCAGCTGGCTGTACCCTGGGCTTTACTGTGATCTCATTAGCGACGCCCCTCACACCTTTTAAACCCCGGATAGCATTCATCACGGCATCTTTCTGGAAATTCCAGTCAACTTCGCCGCTCAGGTAAACCCAGCCATTGGACACTTTAATTTTGACTTGCTCATCAGGAATGACGGTATTCCACCTCAAAGTATTAATGACGCTGGAAGCAATCTCGCTATCCGTTAGCAAATCTCCGTCTGCTAATTTCACTTCCAGTTCTTCGGCAACTGCTTTTACGCCCTTGACCCGCCAGGTGGCGTTTTCGGCGGCAAACTTTTTTGAATAATTGGACACTGTCCCCGTCAACGTTACGACCCCGTCCTTTACGGCAATGCCTATTTCGGTCGCATTGAGCATTGGCTCCCATTTGAGCTCTGCCATTACATCTTCTTGAATTTCTGAATCCGTCTTCATGATGATAAAATTTTAAAGAAGCTTTTTAATTATGTCTTACAAATTTGAGCACCATACACTTTTTTCTCAATGATATTAGTCACACAATTAACTGATTTTGGGCATACATTCTGTATCAGATTTCTGCACCGGGATGACCTAAATCATTTTGGCGCATGATGTTAATCATGAAATTCATATATGGTTCAGCATAGTTTTGCTATTACGACATAGATAGCGCGACCATCATGAGTCTTGATTATATAAATAGTTTAACAGAAGCAAGTACCGTAGAAATTGTAAATTCTCTGGCGGCTTACCATAAGGCTGTGGACCACGCAGCTATTGTCTCCGTTACAAATAAACGAGGTGAGATTGTTTTTGCTAATGATATATTTTGCGAGATTTCTCAATATTCCCGCGAAGAATTAATAGGGCAAGACCACCGGATAATTAATAGCGGGTTTCATTCATCTGAGTTTTTTGGCCAAATGTGGAAAGATATAACTCAGGGCAAAGTTTGGCATGGAGAGATACGAAACAAAGCAAAGGACGGGACTTTATATTGGGTAGATACTATAATTTCGCCGATTTTGACCGAGAGTGGGGAAATTAGTCAATTCCTATCGATCAGAACTTTAATCACAGAGAGGAAAAAGTTGGAAGAGGAGAGAGAAAGATTAATAGCTGATTTGTTAGAGAAACAAAATGAATTAATGCAGTTCAATTTCATTATCTCTCATAATCTTAGAACTCCCGTTGGGAATATTATAGGACTTACCGGTTTGCTTAAAGAAGATTGTACAAATTGTGAAAATAATATTCTGGAATTGATCGATTATATCGACAGCGCTGCCGAAAATGTTCTTGAAAGCATACAAGATCTCAATCAAATTCTGTTCATGACTAAATCTGGAAATAAAATTAAGGAAGAAGTAAAGATAATAGACATCATCCATTCTGCGGAGAAAAGCCTTGAGAAGGAAATACGTGATTCAGGAGCTATTATAGAAATAATAATGAATGATTACGGTTACCAGTACCGAACGATAAAAACCTATTTACATAGCATCTTTTTTAACCTGATTAGTAATGCGATCAAGTACAAGAAAGCTGGCATAGCACCTTTAGTCCATGTAGGTATAGAAAAAAGCTCCAATAATTATAATATCCGCGTTGCCGATAATGGAACCGGGATTGACTTGCAAAAAGTGGCGAGTGATCTTTTCAAACCGTATAAGCGATTCTCTGCAAATGGAGAAGAAGGGAAGGGACTGGGATTATATATGACAAAGGCGCAGATTGAAGCTCTTAATGGAGCTATAACAATTGAGAGTGAGCCAGGAAAAGGGACAACCTTTATAATCAGCCTGCCAATAGAATGTTAAAAAAACAAAAAAGATATGTTAGAAAAACTCAACGAAAAACAGATTGAAACACTGTTGAAAAAGCAGGTGACGGGTAGGCTCGCACGTCATTATAAGGCAGAACCCTATATAGTGCATTAAATTATGTTTATAAAGACGGAATAATATATGCCACCCCGGCCCGGGAAAAAAATAAACATGATGCGCAAAAGTCCCAATGTTTGTTTCGAAGTGGAGTAAATAGAAAGTATTTTTCAGTGGCGTACCGTAATAGTATGGGAGACATTTGAAGAAATATCCGGAGAGGATGAAAAACAGCAGGTCCGCCAACTTTTGACTCACTAGTTTATGCCACTGGTTTCACAGCCGCAACACCATGCATCACACGGCATCGCAGCCAATGAGGTGGGTATTGATACACGGGTCGAGCCAATTGTATATAAGATCAGGGTCAAAAAGCCACAGGCAGGTTTGAAGGAGTTTAATTTAAGTTGATAAGGATCACAGTAAATACTGATCGGCGTCATCGATCTATAAGCGGCAAACAGTGAGCTTTGATAAATGATAAAAAATTTGTCATGAAAAAGTTTATTAATCCTTTGCTGTTCGCACTGGCCATTTACCTGGCCCCAGGATGCTCACCGTACCAATACTATTCCATTCAAAGCAGTAATGCCAGCTTCGGTAAATACCGGACATTTGCCTGGCTTCCTCCTGCTGACACGGTTAAGAACAGCAGGTATAATGATATTGCTGATGAAAGGATTACAGGCGAAGTAACCGGTCAGTTGGAAAAAAGAGGGTTGATCCTGAAAGCGAACCACCCTGATCTGCTTGTAAGATATTCGATAGCTGTAAACGACAAAGTCAGGCTTTATAATAATCAGGTTTACATTTATAATGGTCATCGGTATTATTACGGCGCGGCACAATATCATGGGCGTTATTATTACAATTATCGTGCACCATATCCCATTTATGTGGGCTCAGAAATTGAGCAAGTTCCATATAAAGAAGGTTCTTTAATCATTGACCTTATTGACCAGCGTACTTCGCGTGTAATATGGCGAGGCTATGGCCGTGGGGAAGTTGACAACCCTGAAAGAGCCATAAATGATATACCTGAAGTTGTGGGCGGGATTTTAAAGAAGTTGCCAATCCTGCCGCTTCCTAAATAGATATTCCCAAATTAGAATAAACAATTTATGAAAGAGCAGATTAAAAAAGCAGGTAACCAGGGTTAGGTGCTTTATGGCATGGGATTTATAGGTTCACTGGTATACTTCATCGGTCATGCCACGAGTTTTTGGATGAGCGTTTTGGGGATCATTAAAAGTATATTCCGGCTTGCATTTGTTATTACAAAGTGCTCGAGTTACTAAAGCTTTAACCGGCCTAGTAACCGAGATCCGGCAATTAATGCAACTCGGACAGGGCCAAAGCAAGAAATGGCTCAAAAGCGTAGAAGTCCGAAAACTGCTGAACATCTCACCGGGCACGTTACAAAACTTAGGGATTAACGGAACACTTAACTATACCCGCATCGGTAGCATTATCTACTACAAACAGGAAGACATCAACAAACTGCTGGAAGGAGGCTTGAAGTGAACACAAAAGCACCTGTAAAGAGCCGGCTGATTACGGCAAACTGCTTAAAAGGATGAACCGTGATGACCGCTTAATGGCAACACATGTCAGCCTGTTTGCGGCACTATTCATCCAGTGGCAGCGTAACAATTTTTTAGCCCTTTTCCTATTACCCTCAGGGGAACTAATGACGCATAGTAAGATTGCATCGGTGGCTACATACCATAAATGTATCGGGCAATTAGATAATTACGGTCACATCAGTTATCAGCCAAATTACCATCCTCAAAAGGGCAGTTTAGTCTACTGGCCGGAGATACTGGTTTAACAAATAGATACCTATGAGTGCGAGGGTAAAACATCAAGGTAAGCATTTAGGCGGCGGCTGTCATCTTTTGTACCTGAAGCCTTGTTCGCGTTGCCATTCCATCGGGCAGGGTCCCAGGAATGCTTGGTTGAGAGCTCCTTTTCAACGCCATCAACCGTAATCCTTAAATAAATGGGGACTTCCCCTGATACATAGTTTTTTGGCTTCTTCAAATAAAAGAGAAGGCCAAGCTCTTTTCTAGCATAACGACAGTTATTAAAGTGAATAAATATCGAAATGCAATAGTGTCAAATCAAGATGTTTTATTTTTAAATAAGCTGAATATCAGTTATTTAAACCGTTTTTGGTGAGTCAATTTGTTAAAATTGTGATTTACTGCATGAATCACTCACCCAAATGATTCTTTTTGGTGAATATTTTGGAGTTTGCCTTAAAACATAAAAGCCTGTAAATCATACGATTTGCAGGCTTTTAGTGTAAATTACTAACGTTTTCAGCGGTGAGGGAGGGATTCGAACCCTCGGTACAGTTTCCCGTACGTCAGTTTAGCAAACTGATCCTTTCGGCCTCTCAGGCACCTCACCTTTTAATAACAAATCCCCGTTTTTGGGACTGCAAATATAGTGATTCGTCTAAATCGTCAAAGAAAAATGTTAAGGTTAAGTAGTTGATTAAGTTAAGTGGTTGATTAAGTTGCATTTATTCTAACTTAATCAACCCAATCAACCCATACCTCAATAATCCATACGGACATGGTAAATACTACCCAGCATCCGCTTGAATATAGTTTTGATAGTTTCGATATCCTTTAACGTTATATTACTGTCTTTCAGCTGATCCTGGTTCAGTTTATATTTCACAATACGGTCAACCAAATCGCTGATGGATTTTTCATCGGGTTCACGTAATGAACGGGAAGCAGCTTCTACAGAGTCAGCCAGCATTAAAACACCTGTTTCTTTTGAGTACGGGATCGGTCCGGGGTAGCGGAAAATATTTTCGTTAACAAACTTTTCAGGGAAGTTTTTCAAAAACGACTGGTAAAAATAATCTACCCGGGTATTGCCGTGATGAGTGCGGATAAAATCAATGACAATCTCCGGTAGATTGGCTTTTCGCGCCATCTCAATACCCTTACTTACGTGACGGATGATGATCTGTGCGCTTTCCTCATACGAAAGTTTATCATGCGGATTAAAGCCCGGGCTTTGGTTTTCGATAAAGTATAGTGGATTTTCTATCTTGCCAATATCGTGATACAAGGCTCCCGCCCTAACCAGCAACGCATTACCACCGATAGAGAAAATTGCATTCTCTGCAAGGTTGGCTACCTGGAGCGAATGCTGGAACGTTCCAGGAGCAGTAAAGGCCAGTTCACGTAACAACGGTGCATTAGTATTAGTTAGCTCGATTAATGTAATATCGGATGTAATAGCAAATACCTTTTCAAAGGCATAAATCAGCGGATAGGCCAGTAATGTTAGTAAAACGCTTACAACAAAAGGCACAAAATCTGTCCAATCAATTGTGCTGAAACTGCCTTCGCGGATGAAAGATATACCTAAAAATGCCAGGAAGTACCCAAAAGTAATGATCACTGCCGAAATCAGGAATTGCTCGCGGCGGATCAGGTTTTTGATGCTATAGATCGACACCATCCCTGCTGTAATTTCAAAATAAGCAAACTCAAAACTGTTCGGTACAAAAAAGCCGGCTACGAGTATCACCAAAATATGAATATTGAGTGCCAAGCGCGTGTCAAACAGTATCCGAATAATAATTGGAACAATACAATAAGGAATATAATACAGGTTGGGTAATTGCAACCGGATCGCCAATGATAATGATGCCAGCATGGCCGTTACTACTAACAAAATCAGACACACCAATCTGTTATCTTCATAAATATCACGGCGGAACAGATACAAGAATACAACCAGCAAACAAATAACTATCGACACCAACAAAAACTGTCCCAGCAGCACAAGCCGACGATCTCCATTTACACGTGCATTATCCTCGAATGCTTTTTTAAATGACTCCAGTTTTTGGTAGATCGCATCATTAATAACTGAACCTTTTCCTACTATCACCTCCCCTTTTTGAACCATACCGCGGGTTTGGGATAAACCCTCCAGAGCTTCTTTCTCAAGCCGTGCGGTAAGCTTGTCATCATATTTAAGATTGTTTTGCAGGCGGTCCTGTATCAGGTCAAGCAAAAAGGTTTTATCGATATCCTTGCGCCGGCTCAATTGTTGGTCGCAATAAGCTAGGGCCCTCTCTTTAGTGTACAGATCGGCTGTATTCTTATCCGTAGCAACGTTCTTATTCAGTATTGTGATTGGATAATTTTGCTGGTTTTGCTGATACTTAGCATTCAGGCTTAATATACCCCTATCATATATCTGTTTTAGTAAATCTTCTCCGGTATTTAAATAGGCTGTTTTTTTCTTATCATTAATCCCTGAATCATGCCATTTTATATCAAGATCACTTTTAAAACCGTCAAGTTGGGCTTGCTCCAATTCGGTATCCAATTGATAAATCGGCGTTATACTGTGTAGTGCCGCACGCTGGTCGTTCTCAATTTCCGGCTGCGTCTTTAGTATAGCGAAATTATAAGGTGACACCAGGTCCTTCTGAGTCCAGATACGTCCGCGGTCATACTCATACCTGAATTTGGCCTGCTTTGGAAGGGTAAAAACAATAAGGCAAATACTGGCGGCCATCATCAAATACTTTACATTATCCGAGTATTTGCGCAGGATCGCCTTCTGGCGGGTATTCGATAGTTTAGCCATTGAATGAATTAACCGTTCAAAAATACGTTTTTTGGTTGATTGGTTGTAGTGGTTAAAGTAGTTGTAGAAGTTGTATTGGTTGTAATATGTTGTGTTAGTTGATTGAATCGATCAAACTACTTAACCTAATCAACTACTTAATTCAATCATTCATTCAAAAACATTATGCATGCATAGCATTTCCTTGAAGTAAAAAGTTTAACTTTGCTGCATCAACCCTAAATAATCTATGAAAGAAGTATATATCGTATCGGCTACACGTACAGCTATCGGCAGTTTTGGCGGCGGTTTATCAGCATTATCAGCTCCTCAACTTGGCGCAACTGTTATTAAATCAGCAGTTGAAAAAGCAAGGTTAAGACCTGACCAAATACAAGAAGTTTATATGGGCAATGTGTTGTCGGCTAATGTAGGACAGGCACCTGCTACACAGGCAGCCATATTTGCCGGAATGCCCTATTTACCTGCTACAACCGTAAACAAAGTATGTGCATCCGGCATGAAAGCCATTATGCTGGCTGCGCAAAGTATACAATTAGGCCAAAACGATATAGTGGTTGCCGGTGGCATGGAAAGCATGAGCAATGTACCTTATTATTTAGATAAAGCCCGTAATGGCTATCGTTTGGGAAATGGTCAGATCATCGATGGTCTGGTAAAAGATGGCCTATGGGATGTATATAATGATTATCACATGGGCTCGGCAGCTGAATTGTGTGCTGAGGAATGCAAAATAAGCCGTGAAGATCAGGATGCTTTTGCTATTGAATCCTATAAAAGGGCACAAAAAGCTCAGGCTGAGGGTAAATTTAAAGATGAGATCACACCTGTTGAGCTAAAAGATAAAAAGGGCGAGGTTACTTTATTTACAACTGATGAAGAGCCTGCAACTGTAAAGTTTGATAAGATTCCTACCCTGAAACCTGTTTTCAAAAAAGAAGGTACCGTGACTGCCGCTAATGCATCCACCCTTAATGATGGTGCGGCAGCCGTTGTATTAATGAGTAAAGAAAAAGCTGATGAATTGGGCATCAAACCTTTAGCACGCATTATATCTTTTGCCGATGCGCAACAGGCTCCCGAATGGTTTACTACTGCACCTTCAAAAGCTATCCCATTGGCTTTGCACAGGGCCGGCTTATCTTCAGATCAGATAGATTATTTCGAGATCAATGAGGCTTTCTCTGTTGTATCTATAGCTAATAACCAGCAATTGAAACTTGACCCTGCCAAAGTAAATGTAAATGGTGGTGCAGTTTCAATTGGTCACCCGCTGGGCGCGTCAGGTGCGCGAATTATTGTAACTTTATTGCACGTATTACAACAAAACGGCGGTAAATTTGGTGCAGCCGGAATTTGCAACGGTGGCGGTGGCGCCAGTGCAATGGTTATCGAAAATTTGCGTTAATAGAAATAATGAAGAAAATTCTAATAGTTTGTCTACTGGCGGTAACCCTGCCGCTATATGTTTTTGCGCAGCATTCTGATGATAGCGGGAACGTCAAACAATTAATGGCGTTGCAGGACAGACTGAACCAATTGGGTAAAAAGGTAATCAATGATGATACGGAGATGGAGCGCCTGAACTCTAATGCTGAGTTTATACAAACCCTGGTTCAGGCTTTAAAAATCCCTCATTCCTTTAATTTCCCTTTTGATTCGGTAAAAGCAGTAACTATAGTAAACTCACCAGACAGCCGCTACCGAATCATTTCGTGGCATGTGGCTTTTGATGATGGCAGCTATCGCTTTTATGGTACCATACAAATGAACAATCCAGACAAGCTGGAGATGTTCCCTCTTACTGACTATACACCCTATATCAAAAATGCTGAAGATACAGTGACCAATAATACTAAGTGGCTGGGCGCTCAATACTACAAGATCATCCCTGTTTATAGCGGACAAAATCCCTACTATGTGCTTTTGGGTTGGAAGGGCAATAACGTAAAGACTACCAAGAAAGTGATCGAGGTACTGTCCTTCAATCACGAAGGCAAGCCGGTATTAGGTATGCCAGTGTTTATCGGCAACGGTAAAACCCGTAAACGCGTTGTATTTGAATATACGCGCCAGGCATCAATGTTGTTGAAATATGATGAAAACCAACACCTGATAGTATTTGATAACCTGGCACCCCAGGATAAAAAACAGGCAGGGAACTATGAATTTTACGGTCCCGACCTGAGTTATAATGGTTATCGTTTCAAGGATGGGCACTGGATATATGTAGATAACGTCGATATGAGAAATGCACCCAGCAGCCAGGATAACGATTATATCGATCCCAAAAAACAAGCGGAAATTGATCGTTCTACAGCAGCGCCTAATAATTGAGTTGAATGGTTGAGTAGTTAAATGGTTGAAGGGTTAAATAGTTGTTTCTACTTAACGGCTACCAATCAAATTAATTCAACTAATCAACCACTTAACTAAATCAACTATTAACAAAATTTTCACTACCTTCATTGTAATAGTTCCGATATAAAATTTTGATTTGCCGGAATTATACTATTTTAGCCCAATTTTCAATAAACTAACATGACTCAAGATCTGGCAGAAGCTCCTGTAGCTAAAAAATCGAGATTTCCTAAAAGCGTGCCTTTTATTATAGGCAACGAAGCTGCAGAACGCTTCAGCTATTATGGGCTGCGTTCCATACTCGCCACCTTCTTAGTGGCTCAATTTTACAATCCGACGGCCAACGCCGCCTTAACTACAGTAGCCGAAGCAAGGGCAAATGAAAGTACTCACCTCTTTGTAACCCTATCCTATTTTATGCCATTGGTAGGCGGCATCATGGCTGACTGGTTCCTTGGCAAGTACCGGGTAATTTTATGGATATCCATGATCTACTGCTTAGGCAACGTATTTACTTCGTCATTTACTACTAATGTAAGCCTGTTTTCTACCGGATTGGTGTTGATCGCTATCGGTGCCGGCGGTATCAAGTCATGTGTTTCTGCTAACGTGGGCGACCAATTTGATAAATCCAATCAGGATTTGTTATCCAAAGTATACGGCTGGTTCTATTTCAGTATCAATGCCGGGTCAATGGTGTCCACTGTACTTATACCTTGGTTGTATGCACATTATGGTGCACGTATTGCGTTTGGTGTACCGGGTATTTTAATGGCTCTGGCAACTATTATATTCTACTCAGGCCGTAAGATGTATGTGAAAGTTCCTCCCGCTGGCGTAAATAAAAATAATTTCGTATTTATTTCAGCTTACGCACTGGCTAATCTTGGTAAAAAACAAAAAGGACAATCCTGGCTTGACGTTGCAAAAGGCAAATTCGACCCTGAAAAAGTAGAAGGTATTAAGGCAGTATACCGGGTAATGACAGTCTTTTTCTTCGCGCTGGCCTTTTGGATCGTATGGGATCAAAACCTTTCTGAATGGGTTCTGCAGGCCGCTAAAATGGACCGCACCATCAATCTTGGATTCTTTAAATTTGAGATTCTGGCAGGTCAGGTACAAACTTTTAACCCTGTCTTCCTGCTCATATTCATTCCGTTGTTTAACTATGTGGTTTATCCTTGGTTTGATAAGATCGGACTTAAGACCACACCTCTTCGTCGTCTTGGCGTGGGTCTTATCCTCACTGCATTATCATTCGTAATCATTGCCATCGCTCAAACCAGTATTGATAACGGCGGTCATCCTACAATCTGGTGGCAGGTATTTGCTTATGTGATTCTCTCTGCTGCCGAAGTATTGGTTTCTATCACCGGTCTGGAATATGCTTACACGCATTCACCTAAAACAATGAAAAGCACCATGACCGCAGTATGGCTATTGGTAGTTGCTGCGGGTAACCTGGTAACTGCTATGGTAAACGGCAATATTGCCGATAACGGTGTATTGGCTAAACACCTTATTGGTGCAAATTATTACTGGTATTTTGATGTAGCAATGATTGTGGCGTTTGTAGTTGTATTCCTTATTGTTTCGCCGCACATCAAAGAGCACAATTACATAGAAAATCCTGAATCTGATGATAAAAACCAGGTAATTGCCGATACCAACAATTTGTAACATTTTTGGAATGATTTCCCGGTCACAAATTTTAAGCAATTAATAATTACCTTTGCCTGCTTATAACTTAACATCCGACTGTGCCTGATAGCATTGTTATTATACCAACCTACAACGAAATAGAAAATATCGAGCGGATCATCCGCAAGGTATTTTCTTTGCCTCATGATTTCCATGTTTTGATCATTGATGATGGCTCACCTGATGGTACGCCATTGATCGTCAAACAATTACAAAAAGAATACCCCGAGCGCCTGTTCATAGAAGAACGTGCTGGCAAGCAAGGCTTGGGAACGGCTTATATCCATGGCTTTAAATGGTCTATCGAACGTCAGTATGATTTTATCTTCGAGATGGATGCTGATTTTTCGCATAATCCGGATGATCTGTTGCGTTTACGACAGGCTTGTATTGATGGTGCCGATGCCTCGATAGGGTCACGTTATATTAAAGGTGTGAATGTTGTCAATTGGCCGATGAGCCGTGTATTGATGAGCTATTTTGCTTCAGTATATGTACGTTTTATTACAGGCATTAACATACAGGATTCTACTGCAGGCTTTATGTGTTATAAGCGTAAGGTTTTGGAAACCGTTCAGCTGAACAAGATCAAATTTGTGGGCTACGCCTTCCAGATCGAAATGAAGTATACTGCCATAAAGCATGGTTTCAAAGTAGTAGAAGTCCCTATCATCTTCACTGACCGCACCGAAGGCACCTCAAAAATGTCCACCAAAATATTCCGCGAGGCGATATTTGGTGTGATCCAAATGAAGATCAATAGTATTTTCAGAAAGTACCCTGAAGGTTAGGTAAAAGCTGAAAGGCGAAAGCGAAAAGGTCTTTTATTTTTCGTTCCTTTTGCCTTTAACCTTTCTCCTTTCCCCTAAAAAATACTAATTTCGTTGGCAATGAATGAGCATCTTGATCCTGACCGTGAGCGCCTCTCTCCTGCCGAAAGAGATATTGAAAAAGTATTACGTCCGCAGGCTTTTGAGGATTTTACCGGTCAGCATAAAATATTAGCCAACTTAAGGGTATTTGTACAGGCAGCACGCCAGCGCGGCGAGGCGCTCGACCATGTATTGCTTCATGGTCCGCCCGGATTAGGAAAGACTACCCTGTCGCACATCATCGCTAATGAGATGGGCGTTGGTATCAAGATCACTTCAGGACCGGTATTGGATAAGCCAGGCGATCTTGCCGGACTGCTCACCAACCTTGAAGCAGGAGATATTCTGTTTATTGATGAAATACACCGCTTGAGTCCACTGGTTGAAGAATACCTGTATTCTGCCATGGAGGACTTCAAGATAGATATTATGCTGGAGACCGGTCCTAATGCCCGCTCGGTACAGTTGTCGTTGAATCCATTTACATTGGTGGGTGCTACTACCCGTTCAGGTTTACTTACTGCCCCTCTTCGAGCTCGTTTTGGAATTAACTCAAGACTTGAATATTACGATGCCAAACTACTGACCAACATCGTATTAAGATCAGCATCCATATTAAAAACACCGATCAGCGAAGAAGGCGCTTATGAGATAGCACGACGTAGTCGCGGAACGCCGCGTATTGCCAATGCCTTGCTGCGTCGTACACGTGATTTTGCTCAGATAAAAGGCAACGGCAACATTGATACAGATATAGCTAATTACGCGCTTAATGCTCTTAATGTAGATCAGCATGGTTTGGACGAGATGGATAACAAGATTTTGCTCACGATCATAGATAAATTTAAAGGCGGCCCGGTTGGTTTAAAAACTATTGCAACGGCCGTTGGGGAGGACGAAGGCACGATTGAGGAAGTTTATGAGCCATTCCTGATACAGGAAGGGTTTTTGATGCGCACGGCCCGTGGCCGTGAAGCAACTGATAATGCTTACCGGCATTTGGGCAAGCCACGCACAGGCGGCACGCCTACTTTATTTTAAGACTGTTATTTTTCTGTTACATTTATCTATAGCATTAAAATCTTATTTCTTTTGCTACATCCATTTATTATATCATGAAAAATAAAATATTCCTGACTATTGCTCTGCTATTGAGTTTATGCACTATAGCATCGGCGCAAAAATTAAAAGTATGTGTTGCCGGACTTAATCACGATCATATCTATAACATCCTGAACGCGTATAAGCATGGGCAGGTGGATATCATCGGCATTGCCGAACCTAACAAGGAGCTTTGGAAGAAATATGGCAAGCAATTCAATCTGCCGGATGCAATATTTTATACCGATCTGAAAACCATGTTGAAGGGCAAAAAACCTGATGCCGTGTTAGGCTATAATGCTGTGGCTAATCATGTTGATATAGTGGAAGTATGTGCTCCGCTGGGGATTCCAGTTATGGTAGAAAAACCATTAGCGGCAACCCTGGATCAGGCAAAACGTATCGAAGAACTGGCTGATAAATACCATATCAAAGTACTAACCAATTACGAAACTACATGGTATCCGTCCTATAATGATGTTTATACTTCAGTTAATAACGACAGCATCGGCCCTATCAAAAAAATGGTATTTCACGACGGTCACCAGGGGCCAAAGGAAATTGGATGCAGCAAGGAGTTCTTAGCATGGCTTACCGACCCGGTACTGAACGGTGCAGGTGCATTAAATGATTTCGGTTGTTATGGCGCCGACCTGGTAACCTGGTTTATGCATGGCCAGCAACCTATTGCCGTTACTGCTATTGCAAGACATTACAAGCCCGAAGTTTATCCTAAAGTGGAGGACGATGCTACCATATTGGTTGAGTACCCGGGTGCTACTGCACAAATTGAAGGATCATGGAACTGGCCTTTCTCTATAAAAGATATGGAAGTATTTGGCGAACATGGCTATTATCACGCATTTAACGGCACTGAAATTTCCAGTCGCATGCGCGAAAACAAGAAAGGCTCAAAGACTGTTACTTCACTGCCTGCGCCTATAAATGATCCTTTGGTTTACCTGTCAGCAAACCTGAAAGGTGAAATAAAGGAAGATGACCAGTCTTCACTGAAATATAATATGATTGCGATGAAGATATTGGATGCGGCGAAAAGATCGATAAAAGAAGGCAAGCGGATAGTGCTTTAATTATATATTCATTTTACTTCGTTGCTTTCCCCAGAAAAAATAAGCGACTGATAAAGGAACAAAAATAATGTTCAATATTGTCTCATAATTCCATACAATAGTTTTATGTGTCATTGTATAATCTCCTGGCGGGTGTTTGGGTATCCACCCCAGCAGATTAAATGTTACATCAACAAGCAAGCCTGATACAATAATGCTAACGGACAGAAAAAATAGCAATGTAACCATAGTTTTCATACCGTAATAACGCCTATATACAGCCAGCATAGGCACCGTTACCAGGTCTGCTAAGATAAATGCAATTACGCCGCCAAAGGAGATTCCCCCATGCCAGAATACTGTTGCCATTACTATATTCCCAACAGAACATACAAAACTGACAATACCAATAATTACCCCCATCAATACATTCCAAAGCAGAACTGCAAAATGTGGAATACTGTCATTGTGAGCAAGAAAAAGTGCATTCCAGAATGTTTGCGGGACGAGCGCCATTAATATCGATGCTATAATTACCCCAAAAAAAATATCCTTACCCACCATAGTCACATCCATATAAAAATGGACGCTTGCTTCTGCCAGTTTGGAAGTAAGAATATTGGTTTGACGCATTGAAGCATGCTTGTGAGAATGCTGATGCGTGTGGTCATTATGTATTTGTTCGGCATTCTCCAAATGTTTATCACCGTCGCTTTTTATTTTTCGAGGATAGAAATAAGCAACCAGACCCGCGGATATAAATATAAAAAATATTCCCCCCGCCACTTCAGCACCAAAAAATGACCATCCAAGCAAAGTCACAATTACAATAAATATTTCAAATACCAGGTTAGTGCTCGATACCATAAAAGCCACAGCATTTGACCAGGTTGATCCTTTAATTTTTAGGGTTCTGGCCATCGACGCTGCTGCGTATGAGCATGAAGAAGATATTGCCCCAAAAAAAGCAGCCATTCCTAATGATGTCAGATTATTTTTACCCAGCCGGGAACTGATGGTCTCGGCTGGCACAAACGCCCTAATAAGCGACGAAAGTATAAAGCCGAATGCAAGGCCCCAATAAATGTCCCACACCATAAAAAATAATTCGGCAATTATTTGCCCCAAAATATGTATCATTATAATACTAAACTTTTTAAATAAATTATAGTTTAGATATATACAATTAAATACCTAATTATTATAATTTCGTCTTGATAAAAACACCCCTTATATGATTTCAAAATTTAAATTTGTTTTGGCTATTTCCGGTTTGGTTACTACAATTACTACTGTGGCTATTGCCCAAACACCAAGCAATAATGCAGCCATTATGGGCCGCAAACAAGTACCTATCTTATGTTATCACCAGATACGCGATTGGAAACCTACTGATTCTAAAGTGTCAAAAGACTATATTATACCTCCTGCGTCATTTAAATCGCACTTGAAGATGCTGGCTGATCAGGGTTATCATACTATCCTCCCCGATCAGTTATATGATTACCTGACTAAAGGTACACCACTGCCAAGCAAGCCCATCATGCTGACTTTTGATGATACCGATAAGGATCAGTTTGATATAGCCCGTCCTGAAATGAAGAAATATGGTTTTAAGGGGGTATTCTTTATAATGACCGTATCGATAGGCAAGGTAAAGCATTATATGAGCTCTGAGCAGATCAAACAACTTTCTGACGAAGGAAATGTGATTGCCAGCCATACCTGGAACCACAGTAACTTTAAAAAATTATCTACTGCAAAAGACTGGGAAATTCAATTAGATAAACCAACCAAAAAGCTTGAAGAAATAACCGGGAAGCCTGTTAAATATTTCGCTTTCCCATTCGGTGTATGGAATGAAGCGAACCTGCCGCAACTGCACAAACGTGGTTTCAAACTGGCATTCCAGTTGGCTGAAAAACGCGATGCAAACGATCCACTAATGACTGTGCGCCGTATATTGGATAGCGGTTACTGGTCTGACAAAGCACTGCTCAATAGCATTGAACATAGCTTCTAAGAAGACTTTCCGGCGGTATATTGATTGATCAGTTCTTCAATCAGTATACCGTTTATTTTTAACCCTTTTATATTACAATCGGTTAGTTCAACGCCGCTCAGATCACAATTGGTGAACGTGCTGCTATGCAAGTCGCAATCCTCAAAACGTAAAGGGCGTTGACGTACTTCCGGATCATACATCGGGTGATCTTTCGGGGGCATACCAATGTTGTGGATATAAGCCCCGCCTAATTGTGCGCCTTTAATCTCCAGATTGCTTAGGTTGGCATTCACAATTTTCACGTTAGCCATTGCCACATCAAAAAAGTCCGAATTATTCAGCATCGCTTTATTTGCAACAATTATTTTACAATCTTCTTTTATTTCGATAGTATCCATAATGTTTTGTTTACTTCAAATGTCATTAATTAACACTTGAAAATGAACCTATAAAACAGACAAACTTAGGGTGATTTTGCGACACAAAATAGTTGTAAGATAAGCATATACAGCTAACCCTTTTAGGGTGATTTTGATAAGAAAATTTCACAATCAACTGATAATGTGTATATTCAAACATGAACAGGTCATTATCTTATTGCTGTATAGTAATTCTCCTGATGCTTTCAGTACAGGCTGTAGAGTCACAAACAACAGATTTGATAAGTGAGCATTTCAAGCTTTTGAACAACCATGACATTAAGGGGTTGGCAAACGAATATGCTATCGATGCAATGGTCTACTCTCCTAATTGGGATGGCCCTAAGATTGGCCCTTCAGGCATGACTGATGTTTATACACGCTATTACAAAACTACCCCTGACCTTGCTTATACGGTTACCAACACCATTAAGACAGGTGATAATATAATTGTGCAATATTCATGGGGGGGCACTATGGCTAAGCCGGAAAATGGAGAACCTTCTTACATGGAGGGTAAGAAATATTTACTGCAATGCTGCGCAATCTTTGTCATTAAAAACAATAAAATTATCAAAGAAACCAACTATTTTGATCAGGTGGCGTATCTGCGCCAGGTTGGTTTCTTTGATAAGCGCTGACCTTACAGCGCATACTTTTTGGTTTCTGCATCTTTTTTAGATGGCTTATCTTCAGCCGGGAGCCCCGGCCCGCCATTATCATTGCCGGGTGTAACGGTAGACACACTTTTCCGGCCAGGTTTATTCTGACCAGTTGGCTGTTCGCTCTTCTCTAAATAACTATCCCCATCCTTATTGGTGATTGAGTCATCCTTATTCAGGATATGCTCGTCCGTAGGGTTATACATTGCTGCACTTTCCATAAAAATTAGATTTTAAAGGTCTTCACCGGCAGGCCCTTGCCCTTTGTTTGATGATCGTGATCGGATATCGTTCAATACATTATCCATTGAAACCGTATCACGGAACTCATCTTCATGCAGTGCTGAAACCCATGCAATAGCATCGGGCAGTTCTGTCAATTTATATCCCCGTGATTCGCCGGGAATAAAATGTCTAAATACGTCTGTAAGCCATTCAACGCTTGTTTGGTCTGTCACTATCGCCACTTTCTTCCATTTGGCAAAATTCTTCAAGCCAAGTTTAAAATCTTCAAACCAGGCAGCTGCGCTAAAATTTTGCACATCAGTCTCTAAAACCAATAAATAATTTATTTCACCCTGACGCTTTGCTAATTCCTCTAAATGGGGAATTAGTACTCTTTCATAATCGTCCTTATTTACTTCTCCGGTAGCACGTATGCCAACCACATGATCTGGCAGATCATTTATAAACTGTAACATGTTAGTATTTATTAATAGTTATAATAATGTAACAGATAAGAAAAAAATCTGTTTCGCTTAATGCACTTATCTGCGTTCAAGCATCATTCTACTTTATATTATCTTTGCATAAATGCAGCAAAACCAATCAGCTTACAGCAAATTGATTAAAAGTGAGGCTAAAAAACTCGGCTTTTTGTTTTGCGGTATTTCTAAAGCTGGATTCCTTGAAGAAGAAGCCCCGCGACTTGAATCATGGTTAAAGCAAAACATGCAAGGCGAAATGCACTACATGGAGAATTACTTTGATAAACGCCTTGATCCCCGGTTATTAGTAGATGGTGCCAAGTCCGTGATTTCATTAGGATTGAATTATTACACCGACCAGCAGCAATCAGACTCTTCTGCTCCAAAAATATCAAAATACGCATATGGAATTGATTATCATAATGTTATCAAGTATAAAATAAAGCAATTATTGCAAATTATAAACGAGAAGATTGGTGAGGTGCATGGCCGGGCTTTTGTTGATTCCGCCCCGGTTTTAGATAAGGCATGGGCAAAAAAAGCCGGGTTGGGTTGGGTTGGTAAAAACACTAACCTTATCAATACAAAAAAGGGCTCATTCTTCTTTTTGGCTGAGTTGATTGTAGATATCGATCTTGAGTATGACGTTCCCTCCACTGCCGATCATTGCGGCACTTGTACCCGTTGTATCGATGCATGTCCTACTGAAGCTATTGTGGCGCCTTATGTTGTGGATGGCAGCCGGTGCATATCCTACCTTACCATCGAACTGAAAAACGAGATACCCCAGGAGTTTAAAGGAAAAATGGACAACTGGATGTTCGGCTGCGATGTATGCCAGGATGTTTGTCCATGGAACCGTTTCTCTGTCCTGCACCACGAATCAGCCTTTGAACCGCGAAGCGATTTGCTGGAAATGAGCAAAAAAGAATGGGACGAGATCACTGAGGATGTTTTTGAAAAAATATTTGAAAAATCTCCGGTAAAAAGAACTAAATTTATAGGTATAAAACGAAACATCTCGTTTTTAAATGATCAACCTGATCTGTAAACCTATTTCTTTGGTATTTGCTTCATGAGAATACGTGTCTTAATGATTGTACTGATATGCCTGATTGCGATTGAATTCTCATGCAAAAAACCTTATAATCCCACTATCGTTTCGTCCAATCAAAGTTACTTAGTTGTCGATGGGGTGATCAATAGCGGCTCTGATAGCACCATTATATATCTAAGCCGCACTGTTAAATTAAATAGCAAATCATTTCGAAACCCTGTACAAGGTGCAAGTTTAAAGGTTGAAAGTGACAAAAATGATGTTTATATATTGCAGGAAGTAATTCCGGGTAAATATGTGGCCACTAATCTTAATCTGCCTATCGACAGAAATTACCGCATGCATATATTTACGTCTGACAACAAAGAATATGTATCAGATTTTGTCGAAAATAAAATCACTCCGCCAATTGACAGTGTTTATGCTACTCCGTTAACAACTGGTGTGCAGTTTTCTGTAAGTACTCATGATAACACAAATAAGACACGCTATTACCGTTGGGATTACACTGAAAGCTGGAGTTATGAAATTGGAGAACAGGCTTCCAGACTTATTTACAAAAACGGGCAAATAACGTCGCGCAGCCCGGATAGCCTTGTGAACCTGTGCTATAAATATCCTGAACATAATAGCTCTATATTTTTAGCAAATTCAGAGAAGCTGACTCAGGACGTAATTAGTAAATCACCTTTGGGGTATGTTGATGGATCGACAGGAAAAATTACTAACGTTTACGAGTTTCTGCTTAGCCAATATGCGTTGACGTCTGAAGCCTACAAGTATTGGACATTGCTTAAAACAAATAATGAAGGCCTCGGAACTATTACTGATCCCCAACCTTCGCAATCTATCACTAACATTCACTGTGTGACTAATCCCGCTGAACCAGTTATCGGCTATGTCAGCGTTTCAACAATATCTTTAAAAAGAGTATTCCTGGCTGGGCGTGATTTACCTTTTGCAGTTAATGAATTGGCCAAGGACTCCGTTAGCTGCGGCGGTGGGATTATCTGGATGCAGCCACAAAACACATTTCTGTCAAGATTGCAGGCGGTTATGGCGAGCGGCGATACATTGTTGGTCAGATTTGAGACTGGTGGTAACGGGAAAACAGGCTATTCATATGAGACTGCAATTTGTGCTGATTGCCGGCTGCGTGGCGGAACAACAACCAAACCTGCATACTGGCCATCCGGACTTTGATTGATAGATTTTATGAAAGCGTCACCCGCATTCCTTATTCTTACATGCTTAATGCTGATCCTTTTTTCTTGCAGGAAGCCATACAGCCCTCTGGTTATATCATCTAACCAAAGCTACCTGGTTGTTGATGGAATGATCAATAGCGGAAATGATAGCACATTCATTTACCTCAGGCGCACAGTAAAATTGAACAGTGCCTTACATGACGATGCCGAACAAGGGGCGCGCATTACTATTGAAAGTGATAAAAATGACATTTATACCCTACAGGAAACAGCTGCCGGGCAGTACTTGGTTACCGGCCTCAATCTGCCAACTGACAGGGATTATCGTCTGCACATTTTTACTGCGAATAATAAAGAATATGTTTCTGATTTTGTCGAAAACAAGATCACACCTCCAATTGACAGCGTATATGCAGTTCCGTTGGTTAGTGGTGTGCAATTTTCTGTAAGCACTCACGACAATACAAACAAAACCCGGTACTACCGCTGGGATGCAACCGAAAGCTGGAAATATGACGTAAGCGGGGAACATCCGTCCAAGCTTATTTATAAAGATGGGAACATCCTTCCCCGCAGTCCGGACAGCCTGATTAATATTTGTTATAAAATACCTCAGCTTTCCAGCGCTATTTTTATTGGTAATTCAAGTAAATTAAGCCAGGATGTTATTGAGAAGGCACCTTTGGGTTATGTTGATGCTACAACTAAAAAATTACAATCGACTTATATGCTGCTGGTAAGGCAATACGCCCTTACCGCTGATGCTTATAAATACTGGAAACTGCTTCAAACCTCATCACAGCACCTGGGCGGAATTACTGATCCGCAGCCGACGTCAGCTATTACCAACCTCCATTGTATTACGAACCCCGCCGAGCCTGTTATTGGTTATGTCAGTGTTTCCACCATCACACGAAAGAGAGTATTCCTTATGGGACGGACTTTACCATTTAAAGTTTTTTATCCTGAAATTCCGGATACAGTAAGTTGTGGTGGCGGAACAATATTTATTAACCCTGTTTCATCATTCCCATACCGGCTAAGGCAGACTTTCGCATCCGGTGATACTTTATTGATAGCAGCAGTTACCGATTCTGGGAAAAACATCGGATACAATTATATGAGCTCTCTATGCGCTGATTGCCGCCTTCGCGGTGGCACGATTGAAAGACCACCTTATTGGCCACCTGGATTTTAGCAAAATCAGAAAATCCCCTGATTAACCAATCACCGGTTAACTGATTGACTAACCCTCTAATCTCACCCCTTCCGAAATTTGTCACTAAGCATCTTCAGCATATCGTCATCAACCGGTCTGACTGGTTCATCCTTTTTAGGGGGACGATTGTAATTGTTATTATTTCTGTTATCGGGTTTACGGAATTCTTTTTTAGGCTGATTGTCTGCGGGTTTTGAAGTCGCAGCGGATTTATCATGTTGCTGACCCGGTTTGTCCTGTTCCATTTTAGGTTGAACAGGCTTTTCTCTGCGCTCGGCTACTCTTTTAGCATTCCAGCGACTATAAATTTCTTCCAGTTTGCGTTTGGTATATAAAGGGAAATCACCCTGCATCATCCAGGCATAGTAGCTTGGTTCTACTGTAAAAACATCTTCTACTTTTTTACCCTTATGCTTACCAAAGTTGAATATTTCATCGCCTTGCTCATTAAATACCATACGTCCGGCAAAATCAACAGGTCTGTTCAGGTTGGTAAAGTGGTGCAAAGCTTCAATATCGTTTACAATAGGTTTAAGGCTATTGCCTTTCTTATCGATAAAGTCTGCGTCTTTATATTTTTCTATCTGAGCCAGCAAGACTTCCATTGTGGCCCTGGTATCTGCCTCAGCAGAATGCGCATTTATGATCTCTTTATTACAATAGAATAAATAAGCTGCTTTTAAAGTGCGCTGCTCCATTTGGTGGAAAATATTCTGCACGTCAACAAAATATCTGTTATCGATATCAAATGGGATTCCTGCCCGTAAAAACTCTTCCATCAGCATCGGGATATCAAACTTATTGGAGTTATACCCAGCAAGGTCGCTATTACCAATAAACTCGGCTATTTCAGCTCCTACAACATTAAAAGCAGGCTCATCTTTTATATCATCGTCATATATGCCATGTACCAAAGAAGTTTCAAGGGGAATAGCTACACCAGGATTAATGCGCCATGTTTTAACTTCCTCTTTTTCTTCCGGATTAAGTTTTATAACAGATATTTCTACAATGCGATCGATTCCAACATTAGTTCCGGTAGCTTCCAGGTCAAAGAATGCAAGAGGGCGTTTTAAATTTAGTTTCATGTTTCTTATAAAGCAAGGCATGCAAAGGTCTTAAAAAGTTTTAACAGGTAAAATTTTTGAGGTATTAAATATTTATACATTTTAAATTTTATTTCAATACATGCAAAAAGACTAAATAAGACATTTATTCAAAAAGTAATAAATCTTTCCGTTTTGAATATGCGTTAAAAGTTATAATTTTAATGCCACCTAAATTTTGTAACAATTATGAAAAAAACTTTACTCCTTTCTATAGTCGTTCTAAGTTCTATATGTGCATTTGGGCAGGATTTCCCTTATGGTGAAGTAGACAATGCCGCACTAAATATGAAAAAATATGATAAGGATACTTCTGCACATGCTGTTGTTTTAAATGAGTATGGAACATCCAGGATAGCTTTTAATAGCGAATATCAGGTTATAGCAACATATGAATATCATGTTAAAAAAAAATTCTTTGATAACAAAGAATTTGAAAATGAGGGTTCATTTGAAATTCCTGTTTATGCCGGTGAAAGCATGGTTTATGAGACAGCTGACGACATAAAGGGTATTACTTATTATCATGACGATAATGGTATGGTTCAACAAGTTGAATTAGATCCCAAAAAAGTATTTACAGTTAAGGACAATAAGCATTGGAGCACTATAAAATTTGCCATGCCTGCTTTGCGTAGAGGATGCGTTATTGAGGTAAGTTATAAAATAAGATCACCTTACTTATTTAATTTACATTCATGGGAGTTCCAGAGTCATATCCCAAAAATAAGTTCGGAATATGAAGTTCACATACCTGGTTTCTGGAATTATAACTTTTCACTAAACGGATACTTAAAACTTACCAAAAACACTGCTAAAATCGAACCTACCTGCTTTACGTTTGGAAGTAATGGGTATGGTAATGGATTATCAGCAGATTGCTCAGACATTCTGTATGGGATGACTGATATACCTGCCTTTGTGGATGAAGAATATATGACTTCAGAAAAAAATTACCTGTCGAAAATCAATTGCGAACTTACCGATGAGACTGACCTGAATACTGGAGCCAAAAGGAAATTCACCAAGGAATGGAAAGATCTGGATTACTTTTTGAAAACCTACTACGGATTTGGCACCCAGTTAAAGCGTAAAGAATTATTGAAAGAAAAAATAGCTGCTTTAATAGCATCCAAAACTGATATGTATGAGAAGGCTCAGTTGATATATGATTATATCAAAACTGCTATTAAATGGGATGATAGAAATAGCTGCATGAGTGATGACGGAATTAAACAGGCTCTTGATAACCATAAAGGCACAGCGGGTGATATTAACATTGCATTAATAACAGCGTTGAACTCAGCAGGGATACCTACGGAAGCTGTACTGTTATCTACCCGTGACCACGGAAGCCTTAATAAGTTATATCCAAACATTAGCAATTTTGATTACGTAGTAGCTAAAGCTAACATAGGTGATAAAAGTTATTTATTGGATGCAACTGAGCCGCTGCTCCCCTTTGGTATGCTGCCCATGCGTTGTCTTAATGATCAGGGGCGCGTTTTCAGCCTGGATAAACCATCTTATTGGATCGACCTGAATACCAATCAGCATGAAAATATCACCTACTCGCTTGATCTTACCTTACAGGATGATGGAAAAATGAAAGGCAGCATTACCCGTTATTCATCCGGCTATAGCGGATACCTGAGACGCATTGAAATAAAAAAGTTTAACTCGGTAAACGAGTATGTAGAAAGTATTGGTGAAAAAATGAGGAAGACGAAAATCGTTAAATCTGACATAGTAAATATAGACAGTTTAGACAAACCACTTGGCGAAACTTATGATGTAGAAATGAACATATATGATAACATGAACCACGATCATCTCTCGTTTAGCCCTTTCCTGTTAAATCAAATTACCACCAATCCATTTAAACTGGCCGAACGTGATTTCCCTGTTGACTGGGGAATGCCTTCTGATGAGCGTTATATTGTGAATGTTCACCTTCCGCAGCAATATGTTTTAGAAAATCCGCCGCAGGCAATGGCAATAGCTATGCCTAATAAAGGGGGAAATTTCTTTACTGCGTTTGATGGTGACAATCAAAATTTCAGTTTCTCATACGATACCCGTTTTAATAAATCGGTTTATAGTCCCGAGGAATATCCATATTTGAAAGAGCTTTATAATAAGATTATCCTGGCTCAGAAAAACGAGTTTGTGTTTAAGAAGAAATGATAAAAAGAATATTCCTGCTGCCCTGTTTACTGTTGTGTTCTGTGTTAGCGAAAGCACAGAGCAATTATGCAGCAAGCCTGATACCTAAAGATCTACTACCATATGCGAGTGCTGTTGTTCGTAACGAAGAAATAACTGTCGAAATAAAGGACCTGGATAATGTGAGCTACCATTTGAAAAAGGCTATCACTGTACTTAACAAAAATGGTGACGACATTGCGCATATGGCGATTTTCTATAACAAAAGCGTTAGTGTAAAAAACATTAAGGGTGTGGCCTATGATGAGTATGGAAAGCCGATAGGTAAGTTTAGCGAACGTGATTTTGCCGACGAAGCTACCGGCGGCGGAGGCAATCTTTTTCAGGATTACCGGGTAAAACATTACATCCCTTCCATTACTCAATACCCTTATACTATTGAGTATGAATATGAGCTGAGGTATAAACAGACATTGAATATTGAAAGCTGGGAACCTGTCAATGAGACGAATATGGCTGTTGAACAAAGCTCTTACAAGATCATCGCTAAACCTGATTTCAATCTACGATATAAAGAGATCAATGTACCTCAAAAAGCGGATATAGGCTCTACTAAAGATGGCCTCAAAACCTATTCGTGGCAGATAAAAGATGTAAAAGCTATAAAAAATGAACCGTATAGTCCGGACTGGCATACTTATTTTACACGTGTAATGGTTGCACCAGAAAAGTTCAGTTATTATGGCATACAGGGTTCTTATACCAATTGGCAGCAGCTCGGCAAATGGCAGTATGATAAACTATTGTCGAATAGACAGGATGTCCCGCCAGAAACTGCCGCTTACATTAAGGAAATAACCAGCAACATCAGTAATCCAAAACTAAAGGCACAGAGAATATATGAGTATATGCAGCATAAAACTCACTATGTTAGCATACAAATTGGTATTGGCGGCTTTCAGCCATTCACAGCTTCTGAAGTGGATAAAGATGGTTATGGCGACTGTAAAGCTTTGTGTAATTATACCAGGGCTTTATTGAGCGTAGCGGGTATTGAATCATATTATTGTATTGTTTATGGCAATCATAATGATAAAATCAGTATGCTGCCCGACTTCGCTAGTATGCAGGGCAACCATGTGATCCTATGCCTGCCATTTAAAAATGATACCACCTGGCTGGAATGTACAAGCCAGCAAATCCCTTTTGGCTTTTTGAGTGATTTTACAGACGATCGTACCGTATTAGCCTGTACACCTTATGGTGGTAAATTAATGCATACTCCAAAATATACAGCGGACGAAAATATTGAAAAAAGAAAAGCGGACTTTGTGCTGAATGATGATGGTGCCTTATCAGGCAGTATGGAAACCGTATTGAAGGGAACAGATTATGACGACCGTTATCATATTATCGAGGATGCTCAATCTGAGCGCATCAAGGATGTAAAAAGATATTATCCCATAAATAACATGGAGATAAAAAAATTGATTTACAAACAGGACAAAAGCCTCACCCCAAGCACAACAGAAGAAATAGAACTATCGGCCAAAGAGTATGCAGCCATGAATAATGGGAAAATATATTTTTCGCTTAATTCTGTAAACCGTGCCCGAACACTTCGCCAAATTATAAACCGTATCAATCCGGTGTGTATTCAACGGGGGTATACTGAGGAGGATAATATTACGTACACCCTGCCTAAAGGCTATAAGCTGGAATCAGAACCCATAAAAAAACATCTTGCCAGACCTTTTGGAAACTTTACAATGACCATGAGCCTTGAAGATGATAAACTGATTTATCATAGGGTATTGCAGCTTAAGGACGGCAATTATAGTAAGGATACCTACCAGGAATTGGTTGACTTCTTCCAAACAGCAGTGGACGCTGACGAATATAACGTGGTACTTATTAAGAAGTAATCAGCTGAAAATTATGATCCCCAGGATGATGCCTACGATCATAATCACATAAAGTAAGATTTCAGTCGTGGCAAAACGTTTGTATTTGGTCCAAAAACCGTAGCGTTCCTTTTCTTCGTGCATGATGCTGCAAAGTTACGAATTTTGCATTATTTACTGTCGGATGTATTAACTGTATCATCTGTAACTGCTACTGTCCCGCACCTTGAAAAGTATTTGTAAGTATATGGGTCGTGTAGCTTGGTTATCGTAACTCCCCTGGTAGAGCTGGCATGAACATAGTACCCATTCTGAAGATAAACGCCTACATGGCTGAATTTTTTGCCGTCATAATCAAAAAACACTAAGTCGCCTTCCTGTAGTTCTTCTTCATATTTTCTTCTGATGATTTGCACTTGCTGACCGGTAGTACGCGGTATATTAATCCCATATACCTGCTGCTGCAAAAGAAACGATAACCCCGAGCAATCGATCCCGTTATGATCCAAACCACCAAAACGGTATGGCGTACCCATCCACTGATCGATAAATGCATACAGGCGGCCGTTTTGTATAGAGCTGGCATCTACTCCCAATATTGCCGAATACTTTTCAGCAATATTAGGCTGTGGTGCTACCACTTCACCTGGTTCGCCTTTCATCACGGCACGGCGCGAATGGCAGGCTGATAAAATTATGGTTACTGCGAAAAGGATAATCAGGTTGTCCCTTTTAATCATGGACTTAAAAGTACAGACATTGCTTAAAAGTTAATTGCACAGATTTTTAACATATCAACATCTTGATTTCGGATTTCGGAATTACGATTTCGGATTGGGGTCTTCTGAATCAATCGCAAATCGAGATTAAATTTGTAAATCCAATCAGCTTTTAATTAAACGCTGTATCTCGTCTAACTTCATTAAAGCTTCAACCGGAGTAAGGGTATTAACGTCGAGGTTGTTCAAAGTGTCGCGGATCTTCACCAAAACCGGATCATCAATGCTGAACATCTGCATTTGTACCGCTTGTTTCTGCACTTTACGGATACTTTCCTTGATATGCTCCCCGCCGGTACGTTCATTTTCCAGTTTTTTCAATATCTCATTGGCGCGCGCCAGTACTTTTGGTGGCATACCAGCCAGTTTGGCCACATGGATACCAAAACTATGCTCACTGCCTCCCGGAACCAGCTTGCGCAGGAAGATCACCTGGTGCCCAACCTCCTTCACTGTTACATTAAAGTTTTTGATACGGGGGTGCGAATTGCTCAATTCGTTCAACTCATGGTAGTGCGTAGCAAATAGAGTCTTGGCTCTCGCTGTAGCGTTATTATGCAAAAACTCGGCAATGGCCCATGCGATAGAGATGCCGTCATAAGTAGATGTACCACGACCGATCTCATCCAGCAGGATCAAACTACGGTCCGACAAGTTATTCAATATACTTGCCGTCTCATTCATCTCTACCATAAAGGTTGATTCACCTGAGGAAAGATTATCCGACGCCCCTACCCTTGTAAATATCTTGTCAACTAATCCAATCGACACCTGCTTGGCGGGAACGAAGCAGCCCATTTGCGCCATCAACACAATAAGCCCCGTTTGTCTGAGCAAAGCAGATTTACCCGCCATATTGGGACCGGTAATAATGATGATCTGCTGCGATTCACTGTCCAGGTAAACATCGTTGGTAATATATTCTTCACCCAGTGGCAAATGCTTTTCAATCACCGGGTGACGGCCACCTTTGATATCAATAATCCGCCCTTCGTTGATCTCCGGCTTGGTATAGTAGTTTTTTATAGAAATCGTCGCGAAGTTGAGCAGAACATCCAGTTTGGCTATAAGCTGGGCATTGAGCTGTATTGGCTTGATGTATTCGGTTAGTGAATATAAAAGATCATTATACAACTGCGACTCAAGCGCAAATATTTTTTCTTCTGCACCTAAAATCTGCTCTTCATATTCTTTAAGTTCAGGAGTGATATAGCGTTCTGCATTTACGAGTGTTTGTTTGCGTATCCAATCAGACGGCACCTTATCTCTATGAGCATGCGTTACTTCCAGATAATAACCAAATACGTTATTAAAAGCAACTTTGAGCGATGGTATACCTGTTTGCTCAGCTTCGCGTTTTTGTATTTCAAGCAAGTATCCTTTTCCTCCAAAGGCAATCTTTCGCAGCCTATCCAGTTCCTCACTTACTCCCGTATTGATCACCGAGCCTTTAATCACTGCAACCGGTGGCTCCGGGTGCAATTCGTTCTCAATCTTTTCGCTCATTAATAAGCAAGGGTTCAACTGCTCAGCAATGGCTTTTAATGGCTGATTATCGGTTTCCTCGCATTGCTTTTTGATGGCTTCAATTGCCCGCAAAGCTTTTTTAAGCTGACAAACCTCCCGCGGATTAGCTTTTTGCAGACCAATTTTAGAGATCAGTCTTTCTAAATCACCGATCTGGCGAATATGTTGCTGCAATTCGTCCCTCAATTCATCCTGAGCAACCAAATACTCGACAACTCCTAAACGATCGTTAATCGGTTTGATCTCTTTCAACGGCATTACTATCCATCGCCTCAGCAAACGTGCACCCATTGGCGAACAGGTTTGATCCAATACTTCAACCAATGTATGTGCATTTTCGTTGGATGAGCCCACCAGTTCAAGGTTTCTTACACTGTATCTGTCGAGCCATAGGTAGCGGTCTTCCTCTATCCTGCTGATGGCCGAGATGTGCTGCAGGTTGCGGTGTTCAGTCTCGTTCAGGTAATGCAGCGCAACGCCTGCGGCTACTATGCCCAAATTCAATTTATCGATGCCAAAACCTTTTAATGATTTTACACCAAAATGCTTAAGCAATGTTTCTTGTGCATAATCTCCGCTGTAGGGCCATTCATCCAGCATGTAGGTATAAAACCTGTCGCCGTACAATTCCTTAAACTCGTGGTAACGGCTTTTTGGGAAAATCACCTCGCTAGGACTAAAACTTTGCAGCAGCTTGTCGATATAAGCACCATTTCCCTGCGCGGTATGGAACTCGCCTGTCGAAATATCGATCAGTGCAATGCCGATGCTGTTCTTTTCAAAATATAAGGAAGCGAGATAATTGTTACTTTTTTGCTGAAGGATGTTATCGCTCACAGCTACTCCCGGTGTAACCAGTTCGGTTACTCCCCGGCGGACAATAGTTTTTGTAGCTTTCGGATCTTCCAACTGGTCACAGATAGCCACACGTTGCCCAGCTCTTACCAGTTTAGGTAGATAGGTCTCTAATGAATGATGTGGAAAACCGGCCAGCTCGATATGAGTAGCGGCACCATTGGCGCGTTTGGTAAGCACAATGCCTAAAATACCGGCGGCCTTAACGGCGTCTTCGCCAAATGTCTCATAAAAATCACCCACACGGAACAGCAATAACGCACCGGGATATTTCCCTTTGATCTGGTTATATTGCTGCATCAACGGCGTCTCTTTGCCCGAATCCTTTGCCAATAGTTTGTCCTTTTTATTAAAGGGCTAAAGTTAATTTATTGGCCTGTGATTGCCGTATTTGTTGAAAATTCGGGGTAGTGTTAGTTATTGCGGAAATGGATTAACAGTTCTGTTCCACGATCAACCCAAAGTATGCCGCCCATGCTATAAAGAATACCTGCATAGGTATGCGCAGCCATAAATAATTAATCCCCCTACCTTCGTAGGTAGCAGTCTGGTAGTCCACACTTTTGTAAGCAGCATTAATATTGGCAGGCAATATGAGTAAAAAGAAAAGGATCAGCAGATCAGCAGAAAGGCGCCGGGTTGAAGGCATACACAATCCAATAGCAAATAAAGCTTCTATTCCCCCCGTGACATACACCAGCGCCCTCTTGCCCGGAATAAAGCTGGGCACCATCAGCATCATACCCTGTGAATAAATAAAGTGCCCTACCGCTGTAAAAACAAGCATGGCAGCCATCCCCAGGTTACCGGCGATGACATAGTCCCAACCGCCGGAAATGGAATGCGTGATCAATAAAATAACCACTGAAGCTATAAGTAAAACGAGTAATGGCTTCATGATAAAGTCTTTGTAGCCTGAAAGATAAGAAATTATTTTATCTTTTTACAAAGGCGAGGTTAAGCCTAGGTTTGTTACAGGATAAATCCTAAACTATAAATCTGAAATCGTAAATCTAAAATCAAACCAGCTTATCTATCCCTTCAGCCAACTTACGGTCTTTGTCGGTTACAATATCTCCGGCATCGTGGGTATTGAGCCATATCTCTACCTTGTTCCAGGTGTTTGTCCATGTAGGGTGATGATTGCTTTTTTCGGCCAGCAAGGCTACCCGGCACATGAATGAAAAAGCATCTGAGAAGTCTTTAAAAGTGAAAGCTTTATAAAGTTTGTTGTCTTTCTCCCGCCACATGGTGATTGAGATTTCATTAAAAAACGTTAGGATAAATGTAATTGTTTTGAAATAGATCCAAAAGTTCAGGCGGAAGTAAAACACATTTGTCATTAAACAAAAAGCCCCCTGCAATTGCTTGCAGAGGGGTATGACGCAATAATAATTATTGCATTGTAATAATGGTTGCAGGGAGTATCGAAGATGATATACCTGCTTTCAGGTAGTTGGTACTCCAGCCGACCGGTGCTGATACACCTTTATCAACCCATGCATCCCATTCCGCACCAGAAGTCTGGTAGTATTTTACCCAGTTATAACTCATGTTCACGTCTGTACTTAGTACGCCTGAATAATTGGCATAGCAAATGCCTGAATTAGAATACGGTGTGCTTGCGCTATAAATTATATTATGATCCATTTTGATATGGCTTCCACCCTGCACCTGTGCACCCACGTAGCCCGGGTTTACCAGTTTGTTCCAGCGTGCAACCTGGTATGAACCGCCCACATCACCTAAAACGATACCTGCCGCACCACCTGAATCGTGCTGAATTTGTCCGCCTCTAATCCAGTTGCCCATTACCTGTATGGAATCACCCGGTAAACCGTTAGATTGGTATAGGCTCAAACCATCTTGCGGGTGACCTACACCTGGTATATCTTCGCATTTGTTGCTGTTGATCTGGTTACCACCGCCGCTTACACCTGCAAATTGAACAAAACAACCGTCTGGAAACGGGCCAAGCATATTGAGGAACTGATTGCTGTTTACCTTTATAGTTGATCCCTGGTAAACATGAACACCTGATTTTACATTGGTAATAAAACAGTTATCTACGGTAATATTGGTGCAGTTGTTCAGCATAATACCATACACCAAAGCATCGGCTAAGCGGCAATTGGTAATGTGCACATTGTTGCAATTGTACAGAGCGATACAATTAGTACCTCCGCTAATGGAAAGTCCGCTGATAGTGATATTGCTTTTACTGTAGTAAGCAATAGGAGCCGCGGCAGCGTAGGTTGTTGCCAATGAGCTTGCAGTGTTTACAACAGCCATTGAATTGGAAGCAGTTGTTGTTTTGCCGACCGGCGCTGCTTGCTGGTCTTTCTGGCATGATGTTAATGCTGCTGATAATAAAGCGGCTACACTTATTGTAGCCGCCATTGAACATAGTTTGTTTTTGGGGGACATAATAATATTTAAAATTAATTAGGCCCTCTTCTACGGCGTTCATTGTTGGAACGTTTACTATTTATTATCTATTGGTTAATATAATTTTCAACATTGAAAATAATTATCAACATAATCAATTAAACAAGTTACCCAAAGGTTTTTGCAATATCGCACAACGTTTAAAACTAATACCAATCTCAATATTTAACCAATAAGAAACTTTAAGTCAGTTGCGGATTTAATCTAAATGCACCTGTCTTTGAACTAAAGCTTTACCATGTTGTTATCCTTTTCCTGTTAATCTAAAAGAAATCATTTGTCAATGTGGATAATTATATTTTACTTTGCAAAACAAAGTACTTTTATGAAATCAAATTTGAGCTACTTCTTATTGTTTGTACTGCTGTTGATCGTTGAACTGTTGATCGGCATTTACCTGCACGATGCATTTATCCGGCCATATGGCGGCGATTTCCTGGTGGTGATATTATTGTATTGTTTCATTAAATGCTTTACCAATACATCGGTTATGAAGACTGCCATTGGCGTATTGATATTTGCCTACGCTGTTGAGATATCGCAGCATTTTCATTTAGTAAAGCTTTTAGGGTTACAACATTCCCACTTGGCCTTACTGATCCTAGGAAATAGCTTTTCGTTCAGCGACTTACTATGTTACACACTGGGTATCCTTTTAGTGCTGATTGTCGAAAGAATACGAATTGGCCGGAAATTGAGTTTTAATTGAGTGGGAGGTTACAGATGAGCAGTTATTTTGTAAATAAAAATTCTATCGTTCGGCAAATATGGGGCAAAGCCGATTCCATCCTGTTTATTTTTGCCGGTGCATCAGCAGAGTTTGCTTTAAATAAATCGGTTGATTGGCTTTATTTTACCGGCCGCCTTCCCTCCGACCCGCTTGGGCGCTTGTTCAGCACTGTTGCTTATGCCCGGCGAATCCTATTTTCAGATTATGATGGGGCATTACGTGCAATAGACCAAATCACTGCCATTCATAAAAATGTCGAGGCAGGTCGTGGTATGCAAATCCCCAATGAAGCTTACATTGACGTTTTGTATTTGCTGATCGATTACTCTATCCGATCTTATGAATTACTGGAACGCAAGCTTTCTGATTCCGAGAAAGCAGAAGTATTTGAAGTATTTTATCGTGTAGGTAAGCGTATGGAGCTTGTTGATTTACCCGTAAGCTACCCGGATTGGGTGATCAAACGCGAAGAACAATTATCAACAGACCTAATTTGCAGCGATTTTACTTTTGATCTTTATCGTCAATATCGTAAACACCTGGGGTTTATGCGTTATTGGATATTAAATCAGGCGCAATTATTACTAGTTCCTCAACAGGCTAAGAAACTGCTTCATCTGGGCAAAATTCATTGGTTATCACCTATTGTATTTATTTATAAACTTTTCAGGCTTGTCAATCTTCAAAATATATTGAAGAATGCTATTCTTCCGCCCGCTTATATAGCACAGGTACAGGCTATGGATCGTATTCACTGATCACTTATTGCAAACATTTTGGCAAATAAATTTCGTCCAGGTAAAATTACGCTTTTACATCAGGTAAAATAACGCTTCATATTGCGTGAATACACTGATAATCATCTGGTTGCACTTTTTCAATTTTGGGTAATCAGAGGCCGTAAACGCCTTTGTATCATTAACCCTATTAAAAAAATCAAATCCTGAAAAATGAAAAAGATCAATTACTTATCAGTTCTATTGATTGCTGCATTGTTGTTTGTGGCATCGTGCGGTAAAGATGGCGCAACAGGTCCGCAAGGTCAAACCGGGCCACAGGGAGCTACAGGTACTCAAGGTACTGCCGGTGCGCAAGGCGCAACAGGGGCAGTTGGCCCCGCAGGACCAACCGGAGCCAATGGCAAAAACGGCAGCGTAATTTATAGCGGCACCACCATTCCCGCCGCTTCACTTGGTGTAGTTGGCGACTTCTACCTGGACACTACAACGGGTTTATTATATGGCCCAAAAACGGCTTCCGGGTGGGGAACAGGTTTTTCTCTTAAAGGGCCAACCGGTGCTACAGGGGCTACGGGCTCAACCGGAGCAACGGGTGCAGCGGGTAGCCAGATATTAAATGGAAGCGGCATTCCGTCTGCATCATTGGGCAACAATGGAGATTACTATCTTGATAAAACAAACTATTTATTATACGGACCAAAAACTGTTACAGGTTGGGGACCGGCTGTATCATTGCAGGGCCCTGCAGGCACAGCCAATGTGCAGTATTCGGGTTGGAATTATGCTACTAATATAAGAGACTCAACTATTGATGGCTCTCAAGTAGTAATAGCCGATTTGGCAGCGCCTGCCATCACCCAGACAATGCTGGATAATGCATCAATTCAAATGTATTTAAATTTTGGAGCCGGGGTGTTTCCAATGCCTTATACTAGTGATGCAGGTGGCAAGGAAAGTACGATTAGCTATCTCCCTATGGTAGGTCGCTTCATTATCACACGATTTACTGCGGATGATTCTGCAGGTGTATCATTATCATCATTACTTCAATATCGTTATGTTATTATACCTGGCAGCGTGAACATTGGCCTGAATAATCATGTTAATCTTAAAGATTATGAGGCTGTAAGGAAATTCTATCGAATACTTGATTAAATTCTAAACATCCTAATGCAAGAAGGATGCGGGTTAGCCTGCATCATTTCTTGTATTATTACTTTTCTTCCCGCTCGAATAGTTTCCTTAGCTTGTTTTTTGCCTTTTCTAAGGGTGTTCGTTGCCGTTTGGATAAATTTCGTCCAGCACGGTTTTCATAAAAATTGAGCATCGACATAGCACTCTGAAATGGTGATGCTTTGCGTCTATCGCTATGTTCGGCTGAACGTTTTAAAGAGGCAGCGATCTTATCCGGATCTTTTGATTTGAATATATCCTTTTCCAATGTGAGTGCATCGCTTTCCTTTGTCACTTTTGCTGACCATTTCCTGGTTTTCTTTTTTGCCTTTACTGCCATGACGTTATTTCTTTTTAAGATCGACTTTCTTTTGAGCAGTATCCTTAGCTATATTGGTGCCACCAGACCCGCTATTATCTACACTCGAAGCATCACCAGTCTTATTTGTTATTGCGGCAGTATCTTTGTTCATTTTTTCAATTTTTGCGGTATCAGCGCCATACCGGTTACCTACAGTGTCTTTCGCCGAATGATCATCAGAATGATTAATGCAGCCTGTAAATGAGGCTGCTGCCATCACCATTAAAATGATCTTGCTTATGTTTTTCATGATAGTTTATTTATATATAAACAACTTATGATTATAGCGGTTTCAAAATATTAACTTTTAACTAAATTAATTTAATTAAAACCTAATAAAACGCATAGCGTTATTTTATTGATTAACATTTAATTTAATAACAAATATTATGAGAAAGTTAAGTGCATTCGTTATAGCGGCCGTTTTAGCCGGAGTGCTTGAAGTCGCGACAGCAAAAAGTGAACATTATACAAACGGCAATGCTGTGATTACTGATCATACCACAGCCGTTCAGGATACTATTCCATCTAAAAAGAAAAAGAAAACTGACCCAAGTCAGCCAACTCCGACACCAAACCCTAACCCCAATCCGAATCCGCCTGCGCCAAATCCCAACCCCACCCCTAGCCCAAGTCCAAATCCGCCAAACCCTAGTCCCAATTCGCCTACCAACCCTAACCCTACCACGCCAACAACACCTACAACCCCACCGAGCAATCCTAGCCCAAGCCCCACCACACCAACCAACCCGACAACGCCTCCAAATCACTAATATGATTTGCTGATTGTTTTAATATGAATCCAAAATGGCCGGTACGTTCTACCGGCCATTTTTATCTGATTAAGGTTAAAATTCGTTTTATCTTTGCACATGGATTTTCAAGAAAATGATGAACAACAGCCGGAACAGCAAGACATAGCTATTTATTCTAAATGGGCCATTTTAGGTTTTTCCATATTCTTTTCACCGTTATTCGGCGGAATTTTGCTTATGATCAATCTGCGTTCTATAGGGTTCAAAAGGCAGGCGACAGGGGTATTGTTGTTTTCTATCGCTTACGTTTTTATATCGGCCCTGATGGTGTTTAGCGTTTCTAACATTCCTCAGAATGCTACTGCTCTTACAATAGTTCAAAATACACAATATGTAATTTATAGCATAGTAGCTCAAATTATTGGAGGTGGGATTCTGGCTGAGTACTTCTTTAAAAAATATTTTCCGGCTGATCATTATAGATACAAAAGTGTCTGGCGTCCATTGGCGGTTATCCTTATAATCAGCTTAGCTCTTAGCTTACTTCGCTAAATAAAAAATCCCGCCCAGATTAACTAAGCAGGATTTCAGGAATGATCCGGAATTTTTACAATCCGAAATTAAGACCTATTGTGGTATTCAATGTGTTAAATGGTTGTTTGGTAACCAATCGACCTAAGTTTGTGGTGCGGTCCTGATTGGTAATTGATGGACCCGAAGAATACAGATATGCCCCGCGCAGCGTCAGGAATACATTTTCGCTCAATTTATAGCGTAAATCAGCAGTACCGCTATAACCCAATATAGTAGCATTAGCGCTTTTTTGATAAAAGAGGGCGGTTTGGTCAGTAACTCCGCTTAATAATGTATTTGTTTCGGGCGTGGAGAATACTTTTATGACACCCGCTGATGCCCTCAAATCCAGCAAAAACTTACCTTTTTGAAAAGTATATTGCGGCCCAAGCAAAATGTTAACTGTCTGATAGCGTTTGGTTGCTGTCACTGTTGCCTGGTCAGCACTGAATGATTTGGTGTAACCTGCTGCAAGGCTGTCTGCATTAGCCTGGTTCAATTCGCCATTATCCTGGTAGGTAATGGATGCACCTATTGCCCAATTTTTATGGAAATAAAAGGCGCCGTCCAAACCATAGGTTAACCCTTTTTTTGCAAAGCCTGACTTGTTGTTATAGTAGTCGTTGCTTTTAAAATCGCCCATCGGGTTAGATACACCTCCAAAAAAGCCAAAATAACTTTTCACCGGGTTCTGATCCTGTGCATGTACGTTTGTGGCAACGAAAGCAAGAAATGCAATGGATATTGTTGTAAATATTTTCTTTATGTTATTTGAATACATGTGATGCGTGTTTAAAGTTTCAGGATCAGTTGCTGGTAAACGTGTATGGTAAGCTGGTAAATTCTCCGCCTAAAATATTATCAACTGTGACATCGCCATTCGAGTCTGAAGAACGGGAATAAAAATTGAATGTACCTGTGATTTTCTTATTTACCGAGTCGACCGAACTAACAATGATTACCCCGCTGCCTGCTGAAACTGTACCATGAGGCAAGAAAACATATTGTCCATTCTGGAGTACCTGGGTATTATAGTTAACCAAAACAGTAGAAGCATCCACGTTATAAGTTCCTGTAGTAAAACCGGGCGTGTTAGAAGCGTTACTAAGGATGACGTTCATGATGACCTGCTTCTGATCCTTGGTACCCTCCAGCGTAAAGGTTTTTGTCTTAGCGGTTGAGTTATAAGCGATTGTATTGCTTATGGTATCAGGCGCCCATACCGAGCCATTAATATTAGCCTGAAAAGGTTTAGTTGTATAGGCTGTACCAACAATGGTATCCTTTTTACAACTCTCAATCATAAACAATCCGGCTAGCAGAAGAAAAGTGAAGAGTCTAAGTTTATTCATATTTTTTTATTTACGCTGATAACGGGTTTTCTATTCTTTAATTATTGGGGTAACCATTATTTTACACTATTTAACATTTCGGCAAATGCTGCACAAAATGCTTCAAAGGGCGAAATAACGAAATAATTCTATCAATAGTAAACGATTTGCAAACAGGCTGCAAAGTTGAGGCTTTTATAACTTAAAATATAAAAAGGTGAATTAGATTATCATTATAATTTTGATCAGCTATTTATTTGAGGCGATTTTGTATACCACATGCTTTTTTAGCCAATGTCCGTCAGCAATTAGCGGATGATCAAACTCTCCGGCTTTGTCCATGCCGATCCTTTGCATTACATTTTCTGAGCGGTGATTATGAATAGAAGTGAATGAATAAATCTTTTTAAGCTTAAGTTTCTCAAATCCAAAATCAAGAGACGCTAATGCAGCTTCTGTTGCAAAGCCTTGCCCCCAGTTTTCCTTACTTAACCGCCAGCCTATTTCGATACAGGGTGTAAAATGCGTCTGAAATCCGGGTTCACATATTCCGGTAAAACCGATAAACTGATGATTATCCTTTCGCTCAACAGCCCAAAAACCATAGCCGTGCTGATCGATATACTCGGTTATCCTTTTGACCTGCGCCAAAGTTTCACCGGGTGTTTTAACTGATGGGAAGTACTCCATTACGTCTGGGTCTGCATTAAGGTTGATGTACGATTCATAATCTTTTTCCTCCCACTGACGTATTACAAGGCGCGGCGTTTCAATAAATATGACTGGCATGATATATTAATTCTGATTATTAACGATGGAAATAACATCGCCCGGTTTTGTTTCAACCTCCACCAATGTTTTGCCATCCTGTCCCTGGGTAATTTTAGGTGATGATTTGCTTTGCACTTTTAGTTGCTTTACGGGAATAACAGTTTTGACGATACACTTACCTCCTTTTTCACTTCTGATTTTGATAAAGGCAGTGATTCCGTTTTTCTTTGAAGCACTTACCAGGAAGGCTCCTTCTGTACGAAGATTTTCAAAGCTGATATCCTTCCAGTCAGACGGTACTGCCGGCATAATCTCTATAAAACCTGCATAGCTTTGTATCAGCATTTCCTGCAGTCCGGCAGCAAATGCAAAGTTTCCCTCAAGGGTAAACGGACGATATTGAAATTTTGAATAGCCTGATTTGGTTTGATCTCCGTTTAAATGGAAGCTGTTAATTGAGCAAAAAGCCTTTGCAAATATCCGCAGATCTTTTGCTGCACCATCGCCATCTTTTGCCCTGGCCTTCATATTCGCCAGCCACGAGTATGAATAGCCGCACCATTCATCCGGACCTATACTATCCAGCAAATGAATACTGTTTTTTATAATGCACTGGGATTGTAATCCGTCCTCCCATTTGATCAATCCAAGAGGATGGATAGCCATCATATGCGAAAAATGCCTGTGCGACTGGTTATAAGGCATTGTCGGCGCAAACTTCAGTTCGTAATTAGAAGTTATTGCAAAATCGCCAAACTCCGATAGTATTCTTCTCCAATGAGTAGCTTCATTCTTTAAGCCCAGCTCATCAGCTAACTCCGCAGCCATTTTAAAGGTCGACTTCATTAGCGACAAGTCATAATTGGTGTTTTGCGGGAACCATGCGCTCAGATCATTATCATTTATTTCAGGGCTCGAGCTGATCGGCAATTTACGTAAGCCGTCGTCTCCCTTAGAAGTTATACTTTCAAGAAAAACAGCCACATCTTTTATCCATGGATAAGCCCTGCTTTTTAGGAAATTCTTATCCATGCTGTAACGCCATTGCAAATAATAATGTTGGGCCAGCCAGGAAGATACTGTCGGTGATAAAGAATATTGTATCCAGCCGCCCATTTCAGTTCCATCCAATGTAGTTACTCCGGGTACAGCCAGACCTTCCTTCCCGAAATACATTTTAGTATAGCGTTTGTAATTGGCTTTGTTGGCATCCAAATGATCGAGATATGCTAACCCTTCCTGTAAATGGTTACCGCTGTAACAAGGCCAATAGCTTAATTGCGTATTCAGATCGTGGTGATAATCGCCTTTCCAGGGTGGTATGCGTCCGTTGTCAGCTGTCCATACTGCCTGAAGCGAAATCGGTGGAGCACCCTGACGTGAAGCTGAACCGAATTTATATTGCTCAAGATAATATTGTTTTTCTATTAAAGTATCGGGAACATGAACAGCAGATTTGTTCCAGAAGTTGCGCCACCACCGGATATGCGAAACATAAGTATCTGAATAATGCTTTTGGAAAGCCGTTTGAGTTACAATCGATGCCGGAGTATTGATCTTCTTACCAGGATATTGCGAGGATATGCTCCAAGCACCTTCAATCACACCCGGACTTATCTTTCGCCATCTTACATTTATTTCATAAGTAAACCCGCCCCAACCCTGCTGTTTGTAGGTGATACTATTACCGTTACGTTTAATTGTTCCTTGCACGTATCCCAATCTCGAGAGATCATCACCACCAACAGGATCACCTGATGTTTTCACTACACCCTGATACCGGGGCATCATTAGCTGTGGTTCAAACATACCCTTTAAATTCTCAAATTTGAACCAACCAACGGGCTCTGTTGCATGGACAAACGTTTTTAGTGTGGTCCCATTCGCCCATTTCACTTCGCATAATGCATTATTTATGTATAAATGAACAGATTGGACCTTTCCCCAATTATGGATATTAAACTCCAATGCACCACCCGGTATGCGAGTAGGTGCCGGTTCCTTGTCATATGGCTCATCAAAATACTTTTGCACAGGGGAATAGTCTTTTGATTTCACGTGATCGATCACCCATTGATATTTGAATTCCTTTCGATGCAGTCCTTTCATGGGGCGCATATCCCATAGGTCAGCCCTGTCTAAAGAAAACCTTAGGTTATATCCTTTTTGCCAAACTAATGCGCCAAGCATCCCATTTCCTAACGGTATGGCCTCATCCCATTGTTTTGCGAGTGTATCGAAATGCAGATCGTGCCTGGATGTTTGACCAAAGCTTATATTAAGACATAAAATAGATATTAAAACGGAAATTATTTTTTTCATCGGTAAATACAATCCTGTTACATCGGGTAACAATTATAACAATAACTTTTTGTAACAAACAGATGTGCTCTACATCTCAATATCAATTATATTTATGAATTAAGGATCACCTAAAAACAAATAAAATGGATCATTCATTAGTAACTACCAGTAACGAATTGGAAGGTTATAAAGTAGTAAAACACCTTGGCATGGTACGCGGTGTTACTGTTCGCAGCCGTAGTGTACTGGGAAATATCGCCGGTGGCTTTCAGTCGCTTTTTGGCGGACAGCTTTCTATTTATGTTGAGCTTTGCGAAAATGCACGCGAAGAAGCCTATCAGCTTTTGATACAACATGCACAGGTTTTGGGTGCCAATGCCATCATTGCCATGCGTTACGATGCCAACGAAATCATGCAGGGCGTAACCGAAGTATTGGCTTACGGTACTGCTGTAGTAGTTGAGAAAAATTAAGTAGCAGTGGCAGTAGCAGCAGTTATCTTTCACTACTACTGCCACTGCTATTTTCTCAAAGCAACGGCGACATTAGTCTTGCCAGCTTCTCAGGCAGTTGCTTATAATAGGGGCGTTTTTTCCAGGTATTCGGGCTTATTTTTTTTGCCTGCTTGATATCCTCGAAAAAAACGTCCCTTAATTGTTTGGCAGTAGTGATATCGTAGATCATACTGTTCACCTCAAAATTCAGGTCATAACTGCGGTGATCCATATTAGCAGTTCCGATGATAGCCATTTGCCCGTCAGACACCAAAGTCTTAGCATGAACAAATCCCTTTTGATACATGTAGATTTCAACGCCAGCAGCAAGTAAATCAGCATAATACGACCTAGCAGCAGCATTTACAAAGGCCGAATCTGATTTATCAGGCACAAGTATTTTGATGCTGACGCCACTCATCGCCGCTACATGCAAAGCATCCATAATCGCTTCGCCGGGAATAAAGTATGGCGTGGTGATCAGCAATTCCTTTTCTGCCAAACCTATAGTTTGCACCATCGAGAACATAATTGTTGGTGCATCCGAATCCGGGCCACTGGCTGCTATTTGCACTGTAGCTTTGCCGTGGTCGGTTGGCTTGGTGCAAAAGAAATCCCGTTCCAGCTTTAGACGTTTGCCGGCACAAAAATTCCAGTCGGATATAAACACATACTGTAAGTAATATACTCCGGGGCCACTGATTTTCACATGGGTATCGCGCCAGAATAGCTGACCAGGCTTGTTTATATAACGGTCACTTACATTAATGCCGCCTACAAACCCAATGCAGCCATCCACTATAATAATTTTACGGTGATTACGATAATTCACCCTATTGGCCAGCAGTATAAAATGGATCTTGTAAAAAGGATAAGCCTCTATTCCTGCAGCTTTCATCTCATTGACGAATGAGCGACGAATGGAACGGCTGCCAAAATCATCATAGATAAATCGCACGGCAACGCCTTCCTGTGCTTTTTGAATCAGGACATTTTTGATCTCTTCTCCAATATCGCCGTCTTCAAAAATATAATACTGGATATGGATATGATGTTTAGCATTCCGCAACGCTTCTAAAACTTCTGGAAATTTTTTTTCGCCATTAATGAGCAATTTTACATGGTTGCCCCCGGTCAGTGGACTCATGCCATCATTTAAAAGATACAAAGCCAGTTTTCTATGCTTTTTGATGGCTTGTTCCTGTGTATCCAGCGCTTTTTCCGACTCAAGCGTAATGCGCTCACGAAGTTCGGCTAATGTATTTTTATTGCGGATTATCTTTTTGCTATACAGCTTATTCTTACGCCTGTTAGTACCCAAGGCAAAATAAATAGCAATACCGGCAATCGGGACAAATATGGTAATTAGCACGTAAGCGAGTGCTTTCTCGGTTGTAGGGGTATTGTAAACAATGTGCAGGCATATGCCAATGATCAGCAGGATATAACCTATGTCAATCAGCAGTTCCCAGTTCATTATTATAATGATAATCGCTAAAGTGTTAAATTATTTTCGCCCGGTTTCAATATGTAGTCCTTACCTTTCCAAATCAGTCTGCCAGGTACCCCATCCGGTAAAATAATATTAATATGCCATTTATTGTTTTGCAAGGCATATTTTACGCTAACAGTTCCTTTTGGGTGAGGTATTTCACCACCGATTTGTGTTATGCTACCCAGATGGGGTTCAATTCTAACCTTTCTAAAACCCGGTGCATCACTTTCAATTCCCAATACCGTACGATACAGTTCAATATTCGGACTTGACCCCCAGGCATGGCAATCGGAACGCGATGCAGCAATATCTGACATCTCGGCCCAGGTGGTCATCCCCATTTTAATATTATCTCGCCAGATGCCCAGCCATTTGATATAATCATTACCTAATCCGGCCTTTATAAGCCCCTGGTGCAGGTAATATTTAAAATAGATTGATGCCGGCACAAGTGTTGTATCCGACAACAACTGACGTGCTACTTTTGGCGTTTCTTCAGGCGTAGCTACCCCGGTAAGAATAGCGAGTGAATTGGCATGCTGCGAAAAAACATCCTTTTCTGGCCTGTCTGCAAACTCATCCCTTTCAGCTACCCAATATTTAGCACGAATAGTTTGTTTTAATTGTGCAGCACGTTGTTCGTAGGTAGCAGCATATTCTTTGCTGCCCAATTTGCTTTCGAGTTCAGCGGCTAACTGATAAGCCCATAGTAATTGAAGATCGAGAATTGATGAATTACCATTCTCTCCTATCGGTCCTACACCTGCATTCCAGTTGCTTTTGGGCTTTGGGGTTTTACCATTGGCCCAATCGGTAAATTCCCAGTAAGGAGGATTATTCAATGATCCATCCGGCATTTGGTAACGGTTAAAGAAATTTAGTACGTCCCTCGTTCCCTGCAATTTGTCTTTTACAAAGTTGTTGTCATCGCGGTATAAATAATAATCATGCAGCATGCCAATCCACCATAAAGAAAAAGTAGGGATCTGCTGCATTACGGCTGTTGGGTAACGGCTTTGTGTGATGCCTTCTGAAATGCGGGAATGATCCAATAGTGTAATTGCATTGCGGGCAAGACGATCATCACCACTATTATAGTAGGATACCAATGCCTGTATGCGCGTATCACCTACATATTGCAACTGCTCATAATACGGGCAATCCATATAGGTTTCCCAGGCGCACAAACGGGCTGTGCGCCATCCTATTTCCAGTATTTTAGTAAGCGTATCGTCTTTCGTTTCAAGTTTGGCGTTGTACTTAAACGGATAACCCGTGAACATGCTGTACAGGTCATCGATTACCAGGGGTTCGTCCTTGGTTTGAACCGTCAGCTGAACATAACGGAACGTTCGCCAGTTGAGCGGCGTAAACTGCTGACCATCGCTTCCATCGCTTATCAGACTATCTTTTCTGCCTACAAAGCGCTTACCTTCAATCGAATCCCGGTTGCCTTTAATTGTTTGTGCTTTCCAATCTTTAGCATTTTTACCATCTGTCTCGATTTTGTACATCCCCTCAGCATAGCTTAATAAGATACCAGCGTCCTTACCTTTGCTGAAAACGATAGTCGGATAAGCGTTAGTAAGGTAAGTTTGATCGAGTAGTATTGTCGCTTTAGCATGAGCTGGTATAGTAACCGGCCTCTTTTCCGCCGGGAATGTTGAAGGCAGAGTAACGCCATCCGCCTTACGCATTTTTTGTAATCGTTGCATCACCAGGTCGCGGGCAGGTATGGGTGATGGTACCAGCATCCAGCCTTCGATAAATGTAAACTCACCTTTTGGTGTACCGTCAGATACTTTTTTAGCTGGCTCCCATTTGGCATCATCAAAATCAGCCTGTTGCCAATTTTTGGGATGCAATTTCATGGTAATCCGTTCACCAGGGCCTGCCGCATAATAGCTGTGAACAAGCACTACCGGTATGGGAGCATAAGCTGAATCGCGGTAACATTTCCAGCTCGAATTGGTATTGATTTCTTCTTCAATCTTGGTATGCCCTTGTAAAATGAATCCGGTATGGAAAGTCATCTGCGCAGTTGGCCGGATGAGGCCCTCGTTAAAAGCGATCGCACTAATCACATTTTTTCCCTCTTTCAGGTATGGCGCCAGGTCTACTGTCTCATAATTCCAGTAATAAAAATCGCCGCGGGCAGGGCCTATGGATACGAGCGTACCATTCACATATAATTTGTACCGGTTATCTGCCGATACATGCACCAGGTAGCTTGATGGTTTGGTTGTTAAACTGATTGTTTTCCTGAACAGGCAAATCTCGTAATCAACACCTGTCCCCCCCGGAACAGCTATCCATTGCGCATTCCAGCGACTGGGTTTATTGGTTTTGTCAGGCGTTTGGGCGTATGACCATGTAGAAATAAAAAGGAATAGTAGTAAAAGACGGTTCTTCATTATAGATTTATTTAGATGAAAGAAGACGCCTAAATTTAAAGAAGAGAATTGATTATTAAAATAAAGCCGTCGGCAAACCGTCCAGGCTGATACGGTTTTTTTCAGCTTTGTACGCCTCTAATCCATCAGCGCCTTTGTTTAATGCCCATTTTTCGGCGTGGTCACGTTCGCCAAGATATTCATATAAAGGGACGCTGAAACCACACGAGGTTTGTACCTTATCAATCTCAGCAATGATGATCTGCCGTGTGGCAAGTTGCAAATGAAAATGCTTTGCAAGGCTCTCCCATTCGTCATGACCGGGTAAAATGGCGCGACCGTGTCCGTATAACCTCAAAATATTGGGCGGCCCCTTAAATGCGCAGAACATAAAGGTAATACGGCCATTCTCGATCATGTGGGCCGAAGTTTCGTTACCACTACCGATAATATCCATATAAGCCACCTGGTGATCTGATAATACCCTGAAGCTATCGCTGCCTTTGGGCGAAAGATTTACATGCCCAGCCAAACTGAGTGGGGCGCTTGCCACAAAAAACATCTTTTGCTTATCTATAAATGCTCTGTGCTGATCGAGAATACTGTCATAAAATTTGGCCATAGTAATTATTTAAAGTACGACAGTGGGATATCCTTCCACATGCCATGTGAAAGATGTCCTGTCAAAAGCTCATAAATAAGATATAAGGGCCAGAAAATGTAAGCGAGGATCAGCAAAATAATATTATGGTTATAATACCAGTTTACCATCAAAGCGTATATACCTAAAAGCAGGTAAGCTATACTTGAGTCTCTTTTATTCATAATAGAAGTTTTGGCTATACAATAATAACAATTTTGACGCGTAAATGTTACTTAGAAGTCTTTAGGGATGATAACAAAATATACACGTGATATACAGCAATATATTTGCCTTTACATTAAGCCAATTTCCTAGAAATAAAAAAACATTTGTTGAAAACAGCTTAAAAGTGGATAACTAAAATCACGCTAATAATAAAAAATACGTTTATTGGTAAACAATTCTACTTAAATAAGGTTAACATAAAAAAATTAAAACAACTTATCATGGCAACAACAGGGAGCGGAATAACCGCGTATTCAGTAAAAACCAAGACTAAAAACGTTCCGATGATCGATCCGGTTATTGATGTTAAATCAGGCAGGTACATTGCAAGCGGCAAAGATAGCGCAGGCAATAAAATGTCGGCTATTATGAGTAAAGCTACTGCCGAAGGACACATTAAGAATGGAAATGCTAAAAAAGGCACCGGCTGGTAATTAATTCTGCCATGCCGCTGGCATCTGTGATGCTTTGGTAAAAATAAATAGGCCCTGCAACCAGGACGGATGCAGGGCTTATTTGTGCTTAGTCTTTTTTAGTTTCCAACTACAACTGTTGCATTTGGCATCATCGAGTGAATGGTGCAATGGTAGGTATAGGTCCCTGCGGTTGCAAATGTTTGGGTAAAAGTCTTATCAGTAGCGAGACTGCCGCTATCAAAACTTCCGTTCAAATCGGTAGCAGTGTGCGGGGTCGAGTCCTTGTTTGTCCACGTAACCGTACCGCCAACTTTAACATGTACAGTAGCCGGGGAGAATGCAAAATTCTCGATACTTACCGAAGCTGCCATTACAGGCGTATTTCCTGAAGATGTAGGATTCATCGAGTTGTTTGAGCTCTTACTACCACAGCCTGCCAATAAAACGAGTCCACATGCCATTAACAGAGCCAAAGAAATAATTTTAGTTTTCATAAAAATGTGTTTTCTGTATTTGTATATACAGTCATCACGCGTAGTTATGAAAAAAGGTTGCTTTAGGGTTAAGATTTTTCAAGACTTACGAAGTTTTTAAAACTTCGTAAGTCTTGGTGCTGCTTATTTTACCAGGTTGTCTACCCTGTCGTAATACTCATTTTGCAGTTTCAGTGTAGTTTGATCGGCTTTTACTTCCTTTAATGCCTTAATAAATGAAGCTATTTCATGATCGGTAATAAACTTACCAAACTCAGTTGTTGCCTTGTCTCCCTCGCCAGCATAATGATTCGGGTATGATGCATACCACCATATAGGGGTGTATAAATTAGGCAGATTTAATCTCTTCTGGTCAGCTCCGGATTGTGTTGCTGCCCTATCCATGCGCATTAAATCCGGGCGATAATAGAGCAATACCGAAGTTTCGCTTTCACCGGCATGCTGATCGGTTTTCATATCAGATTTATGCATCTGGCTGTATTGCTTTGCATAATCCGGGTCATCCCTGTTCGGTGTATAAAAATAGATAACATAATTATGCCGCTTGTTTAGAAACGATTGCATAAAAAAGCGGATAAACTCCGGGTTACCGCCATGACCATTCAATATCACTATCTTTTTAAATCCATTCCGGGCAATCTCATCACAAGTTGCTTCCAGCAGGTCATAAATTACACGGCTTGGCAAGGCGAATGTTCCTAATTGTTGCTTGGCCTCGTTGATCTGTCCATAAAAATAATCAGGGAATACTACCGCATATTCCTGTTTGGTTGCCCTTGCTGCCCACTCGCGAACGTGGATCAGGTCGGTACCTATTGGCGAATGCGGCCCATGTTTCTCCAATATACCAAATGGCAGAATACAGGTTTGCGATGATTTGTCTAATGCTGCAGGAAAATCGGTTGCAGTCAGTTCATCCCAACGGGCGGGAATATCCTGTGCAAATGCGTAGCCGCAAACAAAAAACAGGATAAAAAATAAAACGGTTCTCATTTTAAAGGTGATTGGTTAATGCAATGAAGATAATAAATCGGGGAATGATTCTATTGCAAATAACCAAATTATTACACATGCCAATCCTTGTATGGATGTATTGATAAACTGGCATTGGTATAGCGACCGTCATAGGTAACTTCGGTGGTTACCCAATCAGGCTTTTCAAACTTTTCGTCTTCACTATTCAGTTCAATTTCGGCAACAATCAATCCGGCATTATCACCCGAAAAAACATCTACCTCCCATATTTTACCTTTAAAAGGTATTATGTAGCGTATTTTTTCAGTACCATTAGTAGTAAAAGCATTTAGTATTTCCAGCCCATCATCCAGCGGTATTTCATACTCGTATTCTTTTCTGCTTAGACCTGAAATCTTGCTTTTAAAATTCAAATAACCTTTTTTGTCCGATACCCTCACCCGGATAGTTTGCTGTCCATCGCGCAGCATATAACCCTGCCTATAAGGTATGCCAATGGGTTTTTCTACCTTCTGCCATTTTTCATGGTCAATCAAAAATTTACGTTCTATCTCAAGTCCCATTGTCTTTAATGCATGCTCAATTGTTGTGTCAGGATAGCTTTTCGCTCAAAATCATGCGCCAGTGCAGTAATCGATCTTTTCAACCGTGTATTTTGACTTCTTATTCTTGTGATAACTGATTTTGACTGAAATCCGGCTGATGAAAACAACTCTAATGCCAGCACATTGTCATGCCAGTCGCCAATCAGTGTTTGCAATTTATCCAGATAGTCATTGCTGATTTGAAGTTTTCCATCCAACGCGTCCTGAGCTATTTTCCGGTTATACATTAGCGTTTTTATTTGTCTGCGGGTTGCGTGCAATTCGTCATTGAATTGCAGGTTCTCAAGTGATGATGAAATATTATAAAGCTTAGTCTTATAAAATTCCACTATATCCTTATTACCTACATGCTGCAGATCACCACCAATATCATCATGCGCTAATTTTATTGTCTTCAGATATTGTTTTCCAAGCTCTTTCACCTCATTTGTACCTTTTTCTATCTCATGCAAATGATTCATAAAAAAGTCTTCATTTTTAAACTGAAACTGTTGACCATATTGCAGGTTAATAAATGCATTGCGTATCTCACCACAACGTTTAAATATTTTCCGAACCGGTTTAAAATCTTTTTGTAGCGGATGTTTTATCGAGTTTGTATCCAAAAGCTCGAGCATAGCCCGCAGTTTTTTTACCTGGACACGGAAAAGGTGTAATTCCTCCTGCTCACCGGTTTCTATGAAATTTTTCAGATGGACAGTCATTTCATCCCACTGGTCATTGAAATAAATTTTTTCTTTTTTCTTCTTCATTTGATCGAAATGCGCAACGTAACATCTCTACTACATCTACACTTTATATTTATAGTATACGTTACATTTAGCGTACTGTTTTCAGTATTTTATTGTAAAAAAATGTTAAACTCCGGCCTTAATTCATGGCCTCTTGCCTGAAATAACTATATTTAGCCGGCACCTTATGATAAACCAATTTTGATGAATTTAAGAAAATTTTTACTTGTTCTGCTAACTTCTCTTACTGCCACGCATTTTTCGGCCTATGCCCAGCGCGATAGTATTCCATTAACTACCATCATTACTAAAACACAAAAGCTAACCAACGATCATCCTACAGAGAAGGTTTATATTCATTTTGACAAGCCTTATTACGCAGTAAATGACACCATTTGGTTTAAAGCTTATGTTACTATTGATTTGCACCAACCTACCTCATTAAGCAAGATATTGTACATTGATTTTATTAATGAGGGCCAATTGGCAAAGGAATTAAAATTGCAGGTGGTAAAAGGAACCGCGTATGGCAGTCTTATTCTAACACCTGACTTTGCCAAACGGGGGAATTTTCATGTGAGGGCTTATACCCGGTGGATGCGCAATGCTGATCAGGCTTACTTTTTTAACAAGACGATCACTATAGGGGCCAATACTACCGGCCTAGTATTACCTCATATCACTTTTAAAAATTCCATATCAGAAAAGTTCGATAAGATAAACGCCGAAATAGTTTATAAAGATGAGAATGGTGCTCCTTATGCTAATAAAAAAGTAAGCTGGAAGGCTGCAAATGATGATAACACAATAAGCAAAGGAAAAGGCGAAACCAACCAGGAGGGCGTGATGAATATTAGCTTTACAAGCAATAAGCCTGAAGAGCTAAATACAAGCACCATCAGTGCCGACCTGGAACTGGAGGATAAAAAGACGGTTACAAAGGTTTTCGCGATACAATTGACACCACCTGCTATTGATGCGCAGTTTTTTCCCGAGGGTGGCTACCTGATAAACGGCATACGGTCGAGGGTAGCATTTAAGGCTATAAAACCTAATGGCCTTGGTATTGATTCAAAAGGAACTGTGGTTGATAACAATGGTACCGTAGTGGCCAATTTTGAGTCGCAGCACTTAGGTATGGGAGTATTTGTACTTACTCCTGAATACGGTAAAACCTACAAAGCCAATTTTACCTTTGCCAACGGTTCGCAAAGCAGCTTTGATTTGCCGAACGTGCGGACCGAAGGCATCAATTTATCTGTGAACAATAGCATGAAAGATAGCTTAAGTATAAAGATTGCTGCGAACGACGGCTATTTCCAGAAGAATAAAGACAAAACCTTTTATGTTATGGCGCAAAGCAACGGTATAGTATGCTATGCGGCCCAAACAGTTTTGAAGAATACTACCTACACTGCCTCCATTCCAAAAAGTAAATTCCCCACTGGTATCTTGCAGATCACTGTTTTCTCGTCAAAGGGGACACCATTGAGTGAGCGTTTGGTTTTTATTCAAAATAATGATCAGATGAATGTTACGATGAAAACTGATCAGTCTACCTATTCGCACCGGCAAAAGATGCGTATATTGGTTTCTGCCAAAAACAAAGGATTACCGGCTGAAGGGAATTTTTCGGTAGCCGTTGTCAATGAATCAGTAGTGCCGTATGATGACGATGATGCTCCAAATATTCTGAGTTATCTCTTGTTGACATCAGATCTGCGGGGTTATATAGAAAAACCGGGGTATTATTTTAATCACAATGATGAAAAAAGCACAACAGATCTTGATGTTTTAATGCTAACGCAAGGTTATCGCCGTTTCTCTTACAGGAATATTCTGGCTGATAAAAACCCTCCTGTGACTTTTTTACCGGAGCAGGGGATATCTGTATCAGGCATACTTCGCAATAATACTGGACTGCCCGTAGCTAAAGGTAATGTCCGTTTGTTTATACCGGATAAAGCTTATTCTACAACAACAACTACTGATGCTAACGGAGCATTTAAATTCCCGAATGTTTTAGTTTCCGATACTTCAAAAATTAAGATCAGTGCACGGGATAATGCAAACAGCAATAATCTGATGCTTTCTATCGATCCAATGGTTGGACCGCCATCATCGTTGTATATAAACCCTACCGGCGAAGTTGCCAATATTGATAGTGCACTTCGGCCATACTTACAGAATACTAAAAGGCAATTTAACATGCCCCACACACTGGAAGGTGTAGTAATCAAAGCTAAACCGAATATTAAGAAACCAGACCATACTGACTATGGTAGCTTAAGCGGGTTAAGCATGATAGCCGATCATACCATACCCGGCGACGTTTTTAAAGATTGTAACTTTTTTTCTGACTGTCTGGTTTCATCAGGACTTGGTTTAACATTTGATAACAACAACTTTTACATCACCAGGGATTACAACTCAGGGAACAGAGTACCGATAGCTTATTATGTTAACGGTATGCCTGTCGACTATAACTACCTTTTGAACGTAGATCCTAAGATGGTTGAGACAGTGGAAATTTTCAATAACGATGGGCTTAGCAGTATCAACAGAACCACAGGTACAAACGGTGTATTATCTATTATCACAAAAAAACCACCTAAAGGCGAAAAAATCTCCAAGGAGCAATTACTCGCCATGTTACCTAAAAACTACGAAGTAGAATTTATACCGGGCGGTTACAGCACAGCGCGCACTTTTTATTCGCCAAAGTATGAAAACACATCAGGGGGACAGGCGGGAACTGATTTTCGCAGCACCATATACTGGAATCCTCTTATACTAACAGATAAAACTGGGAATACCTCATTTGAGTTCTTCAACTCTGATGGTTCAGGTACCTACAAAGCTGTTATTGAGGGTATAGATAAGGATGGCAATATCGGCCGTTATGTATATCGCTATAAGGTTCAATAGTTTAAATATTTTTCTTAGATTTATTTAAACGTAGATTAAACCTTTAAACAATGAACTTTTCCCTGATCAACTGGCTGGCAGTGATAATTGCCGGCCTCTCCGCTTTTGCAGTCGGCGGTATTTGGTATTCACGTCCACTTTTTGGGAGCGCATGGATGGCAGACAGTAACTTAACTGAAGAACAAATAAAGCAAGGCAAAAAAGGCAAAATATTTGGCTTTACGCTTATTTTCTCGCTGATAATGGCCATTAACCTTGCCATGTTCCTTGCCGATCCAAAAACTACAGCATCATGGGGCGCTACGGCGGGCTTTCTTGCCGGAATATGGACATTCTGCGCCATTGCCATTCACAGTTTATTTGAGCTTAAAGGCTGGCGACATATTTTTATTAACGGCGGATATAGCATAGTATCGTTAACACTGATGGGGCTCATCATTGGGGCCTGGAGATAAGGCAATATCGTGTTTAATTGAGATTTATAGAGCTGTATAGCGAGAAGCTGTACGGCTTTTTGTTTTCTCTAGCTTAACAGCTATGTCTTAATTATATATTAAAATATCTTATTAATATTGTTGATATATAGCTTAAACTTATTGAATCCGCAACTGTCATACTTATAAATTTTCTAAATTATATTTAACAAACGCAATCATGAAAAAGATTTTATACATAGTATTACCGGCTGCCATATCACTGGCTGGATGTTCGGCAATGGTGCAGACCACTGCCTACCCCCCCCCACCGCAGCCTGTATACACCGACAATTTTGATAACACCAATTACCAAACCGACCAGGTATTTTATGATGAACTTGCTCCCTATGGTACCTGGGTAAATTACCCTGATTATGGCTATGTATGGGTTCCTGATGCAGGCCCCGATTTCAGGCCATATGCTACCAATGGTTATTGGGTGTACAGTGACTATGGTTGGACCTGGGTGTCGAATTATATCTGGGGATGGGCGCCATTCCACTACGGTCGCTGGTTTTATGACGATTATTACGGTTGGGCATGGTTACCGGGCCACGAATGGGCGCCTGCATGGGTTACCTGGGGTAATTATAACGATGATTTCTGCTGGGCTCCTATCGCACCCCGTGTTAATATGAATGCAGTAGCTACCGGACAATGGAGGCCTGATGCGAATAGCTGGAATGTGGTTTCGGGAAGGCATATGACCCAGGTAAACGTGAATAACTATATTCAGCATAATACTACGATCATCAACAATATCACCATTGTTAATAATGTAAATACTTATAACACTAACAATGGTCGCCCCGGTAATAATAATGGTGGCTACAGATATAACCGCGGTCCTCAGGTAGGTGTGGTTCAAAATGTGGCACATACCAATATACAAGCGGTAAGGGTAACTAATAATTCGAGACCCGGTGCACAGGTTTTGTCAAACAATCAGCTTTCAGTTTATCGTCCGGCTATACAACAGCTTCCATCTCAGAACAATAATAACAAACCTGCTCCAAGACAGGTGCAAGCCTACAGGTCAGGAAACAATCCGAACAGTTCTAACCAGAACCAGCCATTTAACAGACCAAACAGGGATCAAAACCCTCAGCAGGGGCAAAATCAACAACTTAACAATCCACAAAAGGATCAAAGGTTTAACAGAGGTAACGGCAATCAGAACCCTCAACAAAACCAGCAGCCGAACAATCAGCAGCAGGCCCCAAGGTTTAACAGAGGTAATGGTAATCAGAATCCGCAGCAAAACCAGCAGCCGAACAATCCTCAACAGGATCAAAGGTTCAACAGAGGTAATGGTAATCAAAACTCTCAGCAAAACCAGCAACCTAATAATCCTCAACAAGATCAAAGGTTTAACAGGGGAAATGGCAACCAAAACCCGCAGCAGGGTCAAAACCAACAGCTTAACAATCTGCAACAAGATCAAAGGTTTAACAGGGGAAATAGCAACCAAAACCCGCAGCAGGGTCAAAACCAACAGCCTAACAATCCGCAACAAGATCAAAGGTTTAACAGGGGAAATAGCAACCAAAACCTGCAGCAAGGTCAGAACCAGCAGCCAAATAATCAGCAGCCGCAACAAAACCGCCCGCAGTTTAACAGGCCTGAGAATCAGAATCCCAACCCAAGACCTAATTCTCAGCCAAACGGTCAACAGCCCGGGCAGAATTTGAACCAGCGGCCTGCAAATCAAAATGCGATACCTGGTTTCAACCCTAATGCGCCAAGAAACCGTCAGCAACAGCCTCCAAAGCCTGATACCAGCAAAAGGAGACCTGAATTAAAAAGCTAAAGTAAAAAGAAACCCGGTTGAATTAAACCGGGTTTCTTTTTGAATAATGAGATCTTTTCTGAATGTAATCTTTTTATGGCATATCTATTCATGAATCAGGTATGACAAATTTCCGCCCGCTTCTCCGAACATTTGTGCAGACGAGGTGTTAGAAATTTTATAAATCCATTTAATCATGTCAGATGCAGCAACAACATTCAGCAAGGAGTTTACTATCGGCGGCGATCTAACAGTTAATCGCCTGGGTTACGGAGCAATGCGGATCACCGGAAAAGGTATCTGGGGACCACCGAAAGACCACAATGAAGCTATAAGGGTTTTAAAAAGAGCGGTTGAGCTTGGCGTCAATTTCATTGATACAGCTGACAGCTATGGCCCATATGTTTCGGAAGAATTGATAGCAGAAGCTTTATACCCGTACCCAACAGGCCTGGTAATAGCCACTAAAGGTGGTTTAATGCGTACAGGCCCGGATCAATGGCCAGTAAATGCCCATCCGGGCCATTTGAAAGAAGCTTTGGAAGGAAGCCTAAAACGTTTAAAGGTTGACCGGATCGATCTTTATCAATTGCACCGCATCGATCCAAAAGTACCTGCCGAAGAAACTTTTGAGTTCCTGAAGCAAGTACAACAGGAAGGCAAGGTAAAACATATAGGATTATCAGAAGTAAGTGTAAGCGATATAAAAAAGGCACAGCTATACTTCGAGGTGGTATCGGTACAAAACATGTACAGTGTCGATAACCGCAAATGGGAACCTGTATTAGAATACTGTCAGGCTAATAATATTGCATTTATTCCATGGTTCCCGTTAAATGCCGGGAATGTAGAAGCATCGGATAAAATTAACCAGATTGCGGAAAAGCGTAATGCAACAGTTCACCAGGTGGCGCTAAGCTGGTTATTACATCATGCTGATAATATATTATTAATACCAGGCACATCCAGTGTTGAACACCTGGAAGAAAACATGAAAGCAGCAGCATTGGAATTATCCAGCGGCGATACTTATGTACTCGATAGCATATCGCCTCAATAATGTTGATAAAAAATAAATAATTCTTTTCATTGAACTTAACAATTATTGCAACTTAAAATCAACAAGTTACGTAAAATGAGTTGTGAATAGTTTAGTTAAGTTTAGGTGTTAGGTTAATGTAAATTATGCCCTCGCTATAAGCGGGGGTTTTTTGCTTAGGATAATATCAATGAAACACAACAATAAATATTTATTAAAAAAAATATCAAACACATTAAACCTTTCTGTCACGCTGATGTCATAGAGGAAAAACAAAGCAAACTGAAATAATTTTTACAACCCCAAAAAACACCCCCCTTACGTTATGAAAAATTTAAAATTATCATTAATTGTTCTATTAATGCTTGGTGCGTTTTCGTGTAAGAAAGATAACAGCTCCTCATCAACCAGCAGTGTTACAAGCGACCAGGCGGCGGATATTGCAGCAGGTTCGTTAGCTGAAAATTCTAATGGTTTTACAACTGTAACCGACGACATCGCAGTAAATGCACAGGGTATCAATTCCACAAGCAGTAATCTAAGCGTCAACTCTACACAGGCTACAGCATCAGTTCACCAGGAATGCGGTACTACCCTTACCGACAGCGTAACCCGTAATATTACTGTTGACTCGGTTACTGTTAATTACTTCTTTAAGTATGCTCACACTTTAAATTGTAACTCAAGCAATGTACCTGACAATGTGATCGATACCCTGAATTACAAAGGAAGCTTCGACGGCCCAAGATTAAGTTCATCAAACTCAGGCAACGCAAAAGTGACTATTGCCGGTTTATCACCAAGTGCAACCGACTTTGTAGTTAATGGTCAGTATACCCGTGATGGTTCATTCCAGTCAAAAGTGGGCAATAAAGCTTCAGGTAACAGCCATATTAGTATCGTTGGTACAAATATTACTTTATCAAAACCTGGCCGTAAAATATTGAGCGGTACGGCTACGATAAATATTACCGGAACAGGTCCGAAAGGAAATTCATTTAGCTACAGTGGTACTATTACATTTAACGGTGACGGCACAGCTACTTTAGCATGGTCTGGTGGTGCATCGTATACCATCAACCTGTTAACAGGCTGGAGAGCCCGCCGTTAAAAATACCTTTATTAAATACTTATTTTAAGCCGGTAGCTTTTACTACCGGCTTTTCTTTTTATACATCAGCTACTTTAAATGGCTTTATATCGACAGTTTCCCAAACCTTCTGGGTGATGTAAGGTTCGCTTTTTTTCCATGCTTCCAGTTCTTCATCGGTTTCAAATTGCAGTATCATTACCGAGCCGATCATTTTACCATCGTCGTTCAGCATTGCTCCGCCTATAATAAAATTGCCCGTTTCTTTTAATTCCTTTGCGCCAACAAGGTGATGCGGGCGTATGTTCATGCGATTTTGCAAAGCATCTTCATGTGTATAATCATAAGCTGTTACCAGGTATTGTTTCATTTTAGTTTAAGTTATTTTAATAATTTCACCTTTCAAATTTAAGATTCTTATAAGCCCCAAAACAGCTTTTCAATCAAAATAAAAAATAACTGTACATTTTACATATATTTGTTCTGCCAATAATTGCACCTGAAAAATATGAAGAATAACCTTTACCCAGAATTTCAAAACATATTTAATAAAGAAGCAGAAAAAATATACTTCTCCCCCGGCCGTGTTAACCTGATCGGCGAACATATTGATTACAACGGCGGCCTGGTGATGCCCTGCGCTATTACATTCGGTACCTATGTGGCAGTAGCACCAAATAATGATAACATATTCAGGTTCAGAAGCCTGAACTTTGATGATAAATTGGATATTCCCCTGCAAAAAGGTTATAAAAAAACAGGTGAAACCTGGTACAATTACCCTTTAGGTATAATCGATTACTTTTTAAATGATGGGCACCAACTGCAGGGACTGGATATGTTGTATTACGGTGATATTCCGATCAGCTCAGGCTTGTCATCATCAGCATCGATTGAAGTAGTAACAGCTTATATGTTGAACGATCTGTTCAACCCGGGATATACCAAACTTCAATTGGTACAATTAGGTAAACAGGTAGAGAATGTATTCATTGGTGTAAATTGTGGTATTATGGATCAGTTTGCCGTTGCTTTTGGTGAGAAAGACAAAGCCCTGATGCTGAACTGCGATACGCTGGAATACCAGGCGGTGAATACCAATCTGGGCGAATATGTTTTAGCGATCATAAACACTAATAAGCCACGCAAACTGGCTGAGTCAAAATATAACGAGCGTGTGCAGGAATGCCAGACTGCCTTGAAAGCTTTGCAACAAGAACTCAACATACAGAATTTATGCGATATTGATAGTAATACATTCCAGCAATATCAGCATCTGATAACAGATAGCATCGTTTTAAAACGCGCTAAACATGTTATTGAAGAAAATGATCGTGTTAAACTTGCCGCCAAAGCATTAGCTGCTGGTGATTTATCAGCATTCGGCCAATTGATGTATGCTTCTCATGATTCATTAAAGAACCTATATGAAGTAAGCGGTAAAGAGCTGGACGCTGTAGTAGAATATAGCCAAACCAACCCTAACGTAGCCGGTGCACGAATGACAGGCGCAGGTTTTGGCGGATGCGCTATAGCATTGGTAAAAGAAAGCGCTTTTGACACCTATAGTAAAGAAGTGGATGAATACTATACCGAGAAAATTGGTTATGCTCCTTCTGTTTATAGTTCATTAATTGGCGATGGCGTGGGATTGTTAAAGGAAACCCTAAGTACTAATATCTGAATTCTGATTTTGGTATAGATCATTAACTTTGCGCAACTAATCGCTAATCTCTGATCAACTAATCTCTAACATTGCGCAAACTCAAATTAGACGAATTAAACCGTGCCTCAGTCGAGGAATTTAAATCACAGCAAAAACTGCCTATTGCCGTAGTGTTGGACAATGTACGCAGCATGCACAATGTGGGCTCCATATTCCGCACGTGCGATGGTTTTGCGGTGGAGCAGATTTGTCTTTGCGGCATAACCAGCCAGCCGCCACACCGCGAAATAGAAAAAACTGCCCTGGGTGCTACACAATCTGTTAACTGGACTTATTATTCTGAGCCTTTACAGGCAGTTGAACAATTACGCAAAGAAGGCTATAAAATAATAGCCATAGAACAAGCCGAAAAAAGCGTAATGCTTAATCAGTTTGAGATTAATGAAGACGAGAAATACGTGCTTATATTTGGCAACGAGGTAAATGGTGTAAGCGATGAGGTGATGAAAGTTATAGACGCCTGCATCGAAATTCCCCAGTTTGGCACCAAGCACTCTTTTAATATCGTTGTATCAGCGGGTATTGTTTTATGGGATTTTTTCACCAAGTTGGTTGACAATTGATTATTTCTATTCCCCGCTCCTATCTAAAAAATAGCAATTTTCAATAATTGCTTTTCTTTCCATTAGGCAATATTTGTGGCGAGTATAAATCTATTATTAAATTAGATTCTATTTTCACAACTATGACCAACGAAGTCACCATTAGTCCTCTTGCAAAGAAATTACAGGTAAAGTCCGGCAAACACTGGTTGCTTTTTAATGCGCCTGCCAACTATCTTACCTTACTTGAGCCATTGCCGGAAGGTGCTACCGTTTCTTATGAGGCAAAAGGTTCGTTTGATGGTGTGCAATTATTTGTGAAGAACAACAAAGAACTCGAAGAAAACTTAAAAGTAGTGATACCCGCGCTAAAATCAGATACTGTATTCTGGGTCATTTACCCAAAGAAAAACTCAGGAATTGAAACTGATCTGACTATGATGGGTAGTTGGAGCGCACCTGCCAACCATGGTCTAGAGCCCGTAGCATCTGCTGCAGTTGATGAAACGTGGACTGCATTACGTTTTAGACCAATCGGTCAGGCAAAAGCATCCCATGTTGGTGCCGACGAGATCAGGCAAAATGAGTACGGAAAATGGATCGACGTGGATAAAAAAACTATAACCCTGAGGGAAGATATTAAACAAGCGCTTGAACAAAATTCGCAGGCATTAGCCAATTATGAGAAACTGTCCTGGTCCAACCGCAAAGAATATGTGCTTTGGATATTGACGGCTAAACAGGAAAGGACCAGGGAGGAAAGGTTGGTGAAAATGGTTGAGAAATTGGTGGCGGGGAAGAAGAATCCGGCGGAGAAGTAACCCCAAATTGAGGTAGTTTATAATTGTATCTTTATAATAAAATAAGACGGTTATGAGCGAAGACCTTAAAACATTCTTGACCTTGATAATAGGCGCATCTCTGCCATTATTAGGCCAATATATAGGTGAGTATTTAAAACGCAAAGGCGAACGATTGAAATTTTCATTTGAAAAAATCATTAATGTTGGCGAGGAATTCTACAAGTTTAGTGGATTAGCTTTAATTCGTTTTGAAAGCACATTAAATTTACTTGAAAATATAGATCAATATAGTAATTCAGAGGCGTTGAAGGTCTTTGCAGACGTAGAATGTACAACAACCGAGCTTTGTCAAAAAATTGCCTCTTCAACTATTACTATCACTACAGCAAATATATATTATAAAGTCAGTGATGTCAAAACAGCCTCAAAAGCCCTTGCCGACATTACTAAATCAATGGCAGATTTTTACGAGATTGACAAAACAGATAATAAGGTAAATAATGATAAGCGTCGAAAGGCGTTGCTTGAGATTAAATCTAAGGTCAGTTCACTTATTCAAACGATTAAAACCGATCGAACTAACATTGAAGAGAAAATAAAAAAGCTTATGGATATTAATTAGCCCCTCTTTCAAAAGCAAAAAAGCCGGCAAGTACTTCAAACTTGCACGGCCTAACTTGGGTTTATTAACTGATTGTATTAGAAATGCTCTTTTACGAATAACTAATCACTAATCTCCAGTCACTAATCTCTGACCTCAAAACACCTGCTCAAACTGGTTAACGGCATCTTTGCTTTCCAGTATGGAGTGTCCCATTAAAAATTCATCAACTTTGCGGGCGCATTCACGGCCTTCAGAGATAGCCCAAACCACCAGTGACTGTCCGCGACGCATATCGCCTGCCGTAAATACCTTGCCTACATTGGTGCGATAATTACCTTCTTTTGCTTTCACGTTTTTGCGCTCATCCAGGTGTACATTTAGGCTGTTCAGCATACCTTCATGCTGTGGATGCACGAAACCCATTGCCAAAAATACACGCTGACATTCAATTTCGCGCTCAGAACCTTCTACCTCAATAAACTTAATCGGTCTGCCCATGATATCCGTTTCCCAAGTTACGTCGGTCACCATTAAAGCTCTCAGATTGCCGTCAGCATCACCTAAAAATTCTTTTGTGTTGATACCCCAAAATCTTTGGCAACCTTCTTCATGGCTTGAAGTTGTTTTCAATACCATTGGGTATGAAGGCCAAGGCATATGTTGGGTACGGTCAACAGGTGGCTTCATCATCACCTCAAACTGGTGGATAGATTTTGCACCCTGCCTGTTAGATGTACCTACACAGTCAGATCCGGTATCACCACCACCTATAATCACTACGTCTTTACCAGTTGCCAGTATATCTTCAGCATCAAAGCCAATATCACTAACACGTTTGTTTTGTTGTTTCAGGAAATCCATTGCAAAGTGGATACCTTTCAGTTCGCGGCCCGGAATTGGCAAATTTCGTGGAATAGTTGATCCACCCGCCAAAACAACTGCATCATTGCCACGCACCAGTTCATCAGCAGCTATATCTTTACCAACTTCTACGTTGCATTTGAAAACTACGCCATCCTCTTCCATTACCTGTACGCGGCGTTCAACAACCCATTTTTCCAGTTTAAAATCAGGAATACCGTAACGAAGCAAACCTCCTGGTTTATCATCGCGTTCGTAAACGGTTACAGCGTGACCCGCTTTAGCTAATTGCGCAGCTGCAGCCAAGCCCGCAGGACCAGAACCCACTACAGCTACCTTTTTACCTGTTTTTACAAGAGGTGCGGTACGTTTAACCAGGTTCTTTTCGTAAGCGATCTCGATGATATGTTTTTCTATCTCCTCGATAGCTACCGGCGGTTTATTGATACCCAACACACATGCTGATTCGCATGGTGCAGGACAAATTCTGCCTGTAAACTCAGGAAAATTATTAGTCGATGATAAAATCTGGTAAGCTTCTTCCCAGTTTTTGCGGTACACTGCATCGTTAAACTCAGGAATGATATTACCCAGTGGGCAACCTGAATGGCAAAATGGAATACCACAATTCATGCAGCGTGCAGATTGCTCGTTCAGCTTTTGCTCCGAATACAGTCCTTCAAACTCCTTATAGTTCTTTACCCGTTCTGCCGGAGATACTTTAGCGGGAAGTTCCCTGTTATACTCTTTAAATCCTGTTGCTTTTCCCATAAAATATTAGCTGATAGTTTGATACTCTGCTTTTAGTAAAACTGCTTTATAATCCTTCGGAAACACCTTCACAAATTTGGTTGAAGCCTCGTTCCAGTTTTTCAACAGGTTCTGTGCTACTTTACTTCCGGTCAGACTTACGTGTTTCTTTAATAAGATCGTGATCTGTTCTGAATCCTTTTCAGTTAATGGATCAAGGTCGACCATCTCCTTATTGCAGTTGTCGGCAAATGTATTTTCAGGATCATAAACCCATGCAATACCACCACTCATACCTGCAGCGAAATTGCGTCCGGTGCTGCCTAAAATCAGGGCGCGTCCGCCGGTCATGTATTCGCAACCATGATCGCCCACACCTTCAACAACTGCCGTTGCACCTGAGTTACGAACGGCAAAACGCTCACCAGCCATACCGCGGATGAATACTTCACCTGATGTTGCGCCGTATAGCGCTACGTTGCCGATGATGATGTTTTCTTCCGGAGTGAACTTCGCATCAGTGGAAGGATAAATTGCCAGTTGTGCTCCAGAAAGACCTTTGCCTACATAGTCGTTGGCTTCACCTTCTAATTCAAAAGAGATACCTTTTGTATTGAATGCACCAAAGCTTTGTCCGGCTGAACCTTTAAATTTATAGTTGATGGTATTGTCCGGCAATCCGGCGGAACCATATTTCTTTGAAATCTCGTTTGATAACAATGTACCAATGGTACGGTCTGTATTTTTCACATCAAATGATGCAAATACCGGGGTTTTATCTTCCAGTGCGGCTTTAGCGCTTTCCAATAAGTTCCAGTCGAGTATCGCATCGATACCATGATCCTGTTTCTCGCTGTTATAAAGCGTCATACCTTTCGGATTGTTAACTGGGTGCAGTATGCCTGACAGGTCGATATGATTTACTTTCCAGTTTTTCAGTCCGTCTTTTACTTTCAGGAACTGAACGCGGCCTACCATTTCATTAATTGTACGGAAGCCTAGTTCAGCCATAATCTCACGCAACTCCTCAGCCATAAAGCGGAACAGATTTACCACATGCTCAGGCTTACCAGTAAACAATTTTCTTAATTCAGGATCTTGTGTTGCCACACCTACAGGGCATGTATTCAGATGGCATTTACGCATCATGATACAGCCGCCTGCAACAAGGGCAGCGGTAGCTACACCCCATTCTTCGGCACCCATTAAGGCTGCTATAGCCAAATCGCGACCAGTTTTAAGCTGACCATCCGTTTGCAACACTACACGGCTGCGCAGTTTGTTACGAACCAATGTTTGGTGTGCTTCGGCAAGACCAAGTTCCCAAGGTAAGCCGGCATGTTTTATTGAGCTGATTGGTGACGCACCTGTTCCACCGTCGTATCCCGCAATCAGGATCACATCGGCATGTGCTTTGGCAACACCAGCAGCAATAGTGCCTACGCCTGCTTTTGATACCAATTTAACATTGATACGTGCAGCGCGGTTGGCATTCTTTAAGTCGAATATTAGTTGGGCCAAATCCTCGATAGAGTAAATATCGTGGTGCGGCGGCGGGGAGATCAAACCTACTCCCGGAGTTGAGTGACGCACTTTAGCGATCCAGTCATCCACTTTATGACCCGGCAACTGACCACCTTCGCCCGGTTTAGCACCCTGGGCCATTTTTATTTGCAGCTCATCCGCATTGCTCAGGTAGTTTGAAGTTACACCGAAACGTGCTGAAGCAACTTGCTTGATAGCAGAACGCATCGAGTCGCCATTTGGTAATAGCTCATAACGCATTTCGTCTTCACCACCTTCGCCTGTATTGCTTTTACCACCGATACGGTTCATGGCGATGGCCAAAGTACTGTGAGCCTCATGTGATATTGAACCAAAAGACATTGCACCTGTCGCAAAACGCTTCATAATGCTTTCTGCAGGCTCTACTTCTTCCAGCTTTACTGATTCACGGTGATGTGCAAAGTCGAGCAATCCGCGTATAGTAAAATGTTTTTCGCCCTGCTCATTGATCTGTTTTGCATAATTTTTGTAGATCGAATAATCATTCATTCGGGTGGCATGTTGCAATAAATGCACTGTAGTTGGATTGAACAGGTGCTCTTCACCCCTGCGTTTCCACTGGTAGATACCGCCTTCCGGTAATATGCTCGCCTCAGTTTTACTGCTGCCGAACCCAATCTTGTGCTTACAAAGTGATTCGCGAGCTATTTCGTCAAGACCTAAGCCGCCTATGCGGGTTACGCCGCCTGCGAAATAACGGTCAACTACAGTTTTGTTAATACCCAGTATCTCAAATATCTGCGACCCATGATAAGACTGCAGCGTTGAGATACCCATTTTAGAGAATATCTTTAACAAACCATCGCAGATGGCTTTTACATAGTTTTTAGTCAGTGTTTTAACATCCTGGCTGGTTTCCAGGCTACCATTTTCTTTGATCGTATTGATGGTAGAAAGTGCCAGGTATGGATTAATAGCAGTAGCGCCAAATGCTAACAAAGTAGCAAAGTGGTGTACTTCCCAGGCGTCGCCTGCTTCAACAACCAAACCTACAGCACCACGCAATCCTTTACGTACCAAATGGTGGTGAACAGCAGAAACGGCTAACAAAGATGGAATCGGAGCATGTTCTGAGTCGATAGCGCGGTCGGAAAGGATCAATACTTCAAAACCTTCATCAACAGCATCTTCTGCATAACGACAAAGTCTTGCTATACCTTTTTCTAATGAACCCGGCATACCATCAGCTACAAAATAGCACTGTAGTGTTTTAGCATGGAACATACCGGTGTCGATACTTCTCAGTTTTTCAAGATCGTGATCAACCAGGATCGGGTGTTTCAGAGCCACACAATGGCAGTGCATTTTATCTTCGTCCAGCAGGTTACCATTGTTACCTATAAAGGTTGCAAGGCTCATTACCAAACGCTCACGGATCGGGTCGATTGGCGGGTTGGTTACCTGCGCAAAGAATTGCTTAAAATAGCTTGATAAATGTTGTGGCTTATCAGATAGTATTGCCAAAGGCACGTCAGTACCCATTGAACCTACAGGCTCTTTACCATCAACAGCCATTGGCTTGATAATAGTTTCGATATCCTCGCGAGTGTAACCAAACACCTGCTGATAACGGAACACAGCACCTGGAGACAGCGGCGCGAAAGCCAAACGAGGCTCAGCCAGGTCTTCCATGCGTATTTTATAGTTCTCCAACCATTGACCATAGGGCTGGCGTGAGGCTATTTGTTTCTTTATTTCTTCATCGGTGATGATCTTGCCTTTGTCGGTATCGATCAGCAACATTTTACCGGGCTGCAAACGGCCTTTGCGTAAAACGGTTTTATCATCAATGGTCAATACACCGGCTTCAGAGGCTGCGATAACACGGCCATCGCTGGTGATCACAAAGCGCAACGGACGCAAACCATTTCTGTCCAATAAAGCACCAATCAGTTTACCATCAGTAAAAGTAATAGCGGCCGGGCCGTCCCACGGCTCCATCAAAGTAGCATGGTATTCGTAGAATGCTTTTTTGACCGGATCCATCTGCTCATTACCATCCCATGCTTCAGGGATCAGCATCATCATTACATGTGGTAATGAACGACCAGTATGAAGTAAAACTTCAATGATGTTATCCAAACAGGCTGAGTCTGATTGATTATTGTCAATAACCGGCAACAACATCTCCATCTCTTCACTGGTGAAGTAAGATGAAACGTAAGATTTCAAGCCCGAATAGAACCAGTTCAGGTTACCTGTTAAAGTATTAATCTCACCATTATGAGCGATCAATCTAAATGGTTGAGCTAGCTTCCATGATGGGAAAGTATTAGTTGAGAAACGCGAGTGGATCATAGCAAGGCCAGATGCAATACGCGGGTCTCTCAGGTCTGCAAAATATTTACGCAGTTGGTAAGTGGTCAGCTGACCTTTGTAAATAATGGTTTTGCAGGAAAATGAAGTAAAATAAAAATGCTCACCAGCTCCGGGAATGGTTTCGGTGATGGTTTTATTGATATATCTTCTTAAAACGTAAAGCTTACGTTCAAAGTCATTTACATTAGTAATATGATGTGGTCTTAAAACAAATAATTGCTCCACATCCGGTTCAGCAAGATGAGCGGTCTCTCCTATCACTGTTGAATCGACAGCCAGCTTACGATAACCTAATTTTTGAAGACCTAATTTTTCAAGCGCATTGGCGATTACCATGCGGCACGCTTTCTTTAATGATGAATCTTTCGGGAAAAATATCATCCCTACACCATACTCTCCTGGCTCAGGCAGGCTGATTTCCAAGTTAGAGCATTCATCCATTAAAAATTCATGGGGTAGTTGTATTAAAATACCCGCACCGTCACCAGTTTCAGGATCACAGCCGCAGGCACCGCGGTGTTCCATATTCTCCAGCATAGTAAGGGCATCATCTATAATCTGGTTGGATTTATGGCCGTGTATATTGGCTATAAACCCGGTTCCGCACGAGTCGTGTTCAAATTCCGGCCTGTAAAGGCCCTGCTGGGGGTTATCAGTTTGATCCATCTTCAATCTCTCAGTTTTATAAGTATTTTCACTTAGGTCGGTAATTACGAAATTACAAATTAATAATCTTTTTTGTAATATAGTTAGTAATTTTTCAGATTATGTTAAAAAATATTACCTAAATCATATAAAAATTCAATTTTTGTTAATAATTTAAGTTTCATTATAACATTTTCGTAATCGCATATTAATATTTGATATGCCTGCATAGTAATAAAGAATCCCGTCAACCGGACTAAAAGTTGCAAAAGGAAGCGGTTTTTAGCCTTAAGATTGTAAAATTGATAAAATCAGGGTCGCTATTTTAGAATTATTCTACTTTTCAACCACAACGTTCAGACTTTGCAAATTCTAGCTTGCATTCTGAAAATATGAATTTTCAAGAATTATTAACTTTGCGGCAATGAATACACCTGCTAAAACTAAAGCTGTGTTCCTGGATCGCGACGGAGTACTAAACCAGGAGATGGGCGATTACGTGTGCCGACTGGAAGATTTCCACGTGCTTGAACAAAATATCGAGCCTCTAAAAACTTTGCAAGATAGAGGGTACTTATTAATAGTAGCCACAAATCAGGGCGGCCTTGCCAAAGGATGGTATACCGAAGAAGAACTCAGCAAAATGCATACAAAGTTGAGGGCTATATACAAGGAGCACGGCGTTGAGTTCACGGATATTTTCTATTGTCCGCATCATCCTAACTTTACCGGCGAATGCGATTGTCGTAAACCAAAACCCGGTTTGTTACTTCGTGGCATAGAAAAATACAATATCGATCCGGCCAAATCTTATTTTATAGGTGACCGTGAACGGGATGTAGAAGCGGGTACGGCAGCAGGTGTAAAAGGGATATTGATCAATAGTGATCAGCCTATCAGTGATGTATTGGATTTGATTGAGTGATGGTTGAGCAGTTGTATTGGTTGTACTAGTTGTATTGGTTAAAGAGGTTTTAATTGATTCATTATCAAAAAAACATTTGCAGCCATTCCAGCTTTATAACAAACGAGACCAACCTTTAAGAAACCAGAAATATTAATGAAGTCAATTAGTCAAAAACGTAATTTAGACTTACATTTAAACTAACAACCAATACAACTACTACAACCAGTACAACTAACATGAAGTTGAACCTTTATCTTAAAAATCTTGATTCACTTATTGCTGCCATTATAGCTTATTATGCAATCTATCTGTTCACTTCTTATAGCGGAGTAGGTCTTTCGCCCGACTCGATTATGTATGCCAGTACGGCTACCAATTTGCAGGCACATGGATCGATCCTGACTTTTAATAAAGGTCCGCTGGTATTTTTTCCTGTGTTCTACCCTGTTTTTTTAGGCATTATACAATTCATAACACGTATTGACCCAATTACTGCCGGGGCGACAATCAATAGCTGCCTATTTGCTGCAGTTGTATTTACTACCGGTTGGATACTGGAAAATTTTACTTCGCATGCAAGGATTTATAAATGGCTGATATTAATAGCAATCATACTAAGTCCGGGGTTACTGGAGATATATAGCTTCCTTTGGTCGGAAACCTTGTTTATATTCGAGTCCCTTCTATTTATTATAGCATACCGGCATTATTTGCAATCGCATACTACTAAAGCATTGTTAATTGCTGCTTTCATTACTGCTATTATTTGCATTACACGTTATGCAGGGATCACAATAGTAGGCACAGGTGGTTTGATGCTACTACTTGATACCGAGCTTCCTATTAAGAAAAAGATAAAACATATCTTGATCTACGGTTTTGTGTCGATCTCTTTACTAGTCGGCAACCTGATCATGAACCGAATCAATACCGGTTTAAGCACGGGTACACGAGAACCTTCCATTACGCCATTTGTAGATAACCTGCATTATTTCGGCACAGTAATTTGGGATTGGGCGGCATTACGAACTGATAAAGCCGATCCGTATGCTGCTTTTATTACCGCTTTTATACTTTTAGCGCTGGCGGGCATTTTGGCCTGGAAGACCTACAAACGTAAGATTGATACCGTTGAAAACATAGTGATCGCTTTTGCATTGGTCTACGGGCTATTTATAGTAGTTTCGGCTAGTATATCTCGGTATGAGCGTATCAACAGCAGGCTCATAGCCCCAATGTTTATTCCGTTACTGATCTCTTGCACAAGCTGGGTTCCCGATGTGTTAAGATTGATCAAAAACAAGGCGTCAAAATATGCTTTATCAGGCGTAGCTATTTTACTTATGCTTGCCTTTGAATATTCAACTGTGTTGGTAGATTATCAGCGTTATGATGATGAAAATGATTACGGTGTACCAGGATACAGCGACGATAGTTGGAATAAATCTGAATTTGTGCAGTACCTGAGAAAGCATCAGCACATGTTTAAACCAGGAATACCTATTTATAGCGATGCTGACGAAGCGGTTTATTTATTTACCGGCATGTCGTCAACCCTGATACCACACAAACTGCAAACTAACCTGGTGCAGAAAATGTATGCCGAAAAGCGTTTTTACTTGATCTGGTTTGATAATCTGTATAATTCAGAACTGATCAGTTTGCCAGATATCATGGCTAATAAAAAACTCGTCAAAATTGGCAGCGCCAAGGAAGGCGAAATCTATTATTACGACGAGAGTGCGAAGTAAGTATTAAATGTCCGCAGTCAATTCTGGTTATAATTGCTACATTAAAATCAATCCGGAAATTGCTTATTAACAAATTGTTATGAACAATTTATTAAGGTTTATCGTATTACAGCCGAAACTTAACCTTGATTTTATCAAATAAAATATATATTTGCAACACTTCATCTATAGCTTTACTATACAAAAATGAACGGGTTCAACATACATCATCACAATATGCATCATCGCCATCATTTGGCGACCAGATAATGTCTGTTTCTGAAAGAAATATAGCCCCCTGTTTATTTGTAATACCTTTAAATTTAATTTGTGAAAACACTTAAAATAGCCATCCAGAAATCCGGAAGGCTCAATGAAAAATCTGTTGAGTTGCTAAAAAATTGCGGCCTCGACTTCGATAACTACAAAAGTTCGCTTATTTCAGGCGTATCCAATTTTCCGCTGGAGATCCTTTTTCTGCGCGACGACGATATTCCTGAGTATGTTCAGGATGGCATTGCCGACCTGGGTATTGTTGGCGAAAACGTAATACAGGAAACTGAAGTTGAGGTAGCATATCTGCAACGCCTGGGCTTTGGTAAATGCTCGTTAAAAATCGCCATACCAAACTCTTACGATATAGAAGATGTTAGCGAATTGAGCGGTAAATCGATTGCTACCACCTACCCTGTAATATTGGGCAAATACCTGAAAGAGAAAAATATCAATGCTGAAATACGTACTATCTCAGGCTCGGTTGAAATTTCTCCGGGTTTAGGACTAAGTGACGCGATCTGCGACCTTGTATCTACAGGCGGCACATTAAAAAGCAACGGACTGAAACCTTTCTGCAATGTAATGTCATCGGAAGCTATTATGATAGGTAAAGCAGGCATCGAAAATCACGAGCATGTGCAGGAATTGTTGCAACGCGTTCAATCTGTGCTGAGAGCCAAAGAAACCAAGTACGTGGTATTGAACATCCATAAAGATGATCTGGGGAAAGCGATCGAATTGCTTCCGGGTGTAAAAAGCCCATCAGTTGTTCCACTGGCTGAAGAAGGTTGGGTTGCAGTACATACCGTAATACCTGAAAATGACTTCTGGGACAGGATCAACCAATTGAGACAAGCAGGCGCACAGGGCATCACTGTAATGCCGATCGAGAAAATCATATTTTAAAAGTTTGCAGTTTTAAGTTTGCAGTTTGCTTTTTTAACTGCTAACTGAAAACTGCTCACTGCAAACTGAACAATGAGGACATACAACTATTCAAATCTAAGCAAACAAGATATTCAGAAGCTGGTTCAGCGCAATGTTGACCCTGCCGATGAAATACGTAATGTGGTTGAAGACATCATCAATAATGTCCGTAGCCACGGCGATGCTGCTTTACTGGATTATGCGGCTAAATTTGATAAAGTTGAATTAAAAAGTTTGTTCATTGGCAAAGGTGAGTTAGCTCAACTCGCTTCTGAATTGAAACCTGAGCAAAAGAATGCGCTGGATACTGCTTACAATAACATCCGTAAGTTTCACGAAACGCAGCTTCATACTGAGTCAAAAGTAGAAACCATGCCGGGTGTAACCTGCTGGCGCGAATTGAGGCCGATTGAAAGAGTTGGTCTTTATATCCCCGGTGGAACAGCTGTTTTGCCAAGTACCTTTTTGATGCTGGGCATACCGGCCCGCATTGCTGGCTGCCATGAGATTGTGATATGTTCTCCTCCTCAAAAGGATGGTAAGATAAACGCTTATATTGCTTACGTGGCACAATTATTAGGGATAGAAAAGGTATACCTTACAGGCGGAGCACAAGCGGTCGCAGCCATGGCTCATGGTACTGAAAGTATTCCTAAAGTTGACAAGATATTTGGACCAGGTAATCAGTACGTTACCAAAGCAAAAACTATAGTTCAATCTACGACTAATACCGCTATCGATATGCCCGCCGGACCATCGGAAGTTTTGGTAATTGCAGATGATAGCGCTGTGCCCGCTTATGTTGCAGCAGATCTTTTGGCACAGGCCGAACACGGTGTAGACAGCCAATCGGTTTTAGTAACTACTTCAAATTCATTTGCTGAGAAGGTGATTGAAGAATTAAATAAACAACTACCCGTATTACCGCGTGCTGTTATAGCAGGCAAAGCAATTGACAACTCGTACATTATAGCGGTAAATGATCTGGATGAAGCCATGCAATTCAGCAATGAGTATGCACCGGAGCATTTGATATTGGCTACTGATCAGTGGCAACAGATTACCGGCAAGATCATCAATGCAGGCTCAGTATTCTTAGGAAACCTGACCCCGGAAAGTGCAGGTGATTATGCTTCGGGCACTAATCATACCTTACCTACCAGCGCTTATGCAAGGTCTTATTCAGGGGTATCAGTTGATTCATTTGTTAAGAAGATCACGTTTCAGCATATCAATCCTGAAGGGATACAAAGTATAGGGCGCACTGTGGAAGTTTTGGCCGAATTGGAAGGTTTACAGGCGCACAAGAATGCGGTAATTGTTAGAACACGATTAAAGGATTAAATGGATGATCAGGATCAATCCTGAAAATCAAAAAGATCGCTCAATCGTGTTCAAAAATCATGAAAGACAATGTTTGACATCAACAACATACTAAGAGAAAATATTAAAAACCTCACCCCCTACTCATCTGCACGTGACGAGTTCCAGGGCGAGGCCAGTGTTTACCTGGATGCAAATGAAAATGCATTCGGTTCACCGTTGGAACAGAACTACAATCGTTATCCCGATCCTTTACAATACGAGGTAAAAAAGCGTCTAAGCGAAATCAAAGGCGTTCCACCGCGTAATATCTTTTTGGGTAATGGCAGTGACGAAGCAATAGATATTCTCGTAAGAGCATTTTGTAATCCTGGTGTGGATAATGTGATCCTGGTGCCGCCAACTTATGGCATGTACGAGGTATCTGCCAATATTAATGACATCAAAATAAAGAAAGTACCGCTTACGGAAGAATTCCAATTAAATATTGAAGGGATTGCCGAAGCTATTGATAGTCACACTAAAATCATATTCGTTTGCTCGCCTAACAATCCAACAGGCAATTCGATGAACCGGGACGATGTGGAAACACTCCTTGCGAATTTCAATGGAATCGTAGTAGTTGATGAAGCTTATATCAATTTCAGCCGACAAAAGACCTTTATACAGGAACTGACCGAATATGCTAACCTGGTGGTACTGCAGACCTTGTCAAAAGCATGGGGCCTGGCAGGTTTGCGCGTAGGCATGGCCTTTGCCAGTGAAGAGATCATCGAGGTGATGAATAAGGTAAAGCCTCCTTATAACATCAATGATGCGTCGCAACAACTGGCTCTGAAAGCGCTGGAAAATGTAGACCAGGTAAATGGTTGGATAAAAGAAACTTTGGCACAGCGCGATAAACTGGTACTTGAGCTAAAAGATTACGAGTTCGTGATCGATATTTATCCTTCTGATGCTAATTTTATACTGGTAAAAACAACTGACCCGAGAGGAATTTATAATTATCTCGTAGAGCGGGGTATCATTGTTCGCGACCGTTCAAAAGTAACGCTTTGCGAGGGATGCTTACGGGTGACTGTTGGAACTCCTGAGGAAAATAACATCTTATTACAAGCTTTAAAAAATTATAAATGAGCGCACCAAAAAAAGTATTATTCATAGACCGTGATGGTACGCTGATATTGGAAACTGCCGACGAGCAGATCGACTCTTTTGCAAAGCTGGAATTCTATCCGGGTGCTTTGCCATGGTTATCAAAGATTGCAAAGGAACTGGATTTCGAACTGGTAATGGTAACTAACCAGGATGGTTTAGGTACCTCATCTTATCCTGAAGATACTTTCTGGCCAATACAAAACTTTGTTATAAAGGCATTTGAAAATGAAGGCGTGAAGTTTTCTCATTTTGCTGTAGATAAAACCTTTCCACGGGACAACGCACCTACCCGTAAACCAGGCATAGCATTGCTTACACAATACATCGGTAATGATGAATATGACTTGAAAGGTTCATTCACCATCGGTGACCGTAAAAACGATATCCTGTTGGCCAAAAATCTGGGTGCAAAGGCTATCTGGTTAAACAATGGTTCAAACCTGGGTGGCGGTGAATTTACGCAGGAGCAGCACGATGCTTTGGAAGATGTTATCGCTCTTGAAACCACCGACTGGCAAAAAGTTTACGAATTTCTGAAAGTTGGCGAACGTGTTGCTGAACATCGTCGCACCACAAAAGAAACTGATATTTACATTAAGCTTAATCTTGACGGCAAGGGAACAGCAAAAGTATCTACGGGCGTGCATTTTTTTGACCACATGTTGGATCAGATAGCGCGCCATGGCAATATCAATTTGGAAATTGAGGCAAAAGGCGATCTGCATATCGACGAGCATCACACTATAGAAGATACAGGCATTGCATTAGGTGAGGTGTTTGCCACTGCTTTAGGCGATAAACGTGGCATTGAACGCTACGGCTTCTGCCTGCCGATGGATGATTGCCTTGCCCAGGTAGCAATAGACTTTGGCGGAAGAAACTGGATTGTTTGGAACGCGGAATTTAAACGCGAGAAGATCGGCGAAATGCCTACCGAAATGTTCTATCATTTCTTCAAGTCATTCTCAGATGCAGCCAAATGCAACCTGAATATTAAAGCCGAAGGACAAAACGAGCATCATAAAATAGAAGCTATTTTTAAAGCTTTTGCAAAAGCAATAAAAATGGCCGTTAAACGTGACGTAAATAATATGGTATTACCGTCTACTAAAGGGGTTCTTTAAGTTGGCAATTGCCGGTTTGCAGTTTGCACACACGCTGACTTCAAACTTTGGCTGCCAACTGCAAACTAATAACTGCAAACTGAATGATTGGAATAATAAGATACGGTGCCGGAAATATTTTTTCATTAACTGCCGCTTTAGACAGATTAGGCATAAAATATGGCATGGTGCATAGTGAAGCAGATTTTGAACAATTTGACCGCTATATCATACCCGGTGTAGGACATGCCGGTGCTGCCATGAATAAGCTGCAGCAAAGTGGCATGGTCGACAAAATTAAGGCTATACAGAAGCCTACGCTCGGTATTTGTGTTGGCATGCAGTTGCTTACGGCTCACTCTGAAGAAGGCGATGCCAATATGCTGAATCTCTTTCCGATAAAAACCAAACGATTCACCGATAGCTCCGAATACAAAGTTCCACACACCGGGTGGAACCAGGTTTACAGCGAAAAAGAGAATCCGCTGTTTAAAAATATTCCAATCGGATCACATTTTTACTTTGTACATTCATATTTTATTGAGTTCAACCCGGCATATACGTTGGCCTCAACTAATTATAGTTTAAAATTTTCGGCATCAATTTGGAGAGATAACTTCTTTGGAGTTCAATTTCACCCCGAAAAATCGGGCAAATTTGGCGAAACATTACTGACTAATTTTTCAAACTTATAAAGCGATGTATATAATTCCGGCGATAGATATTTTAAATAAACGTGTCGTAAGGCTGCGCGAGGGCGATTACGAGCAGGTAACCGAATACGATGTTACCCTCGAAGAAATGATCGAAAAGTACAAGTCGCATGGTACTGATTTCATTCATATCATCGACCTGAACGGTGCAAAAAACGATTTTAGTAATCAGCAGTACCTGTTTGATGTAATCCGAAAAACGGATATGAAGGTGCAATATGGCGGGGGTATACGCAGCATTGATAAAGTAAAAGAGCTTATTGATGCGGGTGTACACCGGGTAATTGTTGGCACACAAGCCATCACTAATCCGACTTTCTTGCCTGATCTGAGTAAAGAAATCTGCGGAAAAGAAAAATGTTCCGACCAGGTGATCGTTGCGATAGATGTACTGGATGAAGTGATCAAATATTCAGGCTGGATGGAAAGCTCTCCTATCAAACTAATGGACTACGTTAACAGGTGTTTGCAACTGGGCTTTTTCCGTTTCTTATGTACTGATATCAATAAGGATGGTAAACTGGCCGGCGCCGGGATAGACTTATACCAGAAACTGCTTGACCACTCACCATTTATTAAACTGATTGCATCTGGTGGTATTAGTTCAATGAAAGATATTGAAGAATTGAGCAAAATAAAGGTAGAATCTGTCGTAGTAGGCAAAGCGATCTATGAAGGGCGCATCAACATCGACGAGATCAAGAACTGGAATTTGAAATCATTAATTTCCATATGAGCCTCGCGAAGCGGATTATACCTTGTTTGGATGTTAAAGATGGTCGCACTGTAAAAGGTGTCAACTTCGTCGATCTGCGCGATGCAGGAGACCCGGTTGAGTTGGCCTGGAATTATTCAAATCAGGGTGCTGACGAGTTGGTATTCTTAGATATCACAGCAACTCACGAACGCCGCAAAACTATGGTAGAATTGGTAAAAGCAGTGGCAAGGCAGATCAATATTCCATTTACTATAGGTGGTGGAATAAATGAGATTGCTGATGCGGACGCTCTTTTAAATGCAGGCGCTGATAAAATATCCATCAATTCGGCTGCAGTCCGCAATCCGGCACTGATTGATGAGTTAGCAAAGGCATTTGGTGTTCAGTTTGTTGTAGTAGCCGTTGATACGCGCCATGTTGATGGCAAAAATATTGTACACCTGAATGGCGGCCGTATTCCTACTGAAAAAGAAACTTTCGATTGGATACTGGAAGCAGAAGATCGTGGCGCGGGCGAAATATTGCTTACATCGATGGATCATGATGGTACAAAGGGCGGTTTTGATAACCAGTTTTTAAAGCAGGTAAATGATGCCGTTCATATCCCTGTAATTGCGTCAGGTGGTGCAGGTAAAGTGCAGGACTTTGTGGATGTATTTGAAAAAGCCAATGTGGATGCAGCCTTAGCAGCGTCAGTATTCCATTATGGTGAGATATTGATCCCAGACCTGAAAGAAGTGTTGAAGCAAAATCATATTGAAATAAGGAACCTCTCTTAACCCCTTAAAGAGAAATCTATTACTTTATTAAAAAGCATTAAAATGGCTATTGATTTTAACAAAAGCGACGGTTTAGTTCCGGTGATCATACAGGATGAGCACACCCTTGAGGTGCTGATGCTCGGTTATATGAACCAGGAAGCCTACGATAAAACTGTTAAGGAAAATATTGTTACCTTTTTTTCGCGCTCAAAAAACCGACTGTGGACAAAGGGCGAAACCAGCAATAATTTCCTTCATGTGAAAAGCATCGCATTAGACTGCGACAATGATACTTTATTAATCAAAGTAAAAGCCGACGGCCCCACCTGTCATACCGGGGCAAGAAGCTGTTTCAATACTGAATACAATCAGAATTTCATCCTACAACTGGAGCAGATTGTTAACGATCGCTATGAGAATCCGCAAGAAGGTTCATACGTAAATAAGCTGCGTGCAAAAGGGCTGAACAAAATAGCCCAAAAAGTTGGTGAAGAAGGCGTAGAAACTGTAATAGCTGCGTTGGCAGAAACCGAAACAGATATGATCAATGAAGCATCCGACCTGGTTTTCCATTTGATCGTACTACTGCGCGAAAAAGGGCTCAACCTGGAAACTATTGCAAAGAATCTGGAGAGCAGGCATAAATAAGTTGGCAGTTGGCAGTTGGCAGATTAACTGCACACTGCAAACCGCCAAGTGCAAACTGACAAAATGATCACCGCAACTAAAATAGCAGAACTCGCCGGCCACAGTAACCCTATATTTTCACTTGAACTATCTCAAAAGCCAGGCATATTATTTACTGGTGGCAATGATAAGGGCGTGGTTGAATGGAGCCTGAAGGATAATGCTTTTATCAAGGTATTGTTCCCGGTAAAAGCTTCTGTTTATGCAATTTACTGTCCGCAGGGGTACCCTCTTCTTTTTGCTGGTTTACGAAGCGGTCATGTATTGGTTTTCAACTTTATTGAACAAAAGATCACTCATGTTTTGCACGCTCACCAGGCACCTATTTTTGATATAAAATCTGTTCAACGTAAAAGTGAGCTATTAGTGGCTTCCGAAGACGGCACTGTGTCTGTATGGAACTTGAAAGACCTGCAAAAAATTTATACTATTCCGGTATCCAAGGATACTATCCGCAGTATAAGTGTTTCCCCCGATGAAAAACAAGTGGCTTTCGGTTGCCGGGATAGTTCGATCAAGGTATATGACGTGGATGACTATTCTCTCATCAAAAGTCTTCATGGTCATACCATGGCAGTATTCGTTGTTCAGTATGCTCCGGATGGCAGCTATTTAGTATCCGGTTCGCGTGATGCGCAAATCAAAATATGGGACGCACTTAACTTCGAGTTCATAAGAAACATACCTGCTCACATGTTCGCTGTGAATCATATTGCATTTCACCCGTCGCTACCTTATTTCGCGACTGCAAGCATGGACAAAAGCATCAAAATATGGGGTGCTGACGATTTTAAACTATACAAGATCATCAGTCGCGAAAAAGGCTATCCAGGTCATGTATTATCTATCAATAAGCTTGCATGGAACGGTAATCAGCTCATATCGGTCAGCGATGATAAACGCACCATCATATGGGATATTCAATTTGATGCTTCCTGATTGATGGCTCTTTTTTATTTTGCCACAAACTTATTACACATGCCAATTAAGTGTAAAAAACATTAATTTGCATCCCATAATTTTTAACTGATCATCATGAACAAATTACTTCTCGCTATGCCATTCCTGGCATTAGTGGTAACTGCCAATGCCCAGCAGGGGCCTCAGTTAACTGCAAAAGATTACGAACACGCCGAAAAATTTCTGAGTTATAACACAACACCACTCATTGACCATGAAAACGTAAACGCGGTATGGTTTGATGGAGATAAATTCTGGTATCGTGTATTGACCGCGAAGGGCAGTGAATTTATACTGGTTGATCCCGCTAAAAAAACACGTGCTGCTGCATTTGATCAACAGAAATTAGCAGCTTCTTTATCAAAAGCTGTAGGTAAACAATATGAGGCCGATATGCTGCCTTTCAATTCTATTAGCTTTTCGGCAGATGGCAAATCGGTGATTTTTGAAGCAGATGGCAAACAATGGAGCTGTAATCTGCAGACCTATGATTGCAAACCAGACGATTCACATCCAAAAGCAGGCAAAGAAAGGGCGCGTGGCCGAAGAAGGGCTGAATTAGAAGTGACATCGCCGGATGGTAAAAAGGTGGCCTACATAAAAGATTATAACTTGTGGGTGCGTGATGAAGAAAGTCACAAGGAAACGGAATTAACTACCGATGGTATAAAAGATTTTGGATATGCTACCGATAATGCAGGCTGGAAACATAGCGATGCGGCCATTCTGCGCTGGTCGCCTGATTCAAAAAAGATAGCGACTTTTAAGCAGGATCAGCGGAACACAAGTGACATGTACCTGGTTTCGACTAATGTTGGCGCACCCAAACTGAAAGCATGGAAATATCCATTACCAGGAGACAAAGAAATTGCAATGATCCACAGAGTTATTATTAATGTTGATGAACCTAAAGTAATTAAACTGGATGTGGCGCCTGATCCGCACAGGGCAACATTAAGTGACGATATTTCAAGCAGTGGTACTTTTGATGATGTAGATTGGAGCCCAGATGCAAGTCAACTGGCTTTTGTATCTACTTCACGCGACCATAAAGTTGAGAAGATGCGTATAGCGGATGCTTCAACCGGGAAAGTGCGTGAAGTGTTTGAGGAATCGGTGCCTACTCAATACGAATCAGGCTGGGGTACTATTAACTGGCATTATCTTCCTAAAACTGAAGAGATCATTTGGTTTTCCGAGCGTGATAACTGGGGACACCTTTACTTGTACGATGCATCTACCGGCAAAGTAAAAAACCAGATTACCAAAGGTAATTGGGTAGTTACACAATTATTGAAGGTAGATGAAAAGAACCGCGTCGTATATTTCATAGCCGATGGCCGTGAGGCGGAAAACCCTTATTTCAGCCAGTTTTGCAAAGTTGGATTCGATGGTAAGCATTTTGCTGTGCTTACTCCTGAAGTTGGCAATCATCAGGTAACCTTCTCGCCTTCTGAGAACTATTTTATCGATAGTTATTCGCAACCGAATATACCTCCTGTAACTGTTTTAAGAGACCTGAACGGTAAAGTAATTACCGACCTCGAGAAAACAGACGTATCAAGACTTGAAGCCACAGGCTGGCATGCACCAACGCCGGTTAAACTGATAGCCCACGATGGCAAAACCGATATCTATGGTTTAATGTTCACTCCTACTAAACTTGAGCCGAATAAGAAATATCCTGTTATAGATTATATCTACCCTGGCCCGCAAGGTGGTAGCGTTGGTAGCTGGTCTTTCTCTGCATCAAGAGGCGATAACCAAGCTTTGGCGGAGTTAGGCTTTGTAGTTGTAGCAATTGAAGGCACAAGCAACCCTTTGCGTTCAAAGAGCTTTCATGATATGAGTTATGGTAACATGGCCGAAAACACCATTCCGGATCAAATAGCAGGTATAAAGCAATTAGCTGAAAAATATGGGTATTTAGATACTACCCGTGTTGGCATTTGGGGACATTCGGGTGGTGGCTTTGCTACAGCAACAGCTATGTTCCGTTATCCTGATTTCTTTAAAGTAGGTATCTCCGAATCAGGTAACCACGATAACCGCAATTATGAAGACGATTGGGGCGAACGTTACGATGGTTTGTTAGCTAATTCCAATTATGAAGCACAGGCAAATGAGAATTATGCGAAAAACCTGAAAGGCAAATTAATGCTTGCTCATGGCTTAATGGATGACAACGTTCCTCCGGAAAATACTTTGTTAGTGGTTGAAGCATTAGAAAAAGCAAATAAAGATTATGACCTGGTTGTTTTCCCAAATGCTGCTCACGGCTACGGAGGATTTTCCCCATATATGATGCGTCGCCGCTGGGATTACTTCGTGAAGAACTTATCAGGGGGCACTCCACCACAGGAATATCAACTAAAATTCAAGCCTGATCCGCGTAACGCGTCGAGATAATCAAGCAATATATAGATATACGAAAGGCCACTTTCCTCAAAAGAGTGGTCTTTTTATTTTTAATTAAAAAAACTATCTTACACTTGTAATGTTGAACTACGTGTTCATTACTGTGGAGAATATGGAAAAAGTGATCAAAATTAAAGCTGATAACCTGGATGCAATTAAAAACAAGCGATCAGATTATCCGAAATATTTAAATGACCTGATTGTATCGCTGCATACCTGCGCAGAAAATTATAAAAAATTGGCTGCCGAGTCTGCTCTGTCAGAATTAAAGGAAATTGCCATCAAACTGGCTTCTGAACGCGCTGAATTTGCGATCACCTTAAAAGAAGGTTTTCGGGATAAAAGCAAAAAAAGTCACAATGCATTAAATAAGATCAAGCCGTTATTGGTTAAACTTGTAAAAAGTGTAGCTCAGTCAAAAGACGATCAGGCTATTATTAGCACAATATTGAAAAATGAGCTTAACGCTGCCAAAAAATATAATACCTACCTTTATAACCACATCCCAACCGTAGAGCAACTGCATATACTTTTAGAACAAAAAAGAGCTGTGAACGAGGCCATTGAACTTTTCAGGGCTGGTTATACTTTACAAGCCCAGGGAATAAGCATGCTTGCAACAGAGGTTGCCTGATATTACTTACTGGCTGCCACCGCTATTTTCGAATCAGCTGTACCATAATACAAAAACCATACGTTTTTAAATTCTGTTAACCCTTCCAGGAAACAAACCTGGTTTACCTGCCCGGTTATTTCATAAGGTTTTTCAGGACGCATAAACCAAGTGCTCATCCGTTTGATGATCTTTGTCGGGTTATTCCTATCAAATAGCACCTGTGAAGCAGCATAGGTACCGTCAGGCAGCGATTTGTCACCGTACTCCCGCATATTTCTGCTATTATAGATAAGAAGTATTCCTTTATCTGTCAGCATTGCCGGTGGCCCTGATTCAACAAGGTCACTATCAAATTTGCCTTCACGGGTCGGCAATACTACTTTCAGATCAGGCATGTTTAAGGCTTGTGATCTTAACTTTACTGGTGGATGCTCACCCGCCTTCATTTCTATCGGTGTCCAATCAAGCAGATTGTTCGAGTAAGCACACCATATTTGCGTATCGCCCCAATACATCCAGTATTTACCATTAATTTTGACAGCAACTGGTTGCCCGTCCTTATAAACAGAAACAATCGATCCTGACTTACTCCATAGTTTTGCATACTTGCCATCATATGCTTTTGCAAACACACTACCATGCTTTGTCCAATGTTGCAGATCTTTTGAGGTAGCCTCAAGCAGACGTGCTATCTGACCGTCGTAAGCAGTATAAGTCATATAATAAGTACCAAGACTATCTTTAACTACACGTGGGTCTTCGCAACCGCCTTCCCATTCCAGTTTTTTATACTGGTCATTGTTAGGATATAGTACCGGCGCAGGCATGCGTGTAAAATGGATAGCATCCGTACTAACTGCTAAACCAATCCGTGAAGTGCCGCCGGGTTTACCGATTTTATCCTGTGCACGATAAAGCATGTATATCTTACCATCCTTCTGAACTATCGCAGGATTAAACACATCTTTTTCTTCCCATAAAACTTTCGTCTTACGTATCGGGTCGATAAAGCTTCCTGTGCCCGGTTGTAAAATTGGGTTTACGCTGTCCAGTTTTGTAAATGGAAGCAACGCCCAATCGGTTATTGAATCGGTTTTACCCGTTGATTGGGATGTTTTATCAGATTGAGACTGATTATTATTACATCCGCAGATGATTAAAAAGCCAAAAGCAATGGGTAAAATGTAGCGCATAATATGGCAGGTTAAATTGGTTTAGCCAAAATAGAAAAGGCAGTCATTTATTCAGCTGCCTTTCAATTAAATATCCTGATTAAATTTATTTTTTCATTATCAGTTTCTTGACAACGGAATCACCAACAATGTCACCGAAACCGTGCGACACCACGCAGGAATTATAAAAGTGTATACCCCCATAAAACCGAGCCAAAACATTTTCTTTCGCAGCATCTCTGAATGATTTGTAAGATCGGCTCTTTATCCCAAATTCTAATTCGGAGGTATCAGTATAAGCAACATTATCACCTAAAACACTTGTAAGCGCTTCGGCGGCAGCTGCCGATATAGTACAATGCCCGCAGGTATACTCCGGAAATGGCGGCGTTTGTAAGTGCGGCCGCCAGTTTTTGTCAAAATATTTATCAACAATAGTTTCAGGGCGTACGGTTTTGTAAACGTATTTAGCTGTCCACGATTCGATAAAGGCATCAAACAACGCAATAGCAGTTTTTGCATACGCGCACACCGTTGTGTTAAAATCAGCATTCACCTTTTGGGCGCCAATGCCTACAATGCTCATCCAGTGACCAGGGGGTGAAAATTTCTTGGTTACAAACATTACGTGGCCCGATACATTTAGCTTGCCCGGATTATCATCCCAAAAATCGGCTATGTGAGTCTGCTCAGCATTTAAACTATCACTGGTATTTTTAATATACATTACTTCCTTGTAGTATTTACTATTTGGGTCGGTAACATTAAACGCAGGCGGCGGTGGAACAGTGTATTCTTTTGCATCATGCATTACCATTGTCCTGATCTCGCCCCAATGTGGCTCAACTGCTTCTGAATAAGCCGGGGGAGTTGGGACCCACCTCCATGCTGAATCATTCACAGCGAATTTAGGAGCGCTCCTCGTTTTAGCATAATTATCCTTCTTGCTCCAGGCCATAATAGAAGCGGCAACAGCTTTGGCATAATTTTCAGAGTTAGTGATCATCTCCGAAGGCATGCCGTGTGTAACAGCAATCTGGTGCAGGCTATCGGTATAATCCTTCATGCTGCCCTCAGGGAAGGTCACAGCCTCACCTACTTTACAGAATGCAAGTATGGATGCGTACTCATAATCTATCTTTTCACCTGCAATTGGTTTGGCAACCTCTGTTAATCCATTTACCTGGCCGACTAATGATTTATACTTATCAGGATGACCTGCAGCAATTACTTCATAGCCCGCAATAGCAGCATAAGCATAGTTTCGCGAAGCTACTACTGGTGTAAAGTTATTACCCATTACCACCGCATTCAGGTCGTGCACAGTCCGGCTGTATAAAGTTGGGTCATGTAATATCTTCTCATAATCAGGCTTCTTGCACGAGGTAAAAAGCACAGCGCCGATCAGCATAAAAAATAAAAAACGTCTCATAAAATATTAATAGTTAAAATTGGTCATTTGACAGTATAGGTTTTTTTATCTACTCCAACCCCGGTTATAGTTACCGATTTCCATTTAGATGGCAAAGTGCTCTTTACCTGAACAATTCCTTGCGGTGTAATATCCAATCCGCCAAAGCCCATCAGCAAGCTTTGCACTATGCCTCCTGCTCCGGTTGCAAAGTAAGGGTTTGTACCACCTTTGGTTTCCGCTATCACTCTGAAGGGGGGATTTAAGTTCGGCTCATAAGCATCCTTAAAGAAATGTAACGCTTTGTTACCGTCACCGATCCTTGAATATAATAACGCGAATATACCCTGTGTCATTGCAGGTGTACCTTCATTTGGCACACGGGTTTCATAGTATTCCAGGTCTTTTTTTATCTGTGCCTGGTCGGTAATAGTTTTTAGCGGATATGCAAGCAAATTAACATCTGCCTGTTTGATGCCCTCCCCTTTATAAGATGCAAACTCTCTGGTTACCCCATTATCCATTTTCAGGATCGGAATATTTTGAGCTACGGTTTCCCAGTCCGGATCAGCTTTAAGACCTAATATTTTGGCAGCTTCGGTTGCATTACGCAAGTTGGCAATGGCAGCAGCATTTGTAAAAGCATCGTTATCGATATTTTCGGCCCATTCATCAGCCGCAACCACGTCTTTGATGTCATAATGCCCCGGGCTGTTTCGCTCTACCCGGCTTGCCCAAAAATCGGCAGTAGCAGATAGTATAGGCCAGCCTTTTTCCTGCAGCCATTGTTTGTCCTGAGTTACGCAATAGTAGTTCCAGGCAGCGAAGGCTACACAGGCCGTGATATGATGCTCAAACGGGCCGCTTAGCGCCCATACAGGCGTTTCCTCTACCCCGCTGTCGGCACTCTCCCATGGGAACATAGCACCTTTATAGCCATGTGAAAAGGCGTTCTGCTTAGCAACCGCTAATCGCTGGTAACGGTATTCAACCAATGATTTGGCAATCTCAGGATGCAATACCAATAAGGCAGGATACATCCACAAATCAGCATCCCAAAATACGTGTCCATTATATCCCAAGCCCGATAAACCCATTGGCGAAGGTGAGTAAGCTGTTCCTGCACGGGAAAACGAATACAGGTGATACAGCATGCTATGTATATCTTGTTGTGATTGCGGATCGCCTTCAATCTTTATATCGCTCTTCCAAAGCTCATCCCAAGCCTTTTCATGGTATTGCACCAACCGGTCACGGCCTTCCAGTTTTGCGAACATCGTTAAACGCTCTGCCTGGTTTAGTGGGTCAGCATCATGTGCTGATGTGATGGATGATCCGGCAACCGCATATTTATAAGTCTGTCCTGCATCAATCTTTTTGCTAAATTTCATCAAGTGCATGTTATTGTCCCACATCTCGTGGATCACACGGGGTTCTTCTCCATGTGCTTCATTAAACAGGAAAGTATTTGAGGCACATAATAACAGTTTTCCGGTAGGGCTTTTCGCGGTTGAGGTCAACAGACTAATAGTCACATGCGGGCGGTCAATCTCGTTATAATAATTCTGCACATCCTTTAAAGCATCCGGGGCCTCCATGATGCTGGCAGCAGTAATATTTATCGGCTTTTTAGCGATGATGGAAATATCCATCAAAACGGTAAAAGGCAGATGACGAAGCGAATAGTAAGTGTATTTGATAGAAGCTTCGTCACCATAATCAAAAGTTGTGGTGAAAGCCGCGTGCTGCATATCCAGTTCCTGTTTAAAGTTGTGGATATTCTTCGCCTCAACTCTATGACCATTAATTTCCAGGTACATGTTAAGCAGGTTGAAGCTATTCAAAAAATTGCTTACCCTGCCGCGTCCATACAGGTCGTATGCACCTGCCAGCACTACATTTTTCACTTTAAATGGTTCTGGTGATGACACGATACCAATCATACCATTGGCAACAGTAACACCATAATAGTTTGCTGGGTCTATCTTATCTGCTTTTATCACCCACTCATCCTGGGCATGTGCAACTGAACTGTAAAGAACAGTTACGCCTACCAATAACCTGTATATTTTATTCATCTCTGTTAATTTGGTTTGAAAAACTCAATCGGTTTGTTGTTTATTGCCACCGCATAGATTGTCCCTTTTGCAGTACGAATAGGCTTAATATCGCGCACTTCTCCCCTCAATAAAAACCCTGACGCTACCGATGAAATAAATTTATAATTTCTTGCTTTATCTATCAGCAAAACATCGCCATAATCTGCGTCGTATCTCCCCTCAAAAGGTACTACGCCAGAATAATTCCCTCCGGTTAGTATTCCTTTACCTGGCAATACCGCTAAACCGAATAGTGGCGCTACCTGCGCATCAGATGGCAGGGCCTTGAATTGAAAATTTCCATGTCCCTTATTATAAAATATGCCCGAAGTAAATGAATTAGTTATCCATGGAGTTTTACTTAATGAATCGCCAAAGATTTCCTGTATCGTTTTCCCGGCAAATTCATGATAGTATAAGTATTTCTTTTTCAATATGGGCGCTTGTTTCTCAATATCTCCTTTACCTAAAAAAGTGTAATCCTTTTTGTCGATACTATAAGTAAGTATCGGATCAATGGTGCCGTTTTTATCCAGGTCAGATAAAAAAAGTTTTACCGGGTCATCATCGGTTGGTTTTAATTTCGAGTTCCAGCCATAATTGCCAGCAATGATGTCTGTTTTACCATCTCCGTCAACGTCGGCTAATGCAATCCGTTGCCACCACCCTGAAAGCTTATCCGGTCCATCATCATGCTGCTGCACAAATTTCCCTTTATGGTTCATGAACACTTTTACCGGCATCCATTCGCCCGCCACAACCAGGTCGGGCCAGCCATCTCCATCCAGATCAGCAAAGGCGGCTGATCTTATCAAGCCAGCATATTTCAGTTCATCAGGTATTTGTATGTGTTGATAATGCCCGTGTCCATCATTCATTAATAAGTAAGATTCTGGAATCGTACCATAGCCTAATACAGCAGGGGCACCTGCAACAAAAATATCGGGATAGCCATCATGATTGATATCAGCAACTGCTATTGCTGATTTGTTCAGTTTAATTGAAGGAATATCATTTGATTCCTTAAAATTTCCTTTACCATCGTTAATATATAAATGATCGGCTAAGGCCGCTTCTCCATCAGGCAATTCACTGCCTCCACTTACTACGTACAGATCGGGAAAGCCATCATGATTTGCATCCAGGAATACAGCATCTACACCTTCGCTCAGCGCATCATTTACAAATGCAGGTTGCTGGGATTGTTTGAATGCGCCATCTGATTGTTGAATAAATAAAGCGCCGGGCTGGCCTTTGGCTCCGCAGATATAAAAATCGTCTAACTTATCACCATTCACATCGGCAACAGCCATCCTCGGCCCTTCCTGCGACTGCATATGCGGGATCAGCGGCTGCAAATTAAAATCGACAAAACTATCTTCCTGGTGTTGCCATTTAACACCTGTCTGTTTAGTGATATTGGTAAACATAGGTGCCTTAGGCAGAAAAAATCTGTTATAAACGAAATGACCGGTAGCATTTTTTTGGTCAATTGTTAAAGTTTGATCGGTCTTTACATTTTGGATTACTTGATAGCTCTGATTCGGCCAAACAATCAGCAGGCTATCTACTTTTTGAGTATTGCCTAATCCAAAATGCAGTTTAGGCTCTACAGATGATTGGAAACCGCGTGTCAGCATTAACTGTTCATATTGCATTCGTCCGCCGGAAAAAGCATAGGCTTTTGCGCCTATTCCAAATTTATTATCTTCTTTGCCATTGAATTTCAGGCTAAGATAATGCGTGCCTTTTGACTCATTTCTGTAGATACAAGCCTCATGATTCATATTGTTGGTCACCAAATCAAGGTGACCGTCATTATTCAAATCGGCGTAGGCAGCACCATTCGAGATCATGGCATCTTTAACTCCCCATACCAAGCTTTTATCAATAAACTTCTCGCTGAGGGTGCCTTTAAACAAGTAACTATGAGATTCTCCGCTCGGCATTTTATCAATCACCGTATGATCAACCTGATGCGAGGATGCCAACATAGATTGGACCGAAAAATTAGATATGAAACTTACATAATCCATATCTGTCGGCCGGCGTTTGATGCCATTGGCAATAAACAGGTCCTTTATTCCATCATTATCAAAGTCAGCTAATAATGGGCTCCAGCTCCAGTCGGTTGCGTATACTCCATCCATCAAACCAACTTCACTGAACGCTTCGCCATTTCCGAGATTCTTTTGCAGGCAATTGCGTGAATATTGGTATTGAAAACCACCGTTCAGAATTTTCACTTTATACTGGTCGTAAGATTCATCACCTGCATAGGTTTTCAGTATTTTCTCATCACCGGGCAGCATATCGGCAGTCACAATATCCAACTGACCGTCATTATTAAAGTCGGCCATGTCATTCCCCATGCTGAAACGGCTGTAATGATTAAAATGCTTTGCGCCTGCTTCTGTAAACGTGCCGTCGTGATTATTGATGTAATAATAATCGTTCTCGTGAAAGTCGTTACCTACGTAAATATCTTCCCAACCGTCATTATTCAAATCGCCAACTGCCACCCCTAAACCGTAGCCTAAAGCACTGCTATAAATGCCGGATTTAAGCGTAACATCAACAAAATGTCCGCTTTGATTCAGGTACAATTTACTACCCGCCTGATTATTTACTTTTCTGCGCAAACTGGTATCCCCATAAGTCTCAACAGAGTGATTGGATTGATTTAACAGGAAACAATCGAGCTTTCCGTCGTGATTATAATCAAAAAAAACAGCTTGTGTTGAATAGCCTGAAAAGTCGAGCCCATATTCTGCCGACCGTTCGGTGAACGTACCATCATGATTATTGACATAAAGCAGGTTATGTCCTTTCAGATCAAGCTTTCCAGCAACTGCACAAACATAAATATCCAGGTAACCGTCGTTGTTTACATCTGCCATTGTAACGCCGGTACACCAGTCGGCTGTACCGGAAACACCGGCTTTATCGGTTATGTCTTCAAATTGATAGTTGCCTTTATTAAGGTAGAGTTTATTGCCGCCCTTTTTATTTGAGGTAAAATAAATATCAGGCAAGCCATCATTATTAATATCCCCTATGGCAACGCCGCCCCCATTGTAAAAATACAGGTACTTTAAAATACCGGGAGCGTCTTCGTCACTCAGTTTATTTACAAAATGTACGTTAGTTTGAGATGATGGCAGTAATTCGAACAAAGGTTGCTCTGTCTTTTTTTTCTTACATGAAGATATTATCAACGCAATTAAAAAAAAGACAGGCAACAAATAAAAAACCTTCCATCTATGGCTCACCCGAACAAAGCTTATGGTCATTTATTATACCTCTATTTTTGAAGAAACCGGAACATACAGGAAGTAATAGCAGTTGTATTTTTAGAGTAGCTTCTCGGTCTCATTGGTGTAAATTTTTAGGCGATTAAAGCAATAAAAATATTAATTAATAGCAATGAAACCAAGTTTGCGGGGGAACAAAACTGTTAAAAAATTTCGGTCAAATATTGCGCTACTATACTCAGAAAAGGTTTTTTTTCTATACTTTCGGAGTTATTCTGCTGCTAAACTTAAATGAAGAAGAAAATTATTGTTCTGACACTGCTGATATTGGTCATCGCTGCTTGTTTTATACCCGTTAACCAGCAAAAAAGCGTTTCAATAAAATCTCCCTTTTTGAATATATACCGTGAGTTGGTGTTGCCTGCAAATTGGGGCAAATGGCGTTCTGACGTGCGACAAGATTTCGCTGCCGACTCATCAAAAATCAATATCAAAAAAGACACTGCATCATTTACTATTCAATACAAAAACAAGGTGCTAAACGTTGGCTTTAATGAAAATGTCTTTAATGTTAAAGACAGGTGGAGTAATAATAGCAATTACGGTTACGCTATAATTCCTGAAAAGGATTTGAAAAAGACCTCAGTTACAGTGGTTCAAAAAACCATTTTAATCAATTATCTGCTGTCACAATTTAAATCTGATCCATTTGCTGATACTCACATTGATGATCTTAAGAAATTTATGGAAACCGACAGTCTTCTTTATGGCTGCAATATTTTTAAAACCAGGGTGCCAGACAGCTACATGATTGAGATAAAAAAGGAAGTCTTAGCTAAAGATAAGTTTTCTGAAGCGGCAACGATGTTGCAAACAATGGAGCAATATGTTAAAACGCATGATGTAAAGAAAGTTAAGCCATTGATAGCGCAGTTTTTACCAAAGGGAAAGGATTCAACCCATATTAATATTGGATTTTATATTGATAAGGAAGTAAAAGACGAGGGAGATATACATTTTGCCCGGATGCCAAAAGGGGGACCGCTATATGCTGCTAAATTCAACGGAGAATTCAATAAAAGGTCAAAAACATATATGGCCATTCGTCAATATTTTATTGACCACTTATATCAGCAGGCTATTTTACCCTTTGAGAGTTATCTTGATGACAAACTTCCTACCTCAGACACTTCTAAAGTAAATATCCAGGTAAACTTCAGTACTTATTTTTAATATAATAGCTCAGCCTGCAAACCGGGCGGTCTCATGCTGAGCTATTGTTTTTAATTCCCTTTAAATAATTGCAGGGCATCGTTATTGCGGGCTACGATAATTTCCGGGCCTGCTTTAGTATTGATAACCGAGGCATCACGCACCTCTCCCGTTATAAATAAACCACTTTGTGCAGGAGGCAAATAATCAAATCCATGCTTTTTATAGCCAAGATAAACAACCCCATAATTAGCATCATATCTACCTATTTCCGGTTTTAAACCGTAGAAATTGCCACCTAAAAACAGATCTTTTATACCATCGTGATTAATATCACTTACTAATATGCTGAATACCGGGGAGAATTGGGCCCTTATAGGCAATGGCTTCATATCAAATGCGCCCTTACCCTTATTGTAAAAAACACAAGTTTGGGTTTGATTTACAGTCAGAACAGATGCATTTTTCAACTGATCTTCAGTAAAAATCTCATCAATGCCTTTGCCTGCATATGTATCGTACCGCAAAAATTTCTTTTTCATAGCAGGCAATTGTCTTAAAATATCATCATGCAGATTAATGGGATATGCTTTCCCATCAGTTTTATAATATACGGGGATACACTCTACCTGCCCATTATTGTCAAAGTCGGACACATATAATTTAGCAGGATGGTCAACGTCTGCTTTTATTTTTGAATTTAACCCATTGTTCCCTGCAATCAGATCTGGTTTGCCATCTCCATCAAGGTCAGCCACGGTAAGACAGTTCCACCAGCCCGATGAATTAGCTAACTCTCCTGTTTTTTGCAATCTACCATTTACGTATTTAAGAATAGTCACAGGCATCCAGTCACCAACTACCACCAATGCGTTTTTACCAGAGCCGTCAACATCTACCCATTGCGCATCGGTTACCATCCCAAGTTTTTGTAATTCCGGAGCAACGCTGGCTGTTACATCGGTAAAATTCCCATGTCCGTCGTTTCGCAAAAGTTTGCTCGATGGAATAATACCGTACGTGCCTGGTATACATCTTCCCCCAATGAACAAGTCTCCGTTATTGCTATTCAAACGCACACAAGAAGCATTAATAGGAACAATAGGCCACCCGGTTAGCTTGCGGGTAAAATTTCCTTTCCCGTCATTAATATATAAGCGGGCAAACAAGTTTATTGAGTTTTCTTTTTCCAGGTTACCGCCTGATACCACTACCAGGTCCATATCACCATCATGATCGGCATCAAAAAACAAAGCGCCAATATCCTCGCTGTTTTTGTCTTGCTCAAATGCTGACTCGCGTTTTTGGACAAAAGTGCCGTTTGGCTGCTGGATGAAGAGTTTTGCTGTATCACCGGTAGCATTTCCGACAAAAAAGTCCTCCAAACCATCGCCGTTTACATCAGCAACTGCCAGCTTCGGCCCTTCGGTTGAAAGCATTTTAGGTATTAGCCGTTGATCATCAAAGTCTTTATAGTCATTCTCTTTATGGTAAATGTCGCCTTTAAAACTGTTAGCAGTAATATTCTTATAAAATGGCTTTGTCCCTTGAACCGCAGGTGCAAAATTTAACTTCGCATCCGATTGTGTTAAGGTTATAGTAGTATTGGTATTGATATTCTTCAATACCTGCATCTTCATATTAGGCCAAACAACTTTTAAACTATCAATAGTTTTAAAAGTGCCTGTACCAAAATTCAATACAGGTTCAACACTGCTTTCAAATCCGCGTGTAGGCATTTGCTCAAGCACCTGTTGCATACCCTTAGTATAGATAGTAACCCTGGAACCTACCCCAAAAGTATTCATGCCCTCTCCTTTTAAATTTATTTTAAGGTAATGCGCATGTGTACGCTCAGAGGTCATATTTCTGTAAATGAAAGCCTCGCCGTTTTCGTTATTCACTACCAAATCCAGATCGCCGTCTCCGTCAAGATCACCATACGCCGAACCGTTACTAAAGCTTGGTGTAGAGAACCCAAGCGGAATACTTTCGTTTTTAAATTTCAGATTCTTTTGATTGACAAAGCCATAACTGGTGATGGGTGTTTTCGGCATTTTATCGAGTAGTCTCTTAGCCTTAAAACCACCATTTCTGATCTGTTGCATTACTTCGTCGCTGCTGAAGTAGGTCAGAAAATCCTGGTTTGTTAAATCGCGGCTGATACCATTGCTTACAAAAATATCCTTCCAGCCATCATTATTAAAATCAAATGCCAGCGCGCCCCAACTCCAGTCTGTAGCATTTACTCCTGCCAGATCTGCTATCTCACTAAACGTACCATCGCCATTATTCAGTTGCAGGCAGTTTTTGGTAAACTGGTGATGAAAACTGTTTTTCAGCTTTGCATTGTAGACGTCATATTCATCAAATTTGGTTGTGGTTTTAAGACGATAATCACCTTCCGGGAGCATATCTGTGGTAAAAATATCCAGGTTACCATCATTATTGATATCTGCCATATCCGATCCCATCGATGATAAACTCATGTGTCTGATCGCCTCATTACTTACCTCACTGAATTTTCCATTGTGCAGATTCTTGTATAAATAATCATGTTCAAAAAAGTCGTTTGAAATATACATATCAGTCCAGCCATCGTTGAACAGGTCGCCTGCGGTTACACCTAACCCAAAACCAATTTCACTTCCATATATACCTGTTTCGGCGCTTATGTCTACAAATTTCCCATTATCATTCCTGTACAAGCGATCACCATTCAAAGGGTCCCGTACGTTGCGCAGATCGCGGTCATAACCAAAACTGCCTATTGCCCTGTAGCTATTGTTTAATACAAAACAGTCCAGGTCGCCATCATGGTCAAAGTCAAAAAATATGGCCTGGGTAGATAATCCTTTATCTGCCAAACCATATTTTACAGCTTCTTCCTTAAAGGTTCCATCTTTCTGATTAATATATAGTTCATTTGCCCTGTCAGCATCTTTCATTCCACCGCTGTTTGAAACATAGATATCGAGCCAGCCATCGCCGTTAATGTCAACCATCGTTACACCGGTATGCCACCTATGATAGCCTTTTACTCCGGCCTTTGCGGTTACATCTTCAAATTTCCAGTTACCTTTATTGATGTAAAGCTTGTTTTCTCCCTGGTTTGAGGTAAAGAAAATATCAGGTTTCCCGTCATTATTCACATCTCCAATGGCTACCCCGCCTCCATTGTAGAAATTGCGATAGTTAAACACGTTAAACTCACCATCATCAATTACTTTATTATTGAAGGTTATACCAGTTTGCGAAGATGATTGCAATTGAAATAATGCATCCTCTGGTTTAGGTGTATCAGAGTGCTTGCATGAAATAAATAAAGTCGGGAATAAAAGAAGAAATAATCCGGGGTAGTACTTTCTCATAATAAGCGAATATACACAGAACTAAAATGGAGCGGCAATATTATTACCGCTCCATTTTAGTATCTGGTATTAAATTTCTAATTAATAACCAGGGTTTTGAGTAAGATTCTTATTTTTCTGAAGAGCTTCAGTTGGTATTGGGAATAACTGAAGGTGGGTACCTGCATCAGCAGTTGGCTTAAATTGTCTTGGATCTCCAAAGTGACCGAAGCGAATCAAGTCCATTCTTCTCCAACCTTCCCATACAAACTCGCGACCTCTTTCAGCCAGTAAGCTGTCTAAGTTGAAAGCTGATGATGAAAAGTTAGCCAGCCCGGCTCTTGCCCTTACAGGTGCAGTATAAGTTAATGCAGTAGCAGCATCGCCTGCACGTAAAGCGCATTCTGCTTTCATTAACAACACGTCAGAATAACGGAACAATGCAAAGTCAGCGTCCTGGCTTTGATAGCCCGGGGTCAACTGCCATTTTTGCTGACGAACACCGTCATACTCAGTAGCTGTATATAAGCTGCTTACCTGTGGTCTGAAATTCAATACTAACGAGCTATCGCTACCTCTGGTAGTTAACGGAGTAACACCGTCAGCAGCGTACTGGATACCATGCTGCCAGCCGGCTTTACGTGTATCAGCATCATTAAACTTGCCATAGTAATCAGCGTTGGCGCAGAAACCGTTCCATGGGCCACCTGTGCTGCTCCAGTTATATTTTGCAGCCTGGTTGTAGTGGAAGGTCATCATTTGTATTTGCAAACCTTGTGCATAAATGTGGTCATAAGGAATTACAAAGATGTTCTCAGTTGAACCGGTGTTGTTGCTTGAGAAGTTATCCAGGAAATTTGGCATTAACGCATAACCGGCAGTCATCAATGAATCACAATATTGAGAACATTTGGCAACACCGCCGTTATCAGTCCCAGTGATAACAGCTTCGTTTAAATACAGCTTAGCCAAAAGGAAATAAGCTCCCCATTTGTTCAAGCGCCCGTATTGGGTTGGATCCTGGGCAGGAGTTTTAGCGCTTAACTTAATTGCATTTGATTGCAGCTCCCCGGTCAGGAAGTTAAACACATCAGTTGCAGAGCTATTCTTTACTGTACTGGCATCAGTGCTTGAGCTTGTAATCAATGGCACATTACCAAAGTTGGTCAGCAACAGAAAATAAAAGTAATCACGCAAAGTTTGCAATTCGGCTACCGAATACGTGGTTGCAGGGGTGGAAGGCAACCCTTTTACAAGATCAATGGTAATGTTGATTGCACCGATAGTATTGTATGCATTATCCCATGCGCCAGAAATATTACCATGCGATGGCGTATAAGTATGCAGCCATAATTGTTGCCACACACCACCATCTGCCCAGTCACCACCTATACGGCCCGGCACTATCAAGGCATCAGTGGTTTCTTCTGCCGTTAATAGCATGGCATTATTGGCCGTTAGGCCCTGTAATTGGGTGTATGTACCCAATACAATTGATTTAAGATACGCCGTCTGAGCTGCTCCAGCTTGCTGCGTAACACCGGACTTTGTTGGATTTAACTCCTTTTTACAGGAGTAAACACTTATCCCAACTAGAAGTGCCGCTGCGATTAAAAAATGTCTCTTTTTCATTATAATGATAATTTATAATTATTTCAATATTAGATTAATACCGAATGATATCTGGCGTGCACGAGGGTAAATAGACCTTACATCAATGCCATATGTACTTCCTGAAACAGCTGCCGCGTTGTTAATTTCCGGGTCGATACCTTTGTAACTGGTAAATGTATAAAGGTTATTACCTGCAACATAAACATGTAATTTATCGATATACCTGTTATTGGTTATGTTAAAGTTGTACCCCAAAGTAGCGCTTTGTACTTTCAGGAAAGAAGTACTCTGCCACCAGAAAGAAGATGGTTCTGAAGAACTGGTTATATGATATTGACTTGCGTCAGCTAACACCGCATAAGTACCCAATTTTTGCAAACTGGTAAAGTCCATAGCAGCTTCGTTGAAGGCATGGCTGCCATACTGACCACGCAAGAAAATATTCAGATCAAAATTTTTGTAAGTAAACGTGTTATTAATTGCATAGGTGAACTTTGGATCAGTAGTGTAAAATTTCCTATCCTGAGTACTACCGTCATCTGCATAGTTCAACAAACTTACATCGCTAACTGCAGTTCTTGAACCGTCAGCTGCATAATGCCAGAATAATTGTTTGCCGGTAGCATCCTGACCTGCATATTGTGGTAACAATAATGTTCCTACAGGGTAACCTACTTTCAGATAACCGATATCAGATATAGCACCGCTGATACCTAAACCTGATGTGCTACCAACATTCGCTTGTGTAACGTTGAATTGAGTATTGTTTAAAGTACCTGACAGGTTAAGTATTTTATTGCGGTTAAGTCCGAAGTTGCCGCCGGTGGTCCATGAGAAATCTGAAGTCTTAAATACTTTATAATTTAAGTTAAATTCAAATCCTTTATTACTCATGCTACCAATGTTAGCTATAATAGTAGGAACGAAGTATGAACCACCTGTTGGTACAGTATACGGATATAACAGGTGATTGGTTTTTTTGTTATACCAGTCAAAGCTACCATTCAATCTGCCGTTAAATAAGCTGAAATCTGTAGCAATATCGGTACTGGTTACCACTTCCCATCTTAAAGCTGTATTTTGGTTTTGGATAGAGAAGTTTGCAGGTAAGAAAGTTCCTGAAGCTCCGTCATAATACAATTTACCATTTGGCCCAAGCAGGAATTGAGAGGTGTAGTCACCAATACCACCCTGGTCACCTGTTTGGCCCCAGCTGCCACGCAATTTTAATGAGCTGATCCAGTTAACACCTTTCATGAAATCTTCGTTGCTGATTGTCCAGCTTGCACCAAAAGATGGGAACACTCCTGATTGGTTATTGATACCTAATTTATTTGACCAGTCATAACGGATATTGGCAGTTAGGTTATATTTATCAGACAGGTTATATTCAGCCCTGCCCAACCATGATTTCAAAATATATTGACCCGCATCAGATCCTATATCTGTATTGGAAATTGAATTGGCTGAACCTATTGCAATGTTTGGCTGGTTAATGTCATTAAAGTCATGCGCACCAACTCTGAAATTTGAGTATGCAAATACGTTCTTTTCATAACCACCTAATACGTGCAAACGGCTTTTGCCGAAAGTAAGCTTATAATCTAAAGTTGCGCCGTAAGTGGTGTTAGTATAATCCGATTCGCCTTTATCAACGTCTCCATGCCCTGATAACTGTGGAGTAAAACCAAACTGGTCGCCGGTTGCGCTAATAAGGTTACCTACCGGGCTGTAAGCATTGCCCGGAGGATACCAGATCAAACTTGTATTTACTCCATGCGAAGCATTTGCATAAGGGCTTAATGTAAGGCCTTTGGCTAACGTATAATCCAATCTCAAATTACCGGTCAGCCTGTCTGTTATCATGTTATTTGTCAGGTAGCGTTCTTCCGGTATCGGGTTGTTCTCAGCTGTATTGTTGATGTACTGGTAATATCCTGGATTAACAGGATCAAAAGGGCTGATAACAGAAGGAACTGCACCTGCATTTGTCCAAACGCTTGGGGCAACCATATTTTGATTGGTATGTGAACCAGTTGCATCTATTGTTATTAACAACTTGTCATCCAAGGCTTTCTGATCAAAGTTAAAACGGCCGTTTAAATCTTTTCTGTCTGAATTGTAAGCGGCTATACCACCCTGATCATTGTAGGTAACTGAAGCTCTGTAATGACCTTTTTCAGTACCACCTGATAATGCCAGGTTTTCATTGTGCGTGAAAGCTGTGCGGGTTGCCAATTTAAACCAGTCTGTATTAGCTCCCTGGTTGCTGGTAGTGGTTGTACCGGTAGCCATATCGTGGCCGTAAAATGAAGAGTAAGCAGACAAATACTGTGAAGCATTCATAAAGTTCGGAAGCTTTTCAGGAGATTCTGAAGCAACATAGCTGTTAACAGAAACCTGGGCCTTGCCTGCCTTACCTGCTTTTGTAGTAACGATAATAACACCACCTGCAGCGCGTGCACCATAAATAGCAGCCGCCGAAGCGTCTTTCAAAATATCGAAAGATTCGATATCATTTGGAGAAACTCCGCGAATATCGGCACCGGCCACACCATCAATTACATACAGAGGGTCGTTACCACCAGATAAAGATACAGTACCACGTATACGCACAATAGGGTTATCGTTTGGATCACCACTGGCTGTAGTAATTACAACACCTGAGGTTTTACCTTGTAATTGTTGTAATGGGTTGGTGGTTACACCTTGTACGAAATCATCAGATGATACTTTTACTACGGCACCTGTTGCATCCTTTTTACGTACAGTACCGTAACCAACTACCAACACTTCGTTAAGAGCGGTACTGGAAGCATCTAATGCAATGTTCAATGGTGCACCTGTTAATGCAACGTCTTTTTTGTTGTATCCAACAAAAGAAATTGAAAGTGTGGTAACCGATGAAGGTACTGACAATTTGAAGTTACCATTTACATCGGTAACCGTACCTGAGGTTGAGCCTTTGGCTACAATGGATACCCCCGGGATGGGCGAACCATCTTTTGAGTCTGTTACTTTACCCGTAACTACTACGTTTTGGGCCAATGCAGGCAACGCAAATAAACATAGTAAGATAAAGCAGCAACTTACTTTGAGTAAATTTTTAAAATGCATAAAATTTGGGTTGAACGGTTTATTGATTAGTTAGTTAGTTTAGAATAGTAAACATGTTTGTTATAAATATTTTGAGATATAAATATTCTGATATAACTAGTTTACACTCGGCATTTAAGGGGGAATGTTCGTATCCTTTCTTTTCATTTAGCTAATTGGTTTACAAATCGGTTTATAAAATAATACAGCATCTCGCATAACTTCAAACTATTCAGTTATTTGAAATCTTAAAACAAAAACTGCATATACAATTAATGAATTAAGTGATGCACGTTTCGTGTGCCGGTAAATTATTTTATTTGGTTAATTGGTTATTAGGGGAAATCCGATATAATCTAAGTTACTACTTTTTAAAATTACAAGCAACTTTTTCACTACATGATACCCTATTTAAAGCAAAGTAATAAATACGCAGCAAAATTACCTATTTGTTTATGTAGAATATAAGAAAAAAGTGCTTTTTTAAAATTTAAAAAATTGACAGTGAAATACTTACAAAAAAAATGATCCTGAAAAATATAACCGTTATTTAGGTGTACAAGGTGTTTATTTAACCCTTTTGAGTATCAATTTAACAAAATAATTGATTGCAGATATTCGGGAAAACAGCTTTTTATGGGCTATAAAACGTGTATAACTTTAAAGTAATTCTTTTTAAAGTAAATTTAATCCTGCGATTTACTCAGCACTTCAATGGCTTTTATATCCATAATCCGGTGATCAAACTCATCGCTTGGAACCAGTGCTTTAGCCTTAATGCGCATCTTATAAACATAGATGGTGTTTACCGAATACTCAAGGATATTGGCTATGGTTTCCACATCGCTGATACCAAGCCGCATCAGGGCAAATATTCGCAAATCCGTATTCAATACCTCATTATCTTTTGGCCATATCTGGTCTTCTTTTTTGAAAAGCGAGTTGAAGGTACTTATGAAATTAGGGAAGATTTTTAGGAAGATGTGATCAAATGTATAAAAGAGTGTTTCTCTTTCCTTTTTGATATTAATCTCATTTACAGATAACAGAACATCATCATATTTCTTAATGGTAATCTTGCGCTCAACATTTCGTTTCAGCTTTTCAAGCTTTAATATATATCCGGATATAACATTAAAGAAGTAGCCGATGTATTCTTCTTTGATGTGTGTGTCCTCTATCAATTTGCCATTGATCTTTTCGAGCAACACATTCTTTTCTTCAATTATGCGTTCTTTCACTTTCAATCTTTTTAATTGAATGAACACGATAAACGATACCAGGGCAATCAAAGTAGCTATAACAATTGTAGATAGCAGGTAAATCAGGAATTTATTTTTTTCATTCTCTGTAATAATGATCTTTTGCGCAGCAACAATTGGTAGAACCGCTCCTATTTCAATTTTTCGCAACCTTGCTCCATAAAATTGAGCATCATCATCTGCTTGTTTTATAAAATCGTAGGCCTGGTTTACATTACCCTGTTTAAATAGCTCCTGCCCTAATTTGAAAATCGCCAGTGTTTCCTTAGTCGATGAACGGATATCATTTATAGCTCCGACAGCCAATAAACCGATCCTGTCATCGGCATGCTCGGGGCCGGGATAAAAAGAACTTAAAGCAGTGGCAGACATTGCCCGCTGATGTGCTGTAAGCGGATAATGATCCAAAAGATCTATGTAATATTTAGATGGTATTTGTGCCTGTCCTAAACGTATTTGTCTGTCGCCCAGGTGGCGCAATAGCTCAAATGAATTAGGTTTTGATAAAGATATGGCCGAATCCAGGTATTTGAGAGACTCTTCCTTATCAAATGGGGCAAAGAATTTATCGTTATTATAATCTGAAAGGTCTGAGTAAGTGCGCTCCCTTATCGAATAATACTCCAGTTTAGAGCTATCACTAAGTAAACGGGTATTAATCTGCTGAAGGCTTTCAAAGGTCTCCTTGAACATACCTGCAGACATTAAAAGAAATGCTGTTTTGATTTTTGTGTCGTTCTCGCGGGTAAGGCTATTGGAAGCTTTACTTATAGCCATCATCCTCTGTGTATAAGTATATGCCGTTTCGAACTGGTATGATTTGTATTCGTCATATAACTGGCTACATATAGCGTATTGTGTATTGTAGTCAGTTTTTGGGGTAGCATCTAACTTGGCTTTTAGTCTTTTAATCCTGAATTCTTTTTGACTGTCATACATCCTGATCTTTGATAATTCAACTTTCAATTGGGCCAAAAGACTATCTGTTTTTGCAGATGAGTATGCTGAATATCCAAGAAATGACAAGAACAGGGTTAATAAAAATATTCTCATGTCGCAACCAGGGGTTTTAGATGCCTAAATCTATACTTAAAAAATGAGTTTCTTCTTAAAAATGATAAAAACTATTTTAAATTTTTTCAATCAAAAACATTAATAGCGCGTTCAGAAGGTCATTTTTATTCATATTTTTTTTATAAAAAACGGGGATGAAACTCTTAAATAGAAATTCTTTATACCTTGCTTATTATTAATATTTTACCAATTTCTGCCCGGAACAAATAGTTTCCAATCCTAACACCAATTATAATACTATTATAAGCATGAAAAAACTGTTATTAACGCTATTTCTGTTTATTGTTTTTGGCGTTTCATATGCCCAGGTGCATACTCCAAGGCAATTGTTCCCGGGATTATTTGAGGCTGTTCAACTATCTGATATTTTTCCTGATAATAAAACCTTTGTTGATGCTACTCCCCGACGTGATCCAGAGCTGATCATGAAGGATTATAATGACAAAAAGGATAAGCCAAGTTTTGATCTGAAACAGTTTGTGATAGAGAATTTTGTAGTGCCGGGACCTAACTCCAACGTATTTAAAACTGACGTTTCTCTTGGCATAAGAAAACATATCGATACGCTATGGCATGTGCTTTACCGCAGGCACGATACGGTTTCAAAATGGTCGTCATTAATACTTCTTCCGAATGATTTTGTAGTTCCAGGCGGACGTTTTCGTGAGACTTATTATTGGGACTCTTACTTTACAATGCTTGGCCTGCAGGAAAGTCACCAAACACAGATCATACAAAACATGATCGGCAATTTTGCCTATATGCTTGATAAATATGGCTTTATACCTAACGGGACACGCACTTATTATCTCACCCGCTCTCAACCACCGTTCTTCTCGATGATGCTTGACCTGCTTGCAAAAGATGAAGGCGATGGTGTATTCGTGAAATACCAGCCGGAACTGATAAAGGAATATAACTTTTGGATGAATGGCGAGGATAAAGTAAAACCCGGTGAGGCTTACCGTATGGTGGTGCGTATGAAAGATGGAGAATTACTTAACCGTTACTGGGATGATTCGGATTTACCGCGTGAAGAATCTTATAAGAAAGACGTGGAGGCGGCTAAGTTAACCAAACAAAAACTGGGTGATTTTTATCGTAATATCCGTGCTGCTGCTGAATCCGGATGGGATTTTAGTACAAGATGGATGGATACTACCGGTAAATTGGAAACTATTCAAACTACCTTTATTGTACCTGTCGATCTGAACTGCTTGCTTTATCATCTGGAGCTTTCTATTGCCAATTCTTACCATTTACAAGGCAATGGCCTTAAATACAGAGAGTATACTACCAAAGCCTTACTACGTAAAAAAGCCATAGTGAAATATAGCTGGAACGAACAGTTAGGCTGGTTTATGGATTACAACTGGAAAACCCGGCAACAAACACCACACCAAACGCTGGCTGGCACTTTCCCGCTCGAATTTAAAATAGCCGATGCGAAGCAGGCTGCAAAAGTAGCATCAGAATTAAAAAGCAAATTCCTTAAATCAGGCGGGTTGGTTACTACATTTAAGCGGTCCGGCCAGCAGTGGGACAGTCCGAATGCATGGGCGCCGTTGCAGTATATGGCGATTGATGGGTTAAACAAATACAATTATTCGGGGCTTGCCCGTTCAGTTGCTGAAACATGGATCAGCACCAATATCCGTGTGTTCAATTCAACCGGTAAATTGATGGAGAAATATAATGTACTGGATACCGATGCAAAAGCAGGTGGCGGCGAATACCCATTGCAGGATGGTTTTGGCTGGACAAACGGTGTATTGCTCAACCTGCTAAACAAATATCACATGGATAATTTATAAAAACCTCAGTTTTTCTTTATCCTGAATGTGTGACTTCCTGATGGACTATCTACAATAATCCAATTGCCTTCAGTTGAATCTGGCTTTGTACTTTTCCCATCTACCAGCAAGGTATAATTATCTGATAATTTTGGAAGATACACTTGCGCGGTTGTATTGGCAGGAATAGTAGTATTCAGATTGAAAAAAGTGCCATCATCTTTAATCAGGTCAACCAAAATCTCGCCGTGAATACTTGGTAATTTCATTTTTGCCCATTTCAGGTCTCCGGGCTGTGGTTTAATAATGATCTTTCCAAATCCTGGTTCGGCGGGTTGAATACCCATGATTCGGCGAGGAATAATATGTGCAGGTGAAGCGCTCCAAGCATGGCTCCAACTCAAATCCTGCGGATCATATTTTAAATCCCAGGCCTCGGTCGTCATCGTGGCCCCCATGCGTATCATGTTTAACCATCCCCTATCCGAATCATTGGTCATTAGTTCGAGCGCATAATTCCCTTGCTCTGCATTATATAAACCCTCCATCAGGTAATTGGCGGCATAAACTCCACATGCCATCCATTTGGATTTTACATAATTCACTACACTCTCCTTATATTGATCCGGCACCAAACCAAATGCCAGAGGAAACAAGTTAGCTTGTATGGAAGCATGCCTGCTACCTATGCCATCAAAATATATCTTACTTACCTTGTCAAAAAAATCCTCATTAAACTTCTTCTTCACCTTTTCAGCTTTTGCATCAAAGAATGTGGCATCTTCAGGATGATTAGTCGCCCATGAGATTTTCGACATTAATACTAAAGCCCTGTAATAAAATGCATTAACAACCGTGTTATAGTCCTTTCGTTCGTAATTATCTGTCTCGCCATTGGGATATATTCCCTGGTCTGCATCGGGCCAGTCGTCAATATCATGCAGCATATCACCATTATAGTGTATGGATCCCAAAAAGTTTTTTGTTTGCAGACCTGTACGCGTACTAATTAAACCTTCCGGCGTCTCAAGCGCCATTAATGTTTTTGCTTTCAGATCGTTATAGTAACTCTCTATCAGCTCTTTGTTACCGGTATACAGGTAATCAGACCATGCCATAAAAATACTATGATTAATCCATTCGGTTGGCCAGCTGGCGTGATAGATCAGGTTTTCTGTACTATAACGCGCGGTTGCAAAATCCCGGTCGATGGCATAATGGCACATTTGCTGGATATAACAATCCGCCTCATACATCATCCGCTCACGTTCACTATTAGCATAATCACCATTAAATGTATTGGCGATGGTCGAGTACTTGCACATCTCATAGATCTGGTTCAGGCGGTCGTCCGAGCAGGAGAAGGAAGACGCATTCGGGTTAAATTCCACATATAATGCCTTTTGGATAGCCTTGTTAATTTTCAGGCCGGGTATAGTCTTAATTTCGGCATACCGGAAAGGTATTACCTCCGGCATTTGCATTGGCATTACCTGGCTATGCGGAAATTGAGGTACAAACCGTGGCAACTCCAGTATGTAATCACGCATACCCTTTTTGAGTTTGATCTTATAGGTGCCATAGAGGATGCCTCCGCCTGGTTTGGTATCGATAGAGTCCCCTATCCCCTTTTCACCTATGGCAACTACCAATGAGTCTGCACTGTATTTATCTTCATCCCAGGTAAGATTCAATTCGAGGTAAGCGAAAGCATCCTTTTTGAAATCATAGAAAAAATTGCCATTCTTTTGAACGACTGATTTAATCGGGGCGACATCATGGAAATTCACCGGTTCGCGGTTTTCAAATGTCCATGCTATCTTGCCGCCTTCATCACGCAGGTTTATCCATCTGCTTTCGCCGGGCCATTTCCTTGGCAGGTCAAAATCTGAAGTATTGAACCGTTGTAAGGCACTCCAGCCTGATTGCTTTCCCGTTCTGCCCCAGGTGCAAACACGCCAGTAATATTTTTGACGCGGCTGGAGTGCTTTACCATCATACTTTATATTAATCGATTGACTCGAATTGATCTTTCCCGAATCCCACAGATCAGGATGGTTTTCCTGTAAAAGTGCAGCACTGGTTGCTACCTGCACCTGGTAGCCTGTTTGATAATCATCTTTTACACCGGCATTCACTATCCATCCAAAATCCGGTGTTTTGCTGGTGATCATAGCCAACTCCGGATGAGGAAGCAGATCACATAATAAACCCGTTGGGGTATCTTTTTGGGCGAAAGAGTTTAGAGAAATAACAGAAAGTAAAAATAGAATCAGGTATTTATAGTTCATACTTGTTCCGGCAAAATTTATTATAAGTTACTTTTATTACGGTGATATATCAAGGGATTTTGTGCATCATCATTCAATGTATCGCCTACTTCAATAGCTTGCAGGTAATCATCAGGTAAAATATTAGGTGTGCCGTTATACACGTTTCCATCGGGCATATAAGCACAGGTCATAGCCCTGCGGTAGCGGTTCGTCATATTGGCATTGGCGCCATGGATAGTCAATCCGTTGTGAAATGAGCAACTACCCGCCTTCATTGGCGCTGCAACAGATTGTAATTTAGCCAGGTTTGGATAAACCAGGAAAATTCCATTCATGTTTTTACCTATTCCGGCATTTTCAAAAGTGGTTTCTGTATGCGAACCTTTTATAAAGTACAAACAACCGTTTTCTAACGTCGCGTCATCCAATGCTATCCATATGGAAAGCGCCTTTCGGTCTGAAAACGACCAGAATGGCGTATCCAAATGCCAAGAGGTAGGATTGGCCCATGGCGCTTTAAATAAAGCCTGGTCATGCCAAATTCGTATCCCATCCACGCCTGCAAGGTCGGCAGCCATTTTGCCGATACGCTCATCGGTCATCAATTTTTTTACGCCTTCATCTGTTTGCCAGAGATTTAGCAACTGGTCAAATACCTTCCCGAAATAAGCGGCATCCTCATTTATGCCATCCTCCTCGCCGGTTTTTACATCTTTGCCGGGCATTTTCTGACCATTTCTTTTTTTCACGGCATTCATTACGGTCGCCCGCCAATGCTCCAATTCATCAGGAGATAGAAAATCCTCGATAACGATAAAGCCATTCTGCTGAAAAAATTCAATCTGATCTTTAGTTACGCTGTGATTCATAGGTTATAGCATACTTGATGTAGAGGCCTGAATTTAAAAAAATTGCCAACCGGAGTTACCAGCAACCGGTTGGCGAGCACTCAGATAAAATTTAGATTCCCTATCAAAAATACCTTCTCAAAAGCCGCCCTGACTTATCTAAAGCGGGAAAGTTTTTATACTTTTTGACATTTTTCCTTGTAACTAATTTCTTATTTTTAATGTCTTGTTAGGTAAATGCTCAACTTTAACAAATATCTCACGCCTTCTGCCGCCGACGAAAAGTGGGGATTTTCCATCACAACAGTTGGTTATAGCAAAATAGACAGTCACCAGGCGTACCCTAATAATAAAGAACACCCCGCCACGCATGCATTTACCTGGAATAAGGGAAGAATACTGGACGATTATTATTTGGTGTACATTTCCAAAGGCAGGGGAACTTTTGAATCGTCTGAAACCGATGCACGCATGGTTACGGCAGGTACTTGCTTCTTTTTATTTCCTGGCGTGTGGCACAGATATAAGCCAGAGCTGCAATCGGGTTGGGAGGAATATTGGATAGGTTTTAAAGGATTATACCCTGAACATTTGATGGCCCAGGGTTTTTTTGAAAAAGGCAAACCATTTATCGATATCGGTCTGAATGAAGAAATCCAGAAGCTGTTTCACCGGCTGCTCGATAGTGTTAAATCATCCAACCCTGGGTACCAGCAAATTGTAAGCGGTATTACAATGGAAATTTTAGGGCTGATAAACAGCATCACTTTAAATAAAGATCTGGGTAATGATATTACAGGGAGATCAATTACCAGGGCAAAGTTCCGCATGAATGAGTCGATTGAAAATCCGATTGGGATCGATCAGTTGCTTGAAGAAATCCCGATGAGCTACTCGAAATTCAGGCAGGCATTCAAAAAGGCTACAGGGCTCTCCCCTAACCAATATTACCTGGATATCAGGCTTAATAAGGCTAAAGAATTACTCACCTCAACTTCACTAAGTGTTAATGAGATTGCCTACCACACTGGTTTTGAGTCGATCTTCTATTTCTCCAAGTTATTTAAAAAGAAAAACGGGGTATCTCCTAAAGATTACCGTTCATGCAGCCAGGTATTTGCTGATTGATTTATAACGTCGTCTTTTTAAGCAATTTCAGGCTAATCCCCAACTCAAAAGTATTATTAGCGTAACTGCTCAATTGGCCGGTATTATAGGTGTAGGTAAACAATAGCCCAAGGGTATGATAATCTATGCCGACTCCCCATGAAAGACTATTATCGCTATGGTAAATTCCCTGGAGGTTTAGTTGGTAATTATCTTCAAAAGTAGTTCTGTATAAATTAAAGCCGACGTCAAAGACATTACTGTATCCCATCACTCCTCGATAGGCAACCTTCGGCTCGATACTAAATATGCTGTAATTGTTGGCATAAGTTAATTGTATCTTATAACTCATCGCCGCATAAAAAGTTGAGGCCTCCACATCTACCGCATCTGCCTGGGTTTGGAAGAATGCTCTTTTGAGATTTGGCAATGAGAGCTGAGCATTAAACTTTGGACTGGTGTATGCTACCCCAATATCCCCGTCAGCATACACTCCATGGGCGTTAAACTGGGATACCGCCAGATCGCCCTGATCGCCAACTACATCACCTTCGTTTGCATGCGCGTCGGCGAAACCTATTGACAAGCCAAAACTTAATTTAGCGCCCTTATCATTCAAAGGTATGTGATAGGCATAAGTGCCCATTATACGGGTTCTGCTTATTAAACCTGCATTGTCACCATAAACATTTAAACCCAGCCCAACTTTATTGCCCGAATTATAATCAGCCGTAAAAGTTGTCAGCGTAGGGCTGCCGGGTACGCCTATCCACTGCTGGTGATAATCCATATTCAGATTCAATTGAGGGGCCATGCCTGCTAACGCTGGATTGGCCAGGTATTGATTTTGAAAGTAGATCGACTGAATATTGGTCAATTGCGCGTGTGCATAATTCCCGCATAAGAGAATTAAAACGGTACAATTAATAGTCAACGCTTTTATAAGCCCTGATATCCTTTGTTTATTCTTTGTTATATCTTTATTTAGCATTTTGTTATTCAAAGCTTTGTCGTACTCTACCGCCTTTTAAGTACTGTGATGTATCCTTTGATCTTTCTATCTCCCGGGCCCAGATCGATCACATAATAATAGGTATCCTCTTTCAGCGGCTGGCCATTATAGTTTCCATCCCAATCATTACTGTATCCTTTTTTGGTAAACATTATCTTTCCCGAATGATCAAATACCGTTACTATATTGTTAGGGAACAGATCAATATTTTTGATAAACCAGGTATCGTTCTTACCATCACCGTTAGGAGTCAGCAGGTTGTTTGCAATCACATCATTTTGTGGTACATTCCTGGTCACTACTACTGTATAACTTACAGTAGTAATACCATCCTGCGCCAACACATCTACTGTAATGGTGTTATCCCCTGGCGCTAAATCGATAACCTGGCTTGGCTGTCCGCTGAATGCCACTACACCATCTACTTTTATTGTGGCGTTTGCATCTGAGGTAGTAGGTGTTACAGTGATCGAACTTACACTATAATCCACACTGGCTGTATAGCTCAGCGTACCACTTGCAAATGTCGGTTTAAGGGTTCCCTGGCTTAAGGTAAGATCACTCAAAGTTGCAATGGTTGTACCTGCCCTGGCAACTGTAATAGTGTATGTAGTTGATATTTGCCCAGGGGCCGATACGACTACAGTAATAACATTCGCGCCAACGCTTAACTGTATCGGTGCCGAAGGTGTTCCTGATCCAGTTGCAACGCCATTAATAGTAATGGTATTAGTAGGACTACTTGTAGTAGCGGTTACTGTCAAACTGGTCGTCGCGTTTGCTACCGCCGACGCATAGCTGAATATTGTGCTTGAAAAATCAGGAGCTAATGATCCTGAACTGATTGTCAGATTAGCCAGTACCACTGAAGTTGCAGGTGTGCGTGACACGGTGATTGTATAGGTAACCGTCGTACCATCCTGAGCGGTTACTACTACATTGACAATATTACTGCCTACAACTAAAGGAATAGAACCAGACGTGCTTCCTGATGCTACAGTGGTTCCGTTAACGGTTATTGTTGAAGTAGGATCTGTTGCAGTAGGAGTCACCGTAACGCTGCTAACTACATTTGCAACACTGACTGCATAACTCGTAACTGACGTATTAAAATTAGGCGCAAGTGTTCCTGAACTGATGGTCAGGTTACTCAATGTAGCCGTAGATGATGCTGTACGGGTAACAATTACAGTATAGGTATCTTTTGTGGTACCATCCTGGGCAGTCACTACCACAGTAACTGTGTTAGGGCCAATAGCCAGAGGTATCGAACCGGATGCTGAACCACTTGCTACAAATGTTCCGTTCACCGTTACTGTCGCAGTCGGGTCAGTTACAGTTGGTGTTACAGTAATACTCGTGGTTGCATTGCTTACTCCGGCGACATAACTGGTAATTGTACTTGAAAATACCGGCGTTAATGATCCCGAACTTAAAGTCAGATTACTCAACGTCGCAATTGACGATGGCGCTCTGTTAACAATTACGGTATAAGTATCTGTTGTGGTGCCGTCTTGCGCAGTAACCACAGTGGTGATTGTATTGGCTCCTACATTCAGGTTAATGCCATTTGAAGCCGTGCCGCTTACCACTGCTGCACCATTCACCGTTACTGTTGCAGTTGCATCGGTTGTAGTCGGGGTCACTGTAATACTGGTAATGGTATTGGCGACACTTGCTGTATAGCTGGTGGTACCGCTGGCAAAGCCTGGAGTTAATGTTCCCGAACTAAGGACCAGATTGCTCAAAGTAGCTATTGATGACGGTGCACGCGTAACAGTAATTGTATACAGACTGGAAGTAACACCATCCTGAGCGGTTACTATTACATTTATCGTATTCGGCCCTACAACCAACGGAATAGCGCCTGATGCAGTACCGCTTATTACGGGATTTCCGTTCACAGTAACTGTTGCCGTCGGGTCTGTAGTAGTTGGTGTAACCGTGATGGTCGTAGTTGCGTTGGTAACAGCCGCAGTGTAAGCAGTTGTTCCACTTGCGAATGCCGGAGTTAAAGTGCCTGAACTAATAGTCAGATTCGATAATGTTGCCGTTGACGATTGTGCGCGGATTACAGTAACCAGGTAGGTGTTTTTTGTAAGTCCGTCCTGAGCTGTAACAACAACTGTTATCAGATTCGGACCTACTATTAAAGGTATTGATCCGGATGCAGTACCTGAAGCCACTGCAGTACCATTCACGGTAACCGTTGCATTCGCATCAGCAGTTGTTGGTGTTAAAGTAATGCTTGAGACCGTATTAGCTACATTATCCGTATATACATTAGTGCCACTGGCAAAAGCTGGGTTGAGTGTTCCGGAACTGAGTGTCAAATTGGATAATGTCGCATTTGACGAAGGCGCCCGGGTTACTACAATAGTATAAGTACCGGTTGTTGTACCATCCTGTGCGGTTACGATTGTGGTAATGGTATTGTTCCCAACATTCAGGCCTATTGCACCGGATGCTGTTCCACTTGTTACAGGTACCCCATTAACCGTAACCGTCGCATTAGGGTCATTGGTAGTCGGAGTTATTGTAATAGAAGCAGTTGCGTTTGGAACAGCATCTGTATAACTGGTTATAGCACTTACAAATATTGGTATAAGAGTACCATTGCTAATTGTTAAATTTGATAATGTTGCATCTGCCGACGGTCCGCGGGTTACGGTTATCGAGTAAGTTGTTGTTGACCCATCCTGGGCTGTTACCAAAACATTGATCAAATTGGGGCCGACATTTAACAACACCGGGGCCGATGGGGTCCCTGAAATAACCGGTATACCATTAACAGCTACCGTTTCTGTAGGATCACTCGTAGTTGGGGTAACTGTAACGCTTAATGTCGCATTGCTTACACTGGCTACATAACTTAGCGTAGAACTATTAAATACCGGTATAAGGGTGCCCGAGCTAAGGGTTAAATTACTAAGTGTGACTATAGACGAAGGTGCCCTTGATACTGAAATTGTATATGTATCAGTTGTAGACCCATCCTGTGCTGTTACTACAACTGTAATCACGTTTGTGCCTACATTCAAACTAATTGGCCCTGACGCACTACCAGATGTTACCGCTGTACCATTGACTGTTATTGTTGAAGTAGGATCAGTTGCCGTTGGTGTTACGGTAATGCTTGTCGTCGCGTTGGCAACACTGGCTGCATAGCTGGTGGTGCCGCTGGAAAATGTAGGTGCAAGCGTTCCTGCGCTTATGGTCAGATTAGATAAAGTTGCTGTAGATGATGGCGCACGGGTCACAACAACTGTATATGTGCCCGTTGTAGTACCATCCTGCGCGGTAACGATAGTTGTGATTGTATTGGTACCAACATTTAAACTGATTGTCCCCGATGCAGTTCCGCTGGTTACCGATGTACCGTTAACGGTCACTGTTGCATTCGGATCATTTGTAGTTGGTGTTACGGTAATACTTGTTGTAGCATTACCTACGCTTGCAGTATAATTAGTCGTACCGCTGGCAAAACCCGGGGTCAGCGTTCCTGCACTAATGGCTAAGTTTGATAATGTCGCATCTGCCGAGGCAGCACGCGTTACCACAACCGTATAAGTATTTGTGGTTGTTCCATCTTGTGCAGTCACTATGGCTGTGATAGTATTCGCACCAACATTCAGGCTGAGAGCACCCGATGCTGTTCCACTGGTTACAGGAACACCGTTTACAGTCACAGTTGAATTTGGGTCACTCGTCGTTGGCGTTACTGTGATGCTCGTAGTAGCATTACTTACACTGGCAGTATAACTTGTTGTCCCGCTCGCAAAAACCGGTGTCAAGGTTCCCGCACTTAAGACTAAGTTTGATAACGTTGCATCACTTGAAGCAGCACGCGTCACTATAACCGTATAGGTATCCGTTGTGGTGCCGTCCTGGGCGGTTACTACCGTTGTAATAGTATTTGTACCAACATTCAGGCTAATTGCACCAGATGCCGTGCCCGATGTCACAGATGTACCGTTTACAGTCACAGTAGAGTTTGGATCATTAGCGGTTGGAGTTACTATGATGCTCGTTGTCCCATTACTAACACTCGCCGTATAGCTGGTTGCCCCACTTGCAAAAGCCGGGGTTAAGGTTCCTGCACTGAGGGTCAGGTTTGAAAGAGTCGCATCTGTTGAGGCTGCACGGGTTACAACAACCGTGTAGGTATTTGTTGTTGTACCATCCTGAGCAGTAACTACTGTCGTTATTGTATTTGGACCAACATTCAGACTGATAGCGCCTGAAGCTGTTCCGCTCGTTACTGCTGTGCCATTTACCGTTACTGTCGAAGTAGGATCAGTTGTTGTTGGCGTTACAGTAATGCTTGTTGTTGCGTTGCTTACAGAAGCAGTATAACTGTTGGTCGCACTATCAAATGCAGGATTTAATGTTCCTGAACTCAAAGTTAGGTTCGATAACGTCGCTACCGATGACGATGCCCTGCCTACATTAATGGTATAAGTATCTGTTGTAGTTCCATCCTGGGCAGTTACCACTATAGTAACTATATTTTGACCAAGCGATATCGGGCCTACCAGCAAAATCAAAGGCAAAGATGTACCTCCTGACGCTAACGGCACCCCGTTAACTGTTATAGTAGAGTTTGGGTCAGTTGCGGTTGGTGATACTGTTATTGTAGCAATTGCATTGGCAACATTGTCAGTATATGAGGTAACCGCACTGGAGAAAGCGGGATTTAAAGTTCCCGCGCTGATTGTCAGGTTACTTAAAGTAGCTACCGATGATGCTGCCCGTGTTACATTGAGCGTGTACGTGGTTTGGGTGGTACCGTCCTGTGCCGTAACGA
>JAFDZM010000056.1 GCA_018266915.1 Bacteroidota bacterium | reverse complement strand
TTGCATAGATCATAGAAATCGAGGCGCAAGGCGGGTCGTGCGAGCCGCGCAACGAAGCAATCGCATGCTATACAGGGCGGACATGCATAGTTCGCGATTGCTTCTTCACCGCTCAGGCCGTTCATCGCAATGACATTTGGGATTAATTATTCTATTATTTGGTTAATCTCAACATCACCACATCATGCGATGGTATGATGTGCTTAAACGTTTTTTGTGTTGTGCCTACATCTTTATGAGCCCAAAGGTCTCGCAATTTGTAGATTGTTTTACCAAAGTCGACATCAGTATTGGATATTTTATCCTGTATCATATGCGCTGACCAGTCGAAATTAACAGTCTGTGTACGGTCTGAACGGTTTATAAATAAAATAGCCAGATCGCCTTTGTCTAATGGTTTTACTAATATTTCGATACCGTCAAACTCATAATACCTGAAGCACTCCACTCCCATTGGATCCTGGTTTACCGCGATCGCTTCTTTATTAGTCAGAATAGTCTTTGTATCCTCTGACATCGAATGCAGGTTATTACCTGCCATCAGCGGGGCGGCCAGCATACACCAGATGGAAAAGTGTGAGCGGTCTTCGGCAACACTCATTCCGTTACCTACTTCCAGCATATCAGGATCGTTCCAATGACCCGGACCTGCGTATTGCCTGATGCTGTCCTGTTTGTCAAGGATACCCAGCACATTTTGCGGTGTCCAGCCATCTTTAGTTGCACTCTTGGCAAAATAAGGCCCAATGTCACCTGTTGTTCTCCATAACTGGCCAGCTGTTGCACCCCATACCCATGGGCGGTTAGTCCCCCACTCGCACAGACTGAAAACTATCGGGCGACCGGTTGCTTTCAAGGCTTTGCTCATCAACAGGTAGGATTCTTTGGCATTCTGGCCCTCAGCATTACACCAATCGAATTTCAGGTAATCAACACCCCATGATGCGTATAGACGAGCATCCTCATATTCGTGCCCACGAGTGCCCGGATAACCTGCACAGGTTTTAGTTCCTGCGCAATTGTATATCCCAAATTTCATCCCTTTTGAGTGCACATAATCAGCAAACGCTTTCATACCGTTAGGAAATTTCTTTGGGTCAGCTACTAACTGGCCATTTGCATCACGCTCCATTCCCATCCAGCCATCGTCCAGCACAAAGTAAGTATAACCGGCATCACGCATGCCCGATGATACATAGGCATCCACCATGCTTTTCAGCAGGGGCTCATCAATTTTGGTTTGAAAAATATTCCAGGTGTTCCAGCCCATCGGCGGTGTCGGAGCCAGCTCTTCTGATTTTTGAGCAAATAGTTGTGCATTTGCCAATAACAAGGCGAGTAAGGTAAACAGTCTTTTCATTTGTAAACGGGTTATAATTGTTGTACCAAATATAATATTTTGTTGTTAGTGATCGGTTAATCAGTTAACCAGTGATCAGTTAACCAGTGATCAGTTAACCAGTGATCAGTTAACCAGTGACTAGTTAACCAGTGACTAGTTAATTGGTTGCTTAGTTATAGTGATACGTTTTTTAACACATTCAAAACCTGATTAACCGGTTAACTGATCACTGATTAACTGCCCCTCAAATAAAAACCCTATTACTAGTATAGGTTTCCCTAAACTCTTTTGGTATGCAAAGCTTTTTGCGTTTAAATACCCGGTTAAAATTGGAGATATTATTGAAGCCGCATTTGTAGGCAATTTCGGCAATAGTATTGGTGGTATCGATGAGCATCCTTGAGGCATGGCCCAGGCGGATCTCGTTAAGGCTATCAATAAAGGTTTTACCAGTGCGCTTCTTTATAAAACGGCTAAAAGAAGCTTCAGGCATATTTGCTATCCGCGATACCTCTGCCAGTGATACCTGCTTATGGTAATTATTATTCATGTACTCAAACACCTTCTCGATACGCCGGCTGCTATAATTGAATTTTTCATTATTAAAACCAGGATCGGAGAGTGTGCGCATATTACACGATACAGATAAGTTATGTAAAATGGAGAATAACTCGAGTGCGGAATCAAAGCCATGCTTTTTATCCAGTGAAAGTAAACGATCAAGTAAAGCCCGGGCGGTTTCTGTCGAAAACAGAATCCCTAATTGCGACCGTTCCAGCATGCTTTTCATAAAACTGAGCTGATTCCTGTTAAGAAATTTCTCGTCAAACAAATCTTTATGAAACTGGATGGTAACCTCTGTAAATTCTTCGCTCTGGCATTGATGGGTAAACCAGGTGTGATTCAGATTGTGACCGATCAGCACCAGTTCGATATCATCTATTACGTCCATATGACCGCCTATTACCCGTTTCGCTCCTTTTGCATTCAGGATCAGGTTCAGTTCATATTCTTCATGATAATGCAGCGGGGAATCAAATTTTTGTTTAACCCTCGAAAAAATCGTAAAGCAATCATTCGGCGTCAAAGGGGTAATTTCCCTCATCACATGATTGATCATAGGTCAGGTATTATATGGTTTTCGGTTTATAACTGGTGCGATGTTAACGCATTATAAACTTACCTGATTTTCATGACATTGTCAACATATATCACGGTTCTATCCGAATATCTTTCATTGTAAAACATTTGTGAACCATGCGGGTTTTTAGATGATATTGACACTAAATTTCAACTATCAGAGTTTATTGAAGGTACTTTTATGTTTACAAAAAATCATTTTTCAATACTATCCCCTAAGTTTTTGTAACCTTAACATAGATCATATCTTCATAAATAATACCTTTGCGCCGTTAATGAGCACCATAAACAAGTCACCTGTACCTGCTGCTAAAAAGGGCCCGTCACTCAAAACGCGTCTCTCTAATGCTTTTGTTACGCTTTATAATATCAATAATTTTATTCTGCGCTTTTTCAGACAGGCATTTGTTCCGCCATTTGAGTTTAAAGAGATTATGCGGCAATGCTACGAAACCGGGGTTCGTTCGTTCACGCTGATCACATTTACTGGTTTCGTAACCGGCTTGATTTTTACCAAGCAATCGCGTCCTTCATTGCTTTCGTTTGGGGCGCAGTCATGGCTGCCGTCGTTGGTATCAATTGCTATCATGCGTGCATTAGCGCCACTAATAACTGCGCTTATAGCTGCCGGAAAAGTAGGGTCGAGCATTGGCGCCGAATTGGGCTCAATGAGGGTTACCGAACAGATTGATGCGATGGAAGTGTCAGGCACTAAACCCTTTAAATACCTGGTGTGTACACGAGTGCTTGCTACAACTATTACCATACCCATCTTGGCAACTTATACCGGTTTTATTGCTTTACTTGGTGGCTACTTAAATGTTGCGGTAAACGAGGGCACCAGTTATACCACTTTTTGGGAACAGGTTTTTGAACCGCTTACTTTTGTTGATTTTGTAGCATCTTTAGCAAAAGCAATAGTTTTCGGTTTTACAATCGGGATAGTTGGTTGTTACCAGGGTTATTATTCTACCAAAGGGACCGAAGGTGTGGGCAAAGCGGCAAACGGCGCTGTGGTAACAGCTATGTTTTTAGTGTTTGTCGAGGAAATATTGATTGTACAGATAGCAGGCTGGTTCCGCTAAATTTGTCCAATGGAAAAAGGGAAAGCAAATATCGATTATAACGACGCTGTGATCACGATCAGGGGGTTGGAAAAATCCTTTGGTGATTTCGAGGTTTTGCGTGGCATTGATATTGATCTTTTCCAGGGTGAGAACCTCGTGGTACTTGGCCGCTCCGGAACAGGGAAGTCTGTATTAATTAAAATTATATCAGGTTTGTTAAGGGCCGATAAGGGTAGCGTGAATGTGTTGGGCTGTGACATGAATACCATTACCGAAAAGGAACTGACTGAGTTGAGAGTCAGGATTGGTTTTTCGTTCCAGAACAGTGCATTGTATGATAGTATGACCGTTCGGAAAAACCTCGAATTTCCGTTAGTAAGAAACAAGAAAGGCGTTTCAAAGAGCGAGATTGATAGTTCGGTAGAACGGGTATTAGATGCTGTAGGGCTATTACAGGCTATAAACCAAATGCCATCCGAATTATCCGGCGGACAGCGTAAACGCATTGGTATTGCCCGTACGCTTATACTTAATCCTGAGATCATGCTGTACGATGAACCAACAGCAGGACTTGACCCAATTACTTGTATCGAAATCAACGACCTGATTAACGAGGTGCAGCAGAATTTCCATACTTCGTCGATCATCATTACACATGACCTGACTTGCGCTAAAAGTACGGGGGACCGGGTAGCCATGCTGCTCGACGGTCAGTTTCAGCGGATTGGCTCTTTCGAGGAAGTATTTAACACGAATGATGATCGTGTAAAACCATTTTTTGAATATAACTTTATACAATAAGCTATTAGCCATAACTTATGGACGCAACAGAAAACAAGAAAGCAATTATAGTCGGGATATTTTTAGCCCTGGGCCTCATTATATTTATTGTGGGCGTGCTTACTTTAGGCAGCGCACAAAAAACTTTTAATAAAAGTATACACGTTAGCGCTACGTTTGATGATGTTGCCGGGTTGAAAAAAGGAAATAATGTATGGTTCTCGGGAGTGAAAGTAGGCACCATCAGCGATGTACATTTTTCAGGCCCCTCTCAAGTGGATGTAAGGATGAGCATTGACGAAGCATCACAGCCATATATTCATCATGATGCCGGTGTAAAGATCAGTTCTGATGGTTTAATTGGCAATAAGATCATTGTGATAGAAGGCGGTAGCCCCAAAGCACCTGTTGTACAGGATGGGGATGTACTGCAAACTGAAAAAGTCGCGTCGACCGATGATATGCTGAAAACATTGCAGCAAAATAACGAGAACCTGCTGTCTATAACCAAGGATTTTAAAGAACTAAGCCACAAGATACTTCAGGGAAAAGGAACAGTAGGCGCTTTGCTGGCCGACAGTACCATGGGTATGCAGTTGAAAAATACCATGAAAAACCTTGAAGCCACAACACAAAGTGCCGCACGCATGGCTGTCCAGTTAGATAATTTCAGCAAAAAAATAAATACCAAAGGTGGTTTAGCTGACAAGTTACTGACTGATACGGTTACATTTAACAAAATTCAGGGTGCAATTACCCAGTTGCAAAAAACTGTAAACAGCGCAAGTGAACTGACCCAAAATCTAAATACCGCAAGTAAACAATTGGTTACACCTAATAATGCAATAGGCGTATTATTAATGGATCCTAAAGGTGCGACACAAGTGCAAACTACATTAAACAATTTACAGCAAAGTTCTATTAAACTAAATGATGACCTGGAGGCTGCCCAGCATAATTTCCTGCTGAAAGGCTTTTTCAAGAAAAAAGCAAAAGCGCAGGCAGATAGTTTGAAAAAGGCTGGTGGTCAGTAATTAGAGATTAGTGATTAGAGATCAGTTGATTGGTAGTAACTTTACAACCTTTCAACTTTAAAACATTACAACTACAATGAAACCCGGAGACAAAGTAATATGTATTGATGCGAGGATCGATCCGGAAAAGGCGGAGGAGATAAGCAGGGACTTTGAAATTTGGATAACCAAAGATAAGGAATATACCATCCGCGAGATATTGGAGAATGACGGAATAGTGCCGGGTGTACTGCTGGAAGAAGTTCATAATTTTCCGAAATACTTCAAACTGTTAAGCCGTTTCCAGGAGCCCGCTTTTGCTTTATGGCGTTTCCGTAAGCTAAGTTATGCTACAAGTCAGCAGGAAGAAGAACATGAGGCGGAATTGGTGGAAGTGGGGAGGCCTGGGATAGAGCAACCCAATAACTTTTAAAAGACTTACGAAGTTTTAAAAACTTCGTAAGTCTGCTTCGTTTTTTTACTTCTTTTCTAATTGGTACTCATCCTCTACGTCAATTATCCGGAGCTTCTTATTGCCTTCACTAAAATTAAAGAAGAAGCCAAACCGTGAGTCGAAAAATTTATTATCACCCATCGCGTCGAGTTTTAGTTTCTGCCCGCGGGTTTCTAACCATAGGTTACCTTCATTTTTGGTACAAAGGACTGATATACCATCTGAACCTGAACTATAGGTACCGGTGTACTGATCCAGTTGCTCATCACTCAATTTCAAAGTGGTGAATGTTGGGATGGAATATGGTTCCTTAAAACAAATAGCCCGTACACCATCCAGTATATAATTTTTTGAGTAGACCTCTCCGTTTGTGCAGTATGCTATGGCTAATTTATCGGCAGGATAATAAGAAATAGAAGAAGCAAACCCTTCGGTTTTTCCATTGTGACCAAAGCCGGGATGTTTTTGAGAGCCGTAAGGAAACATACCCATACCATAACCATCAACCATAGTTTTCATCTGGTCGAGGCTTTGTTTACTGACCAGCTTATAAGCAAATAAGCCATTTATAAATTTCAGCATATCATGCGGAGTTGAGACGATAGCGCCCGCGCCACCAAAATCATCCAGGTAAACCGGCTTTTTATCTTTCGTCCATTTATAATCAAAATATTTAAAAGAAGCACATTCGTTACCAACGTAAGTACTGCCGTTAGTTCCGTAATAAGTATTCTTCAGATCGATCTTTTTAATGATTTGCTCATTCAATAGCTCCCGGTATGGTTTCTTGGTTATCTTTTCGATAATATAACCCAATAACAGATAATTTGAATTATTGTAATCGGCTTTGGCATTAGGTTCAAAATCAGGCTTTTGAGCTGATATCATTGCCATCAATTCTTCATGTGTTTTTGGTGTATCCTTCCAGTCGTCAAAATGGTTGGTATTATTGTTATTGGTAAAGTTTGCCAACCCACTTCTGTGACGCAACATGAGCTCTATCGTGATACGATGCGCATTGGGCAATGCGGGAAAGAATTTAGCCAGCGTATCATTCAGTGAAAGCTTATGTTCCTCAATCAATTGAAATACCATTACAGCTGTAAACATTTTGGTTATCGAACCAATGCGATATTCCGTTTTCTCACTTGCAGGGATAGTATCATGCTCATTCATCATCGCATTGCCAATCACTTTGCGGTAAACTACTTTACCGTTTTGAGAGATGGCAATACTACCCATAGCCAGGTTCTTCTTGGCCAAAACATCAAACAGGCTGTCCAATCTTTTTGAGTTGATGGTTTGCGCAGGCAATTGAAAAGTGTAGATAGTAAAGGCACAAAGGAAAACAAGGCGAGGTAATTTCATGATATTCAGCATAGATTGACGAGGCTTAAGATAACAAATAATTCCCATCAAATTAAAAAAGGCGCACCTTTCGGCGCGCCTTGCATTGTGATAAAAGTAAAGGTTATTCAGTTCTGTTATCGTTATTATCGTCTTTCTTTTTAGGCTGATCTTTTGCCTTTCCGTTTTCGGCCTGTAGCTTTTTCAGCATTTCGTTACCGATCAGTGCATCGATCATACCACCACCGCTTTCGCCATTTTTACCACTAACCAATATTTCAGGGACCAGCTTGATATTGTTGCTGGCCAATGTTTCGGCCACACGAACGATAGCGTACTGTTCTGAACCCATGGCCTGGGTTTTTTGCTTGGTTACTTCGGCTTCGGCCAATCCGATGGCTTTGATCTTACCGGCTTCGGCTTTACCGTTCACTTCGGTAGCGTTAGCATCGGCAGTAGCATTTACGGTTTTCACTTCGGCATCAGCTTTGGCGTTGATAGTTTTTACTTTAGCATCGGCCTCAGCATTAATGGTTTTTGATTCAGCCTCACCTTTGGCAATGGCAACTTTAGAAGAAGCCAATTGCGTATTTATCTCTACCTGGCGGGTCGATTTTACCACCTCGGGCTGCATGTCGGCACCTGCTTTGGCGCTTTCAAATTCCTTACGTTCTACCTGGGCGTTACGCTGAATTTCGTAAGTGATCTTTTCCTGTTCTGCCAGTTTACGGTCGGTCAGCGTTTTCATCAGGGCTTCCGGTGGAACAATGTCACCTATCAGGGTATCCACTCCCACTACGTTATAATCGCTCAGAACTTTGCTGATATGACCTTTTGCATCATCCTGGCGTTGCACACGGTTAGCCAAAAACTCGATCACGTCGCTCTTTTGTGCCGAGTTACGGAAGTAGTTGGCAATGGTTGGTTCAAGCACCTGCGATACCAGGTTACGCATGTTACCAAATCGTGCGATCACTTTAGGGGCCTCATTTCTTGGTATATGGATGATCTGAGACACATCAAGGTTGAATGTAAAACCGTCAGACGAACGAACCGTAATGGTACACAGGTTCTTATCCAGTTCATGCGCTTCAGTTCGACTGTTAGCCCAGTTTAATACAATGTTGGTGGTAGGCACTACTTCCACTGCATGTGTATAAATATTTACCGGGTGCTTACCTGGGTCGAGTGGCTCATCCCAAACACCTTTCTGACCTTTCTTCACAATATTACCATGCTTAAAGCTATCGCCGCTGGTATCTTTACCCTCAGGGCCAACGAAAGAGTTTACAACACCAACGTAACCGATAGGAATATAGATCATATCCACCTGTTCAACCACCACAAACCATGGGTTCAGATAGTAAGTACCGGCCAGGATCACGTCTTCCTGCAAACCTTTCATACCGCCGGCATTGATGAAAGCGATCGGATCCTGGTAGTTTTTATGCCCGGCTACTGATACACCGGCGATCTCGCCTTTACCCAATGGCTCGCCATCAAGCGTGGTCACAATACCTACTTTGTTTTCCTGTATCTGGGTAATAGGCACCATCTCGATATCAAACAAAAAAGCATTGATACGATAACTACCCGGAGTAAGGAATGCAGCCTGTGGGCCCTTTTGGCCGCCATTATCCAAAAACGCCGTAGCATCCTGGAATTTGTCGCACTCTACCGGTTTACCCAATACACGACCTGTATCCAGCGAGGCACCGTCTTTTGCCTTTACCAGGCCTAGTTTATTCTGCTCGATGATAACAAATGGCTGCATCACAACAGAATATTGCCACGGCCACATACCCCAGTACAAACCCGGAGCCAATGCTTTGGCCTGCATACCGGCCTCGCCGTTGATAGCGATGATACGGCCATCGGGAAGTCGCTTATTGCCCGAAAGCACATATTTTTTAATTACCAAACCGATACGGTCGTCGGGAACGATAACCATACCAAAGAAAACACGGAGTACAAATTTGTACGCCACAAGAAGTACTATGACAGGCACAGCCCACCAAAGTAGTTGGATCGAAAAATTGTTCATATTATTTGTTTAGATTTTTTAACGGAGACCTTAAGGTGCGGACTCCTCACAAAAGCTTATAGCTTGTTGAGACCTTAGCTATATAGCACCCTTTAGAGATTTTACATTTTACTTTGTTACACATTGTGACAGGATTTATTTTACCAAATATGCTTTTCACAATCGTCATTTGCAATAGAGGAGGGACGATTTCCGTGTTAAATTATTGTGATTCATTTGATTGTTGTCACCAACGTCGTGTCATTTCGAATTCACAAAAGAGCCCGTGCGGGGCGTGAATGAGAAAACTTATACAACTTGCATGGCGGACTATGCCCGGCGCAGAAGATTTCTCCTTACGGCCACTACTCGCCCCACCGCGTGTTCGTCGAAATGACATGATTTATAATTTCCGATAAAAACTTCAATGGTGAATTCCACCAAATCCTTAGATTTAACTCGTCATGATCAGACCATTCATCACCAAAAACAAATTTATAGCAGGCCTTATTTTATTGAGTTGCCTTACCTCCTGCCAGCTTTCCATCAAACCCGAATCTTTATATGGTAAATGGAAATATGTAAAGATTGAAAACAATAGCGTTGCAAATACAACCAACGTTACCCCTGAGGAATTAGAAGCTAAGTCGCCCTATATTAAATTCACAAAAGACAGCCTGTTTATCTGGTGGAGTAACCGGTTACTGTCGCACGGTACTTATAAGATTGACGGTGAAAAGATTCAGTTTAAAGAAATATTAGAAGGTGGAAAAATAAGGGAGTTCCCATTCATTGTTTCCAAACTGGATGATAAGAATTTGGTGTTTAGCACCCAAGGCGATGATGGGTCAAAAGTTACTGCTATTAAAGAAAACTAGTAGTTTACAGTTACAAATGACCATTGACTAATGACTATTTTCAATTAAAAGGTGATAGTTTAATCCTAACTTGCACTTAGTAGTAAAGAACAAGCTTATGCCAGGATTTAAATTTTCAAACCGGACAGCCGAAGAAAGGGAAGAGCTTTTTATTGCACTTTATAAAAGCGCCTTCCCTGTTGTGGCAAGATACGTGAGTAAAATGGGCGGCACGTTTGACGAGGCGAAGGATATTTTCCAGGATGCGCTGGTGATTTACTATGAAAAGTCTGTTGAATGTTCCCTTGAACTAAAAACAAATGAGAAAGCCTACCTTTTAGGTATCGCCAAACATTTATGGCTTAAACAGCACCGGGATAATTCCAAACTTGCCCCTATTGATGGCCTGGATATAGAAAGTGAAGAAACTTCGCAGGCATCTGACAGAAAAATTCTCAATTTCCTGCAAATCGCCGGAAAAAAATGCATGGATCTGTTGCGTTCATTTTATTATGATGGATTACAACTTGCCGATGCTGCCGAGTTATTTGGATTTTCAGGCGTGCGGTCGGCTACCGTGCAGAAATATAAGTGCCTGGAGAAAGTAAGGGAAACTGTTAAACAAAAAGCATTAACCTATGAGGACTTCACTGATTGAGACCGAACAGATAGAAGCGCACCTGATGCAGCGATCAGAACCGGGCGATCAGCTGGTGTTTGAAGCCATGTTATTGCTTGAACCCGAACTGGGCGAAAAAATGCAATGGCAGCAGGAAGCATACCGTATGGTAAAGCTTTATGGGCGTGATCAGTTGAAACAGGACATCGAAGCTGTTCATCTGAAACTATTTACACAAAAGGAGCATTTGAGCTTCAGCCAGAAAATAAGAAGGTTATTTAATAACCGATAAAACCCGAAATTTTATGAAAATCGACAAGAATGAGTTCCGCAAATATGCGGTGGGGCATCGCCATGTCCAAAGTTTACTGGTAGACGATTATATTTCAAAAACCGAAAGCCGCATCAGCGCATCTATGACGCCATACATTACCGAAGAGCGCGAGCTTCGTGTAGCTCAAATGGATGTGTTCTCGCGCCTGATGATGGACCGCATCATATTTTTAGGCGCGGCGGTAGATGACAATGTAGCCAACATTATCCAGGCGCAGTTGCTTTTCCTGCAATCGACCGATCCGAAAAAGGATATCCAAATGTATATCAATTCGCCGGGTGGTTCGGTATATGCCGGGTTTGGCATTTATGATACCATGCACCTGATCGCTCCGGATGTGGCAACTATCTGTACGGGCATGGCAGCTTCTATGGCGGCTGTATTGTTATGTTCAGGTGCCGCTGGTAAACGAGCCGCCCTCACCCACTCCAGGGTTATGCTGCACCAGCCATTGGGCGGTGTGCAAGGCCCGGCTTCTGACATTGAAATAACAGCCCGCGAAGTATTAAAAGTCAAAAAAGAACTCTACACTATCCTCTCCAAACACAGCGGACAAGAATACCAAAAAATACATGATGTATCCGACCGCGATTTCTGGATGATCGCATCTGAAGCAAAAGAGTTTGGAATTATTGATGAAGTACTGGGAAATTGACAAATGTTTTTTCTACCCTCCTTTTCGCTTGCAAAAGTGAGGGTTGGCACAAATAATCATTTCTCCTATTTTTGAACAAAACCCTAAAACATGATCTCGCGCGAACAAGCCTTAGCATTTGCAAATGAATGGGTAGAAGCATGGAACTCCCACGACCTGCCCCGCGTACTGGAACATTATACCGATGACTTTGAAATGAGCAGTCCGCTGATGATACAAATGAGCATAAGCGAAACAGGAACACTAAAAGGCAAACAACAAATAGGCGATTATTGGCAAAAAGGCTTAGACAAATACCCTGATCTGCATTTTAAAATAATTGACGTGCTTGTGAGCGTAAACTCGGTCATTATCTATTACCATACTGTCAACAATAAATTATCGGCTGAGCTTTTTATGTTTAATGATGAGGGAAAGGTTTACAAATCTGCCGGGCATTATAATTAATCTCCCAATCCCTTTATCCAGATTTTGAACAACTTTTGCCATTAAGTTTGTGATGCAATGGCAAAAAAGGCGCTGGCTTATTTTATCAGTTTTTATTTCCTGCTTGGCAGTATTGTATTGCCATTAGGCGATTTTTCGCTGATAAAGGATCTCCCCCAGATGTATCATGCCTACGAAAAGCTTGCCACCCCCGACGACAGGAGTATTACCGACTTTATAGGTGATTACCTGCTTGGTGGAAAGGATATCTTCGGTCATAATAAAAACGACATCCCGGAAACGGGTAAATCAGCAGTGCAGTTTCAGCATGCAGCCGGGTTTTGCAGCATTGTGAGCATTCACTCGCAAACTATAACTGTCATTATTTCTGACGCAGTTGCCAATCACCCCGACGTTTCCATTCCTGTTAATACCTCTGAGTTTCATAACGAATTGTTCAGACCGCCGCTAAATACGCTTAGCTAAAAATCAATTTTTATCCAAGTGCTTTTTTTTTACCGGCAATGCGGCATTGCCTCAATTCTATTTCATGAAATTTTATCTTTTATTATTTGCTATACTGGCATGCCAACTTGCGCATGCACAAAATATTTTCAAGGCTGTTGTTAAAGACGATAAGACCAAACTGCCCCTTCCCGGTGCAACAGCTATAATAACTTCATTGGATCTTGGTGGAACTGCTGATACAAGCGGGAGGATCACCATCACCAATATTCCCGACGGGAAATACGAGGTGAAGTTTAGTTTCGTCGGCTACTTCGGTCAGGATAAAACCATCATTCTTCCTCTAAAAAATCCTGATGAAATAATGGATATCTACCTGGAACCGCAATCAGGTGAGTTAGCCGAGGTAACCATACAAACTACCCGGACCAATCAAAATTTAAGAGACATTCCTACCCGTATCGAGGCACTACCACAAGAAGAGCTTGACGAAAAAGGCACCATGCGACCGGGCGATATCAAAATGCTATTGGGAGAAACCACCGGCATACAGGTGCAGCAAACTTCTGCGGTAAGCGGCACGGCAAATTTTCGTTTTCAGGGATTGGATAGCCGCTACACGCAATTACTGCAGGATGGTATGCCCTTGTACCAGGGTTTTTCAGGCGGGTTAAGTTTGATGCAGGTATCTCCCTTAAATTTAAAACAAGTTGAGTTTATTAAAGGATCGGCATCCACGCTGTATGGTGGTGGAGCGATATCCGGGCTTGTCAACCTGATCAGCAAAACTCCCGGGATTAAGCCTGAACTTACCTTCCTACTGAATGGCAACAGTGCAAAAGGCGTTGATGGCAGCGCTTATTACTCACAAAAATGGCAGCATATAGGTACCACAATTTTCACCTCTTATAACGATAATGGCGCTTACTCGCCGGGTAATACAACATTTACGGCAATTCCTCAAACAAATCGTTTTTCTGTAAATCCGAAGGTGTTTTTATACCTGGATGATAAGAATACAGGATGGTTCGGCGTAAATGCCACCTATGAAAACAGGTTTGGCGGCGATAACCAGGTGGTGGGTGGGCATGCAGACAGCATCCATCAATATTTTGAACGTAACAAGACTTATCGCTTCTCCACTCAGCTGTCATTTACCCATAAAGTTGATTCATCCAGTCAACTCAATTTCAAAAATACGGTCGGTTATTTCAACCGTCAATTGGATGAGCCTACGTATGATTTCCATGCTGAACAATGGTCATCCTACACCGAAGCCAACTACGTTTATAAAGGAAAAGCAGCGGCCTGGGTTGCTGGAGCCGATTTGTGGACAGACCATTTAACGCCCAATTATCCATTTACACAATTGGGCTATGGCATCAACACTTTAGGCGGCTTTGTGCAAAATACCTATAAAGCAACCAGGTGGTTGTCGGTTGAAAGCGGCTTGCGGTTAGATTATAATACCCCTGCACCAAATAATGAGCATAATGGTTTATTCTTGCTACCTCGCATTAATGTGCTATTTAAACTGGACGAACACCTGAGCAGCAGAGTTGGCGGCGGCATGGGCTACAAAATGCCGACGATCTTTAACGATCAAAGCGAACAGCAGGGCTATGAGTATTTGCAGCCGTTATCCATCACTCATACCAATGCCGAAAAATCAACAGGAGTAAATGGCGACATTAATTATCGCAATGTTTTGGGCGACGCCGTGGTTAATATTAACCAACTTTTCTTCTATACCAGGGTTGATCAGCCGCTTTTGCTGGTCGACAATGCCTTCGTAAGCAGTCCGGGATATCTCAATACTAAAGGCACCGAAACCAACATCAAAATTTTTATGGATGAACTGGGCATTTACCTTGGGTACACCTATACCGATACAAAGCAGCATTTGAACGGCATTATATCGCCCCAAACGCTTACTCCCAAAAACAAAGTAAGTGCCGATGTCACTTATGAAATCGAAGACAGTTTCAGGGCAGGAATTGAAGGGTTTTATACAGGAAGCCAGTTGCTTTCTGATGGTACTGCAGGCAGAAGCTATTACACTTTTGGCTTACTAATACAAAAGATGTGGAAGCACTTTGACCTGTTTATCAATGGTGAGAACCTGACCGATCAACGTCAGTCGCGCTGGGGGAGCATTTATACCGGGACAGTAACCAACCCGGTATTTAAAGATATCTATGCGCCTTTGGATGGTGTGGTGATTAATGTGGGGATAAAAATAAAGGTGTTTTAATACCTATCTAAAAATCAAAATATGTCATGCCGAATTTATTTCGATCAGCTCATCATAAATGTATGAGATAAGCACGTCTGCTACTTGCGAATCGTTGACCAAGTAAGTCGGAATGTCCTGTGGGGTGTCGAAATAAATTCAGCATGACGTTTTTGGGGCACAACACATCAATGTGCCGAAACAGTCGCAGAAGGATCAGCATGCATCGTATGTACAATATTTCTTTTACCAACCAGTAAAACGATCACTGCAATAGCAGATGAGCCGGCCATAATGGCGGCCATCGGCGTTGCCGAGTGGCTGCTAAAAACGCCCACACAAGCCGATGCCGCAGCGCCAAGCCCCAGCTGCATGGTGCCCAATAACGCAGAAGCAACGCCTGCATTTTTTGGAAACGGGGCCATTGATAAGGCCGAAGTATTTGGATAAGTCAGTCCCACACAGCAAAGCATCAGGAATATCATAGTAATGGTTCCGGCCAGGCCGAACCAGTCATTTGCTGCACCGGTCAGAAATAGTGTGCAAATAATTACTTGTGAAATAAGCGCTGCCTGCACCACCTGCTCACTTTTAAAACGTTTAATAAGGGCACTGTTTAACTGCCCCGAACCAATAAAGCCAACAGATAGCCCTGCGAACACCAAGCCATACTCTTTTTTGTCTAATCCAAATACATCCATAAATACCAAAGGCGAACCCGCTACATAGGCAAACAATCCGCAGAAGCCTACTGCGCCAGCTATCGCGTAAGTATAAAACTGGGGATTACGGATAACCAGTAAAAAACTACTGATGATCGGTCCGGGTTTTAATGAATAATCCGGATCCGGTTTGTAGCTTTCAGGCAATGTGAAAATAACCGCAATCAATATCAAAACAGCAATGCTAAGCAATACGATAAAAACCGACTGCCAGCCAAAAGCATCTGCCAAATAACCACCTGCAGTAGGCGCTATCAATGGCGACGCACCAAGCACCAATACCAGCAAAGCAAACACTTTGGCATTATCTTTTATGGGGAATAAGTCGCGTACCATCGCTATCGATGCCACCCCTGCTGCACAGCCGCCTACAGCCTGGAAAAGCCGCATTGCGATCAGCATCTCCACAGAACCCGATAAAAAACAGCCTACCGAAGCGATGATATAAAGGCCCAACCCAACATACAATGGCCGCTTACGCCCAAACCGGTCCATTAACGGCCCGTAGACCATCTGCCCTACAGCAAGCCCGATAAAATAGCTGGATAGCGACAGGTCGACCCGGGATGTAGTGGTATTTAATGCTTTCGCAATATCCCGGAAGGCAGGAAGGTACATATCGATAGAAAACGGACTGAGTGCCGTGAGCGTCCCTAAAATAAGTACCAGGAAAAAATACCGCTCTTTCGTCATAGATACTGTTTGTTTGGAGGTGCGAAGATAAAAAGAGGTTTTTAGAAGTATCTAAAAAATATGTCATCAAAAATATTTAAAAAAACTTGCGCAACTGAACGATTGCATATATATTTGCAATCAAACGGTTGCAAATATATGAGACGAGATACTTTTCAAGCCATTGCCGATCCAACCCGCAGAGCTATTTTAACCCTGCTGGTAACCGGCGCTATGACGCCCAATGCTATTGCCGGGCATTTCGACAGCAGTCGCCAGGCAGTGTCAAAGCATTTACAAATATTAACCGAATGCGAAGTGGTTACCGCTAAACAAACCGGCAGAGAAATACATTATCACTATAACCCCGAAAAAATGAAAGAGATAGACATTTGGCTGGAACAACTCCGCAAGATGTGGATGGACCGCTTTGATCAATTAGATAACCTGTTAAACGAATTATAAAACTAACCAATCATGACAAACAATTTCTCATTCGAACCAGATAGCGCCGCGAAAAAAATTCATATCGTACGTGAATTTAATGCACCAGTTGAAAAAATATGGAGAGCCTGGACTGATCCAGAGATACTTGACAAATGGTGGGGGCCAAAACCTTCCAGGATCGAAACCAAGATTATGGATTTTAGGGTTGGAGGAACTTGGGAATTTGCCATGATCACCCCTGACGGGCAGAAACACTGGCTATATGCCGAGTTTACCGCGATAGAAAACGGTAAATCAATTTCAACAAAGGCCTTGTTTTTTGATGGCGAAGGCAAACCGCTTAACAGCGGACCAGGTTGGTACCGGGATACCAGGTTCTCATCTATAGAAGGTAACAGGACGAGAGTAAATATTGAGATCAACTTTGAAGAAGCAGCCACTTTTGAAAGGTTCACCAGCGACGGTTACTTTAAACAAGGCACCGCTATTGGTTACAACCAACTGGATGAATTGCTGGTTTCGGAAGAGATCATATTATAAAATTCAACAATTATAAAATCACTTATAAAACTAAATAACTATGACGAACAATTTTGTATTCGAAAAAGACCTTTCCTCCAGGAAAATCCATGTAGTACGCCAGTTCAACGCGCCAATTGAAAAGGTATGGAAAGCATGGACAGACCCTGATATACTTGAAAAATGGTGGGGGCCGAAACCATGGATAGCCAAAACCAAATCGATGGACTTTAGGATAGGCGGAGCCTGGTTGTATGCGATGGAGGGGCCTGAAGGCCAAAAGCACTGGAGCTATGTAAAGTTCACTGCTATTGAGCCGGGAACCCGTTTTGCAGCTGATTCTCTATTCTCGGACGAGAATGGTAATGCAGCGCCAGGTGCACCTGTTGGGCATTGGGACAACAAATTTGTAGCTGTGGGCGGTAAGACCAACGTAGTGGTCGACCTGAGCTTTGACCAGGAAGCTGACTTTAAAATGTTAGTGGAAATGGGCTTTGAAGGTGGCTTTACTATGGGATTGAACCAGTTGGATGAATTGCTGGGATAATATTTGCCTTACCTAATCCTCTCCAAAGTAGAGGACTTTTTGAAAAGCCAACAATCTTCTTAAGCCCCTCTCCCTTTGGAGAGGGGTTGGGGTGAGGCGTTATAACACAACACACTTAAAGCCAATTATATGAGAAAATTGAAATTACAAATGCAAATGACCATCGACGGTTTTGTAGCCGGTCCTAACGGAGAAAATGATTGGGTATTTCTGCCCGGCAAACAAGATCCGGCTGCGTTGCAGTTTACTACAGATATGGCCGACAGTTGCGATACCATCTTGTCAGGCAGCAGTTTGGCCAACGGGTGGGTAGATCACTGGCAAAATATCGCAGATAACCAGCCCGATAGTCCCTGGAACCCTTTTGCGAAGCTAATGGTCAGTCACCGCAAGGTCGTTTTTACTCGCAGCAATGCCGAAATCGCCGGCCCCAATGTCGAGGTGGAAAACCGCGATCTGGCCACTGTAGTGCAGGAGTTGAAAAGCCAGCCCGGTAAAGACATCATCGTTTACGGTGGCGTGAAATTCGCGAGGTCTCTTATCGATCTTAACCTTATCGATGAATATTATATGATCGTCAACCCTGTAGCCATTGGCACCGGGCAGACTATTTTCAACGAAAAAAAGATCATGCAACTGGAAGAATCCAGAACTTATACAAATGGCAAAGTGATGAATAAGTATGTGCCGGTGGCTGGTTGAAGCTTTCTTATGTTATTGCGATGAACGGCCTTAGAGGTGAAGAAGCAATCGAGCACTATGCGTATCCGCCCTGTATAGCATGCGATTGCTTCGTTGCGCGGCCACACCATCCGCCTTGCGCCTCTCAATGACACAAAAATAAGCTGCACATCCACTTTTTAAAATTCATGCAAACCGGCTTGCATGAATTTTTAATTACTACTTTAGCAATCAGGCTAAATCAACCTAAAGCCGCCGTACCGATGATATTACTTATTATCCTGTTTTGCATTCTTTTGCTTGTTCTGTTAGTTAGCTGGGCAAAAGTCAACCCTTTCCTGGCATTCCTTATCGTTTCTATCACAGCAGGATTAATATTGGGCATCCCGCTCGATAAAGTAACCAAATCGGTAGAAAAGGGCTTAGGTGATACATTTGGTGCTATCGCCATCATTATTTGTGTCGGCGCCATGATAGGTAAGCTGGTAGCAACCAGCGGCGCTGCACAGAAAATTGCCGAAGTATTAGTAAATGCCTTTGGCGTAAAGCATATACAATGGGCATTGGTAATAGTTGGCTTTATTATCGGTATCCCCCTTTTTTATGAAACGGGCTTCGTACTGATGGTGCCACTTATATTTTCAGTGGTGTATAAATACAAGCTGCATGCCGTTTACATCGGCCTGCCAATGCTGGCGGCTTTGTCGGTAACACATGGTTTTTTGCCCCCTCACCCCTCCCCTTCGGCATTGGTGTCTATATTTCATGCCGATATGGGTAAAACCCTGATGTATGGCCTTTTGCTGGCAGTGCCCGCCATTATACTTGCCGGACCGGTATTTTCACGTACACTTAAAAAAATACCATCGCAACCATTGGCGACTTTTAGAGCTGAAGAATTACCAGCAGATCAATTACCAGGAGCATTTACCAGCTTTCTGACAGCATTATTGCCTGTGATGCTTTTAATGGGTACCACAATCTATCTTAACATCGATCATCAGCAAAGCACATTTCACAAAATAATAGCATTCATTGGTGATGCACCTATTGTGATGCTCATCTCGCTCATATTCGCAACGTTTACTTTGGGTATCAGGCAAGGTAAAAACATGACCGGGTTGGGCGTAATTTATGCCGATGCGGTGAAAGACGTGTCTATCATCCTGCTTATTGTAGCCGGTTCAGGTGCCTTTAAAGCGGTACTTACGGATAGCGGCGCTAACCACCAGATTGCCGATTTGCTGCTGAGTTTTCATTTGCCTCCGCTAATGCTGGGCTGGTTGATTGCAGCAATTATCCGGATCAGCCTGGGTTCGGCTACTGTGGCCGGGTTGACTGCCGCAAGTATTATTTCATCCATCGTTCTGCACGATCCTTCCATTAATCCCAACCTGATGGTGCTGGCCATTGGCGCGGGCAGTCTCACCTGCTCACATTTGAATGATGGCGGATTCTGGCTGTTTAAGGAATATTTTAATCTATCCATCAAAGACACCCTCCGTTCCTGGACAGTGATGGAAACTACAGTTTCAATAGTGGGATTGACAGGTGTTTTGATTCTGAACGCGATAATCAAATAACACCTTACAGATATTTTAGTCTAACTCATTGACTTTAAAAAATATATCCTAATTTAGGGTTATTCCGGGCATGTGATATATCCCGATTCTTAGCATCAATACCTTTAAACAATCCCAATGAAAATTTCATCTTTATCAGCTGCAATTCTTTTAACTGTTTTTTGTTCCGGCTCACTTTATGCACAGCAGGAGAGTGTTGACACTACCGCAATTCGCATGATCAGGACTGCAGAAAAAACAGATTCGCATATCCCAATGATCGCTCACTACTTAACTGATGTATCCGGTTCAAGGCTGACCAACTCTCCGGGCTTTTTCAGGGCCGGCAACTGGGCGGTGGAGACGATGAAAAAATGGGGGTTGGTAAACGCCAAACTCGAACCATGGGGTGATTACGGACGCGGCTGGGAGCAGGAAGAATGCAGTGTTGACCTTGAGGTACCTTATCATCAACCGGTCATAGGATATGCTATACCCTGGACAGCTAACACCAATGGTAAAATACGTGGAAAAGTGATTGTTGTCAGCCCTGCTTCATTGCTCGATACCAATTACCTGGCCAAAAATCTCCCTGATTTTAAAGATAAGATCATTTTACTGGCGGGTGCCCGCACCAAAATAGATGGCGACTTTAAGCCGTTTTCAACGCGGTTGACCGACAGCGAATTGATGAAAATGCCGAACACCTATATGGTCGCCCGCAAACTGATTGATTATTATCTGAACCAGCTAAAACAACGTGAGGGAATAATACAAAAATTGAAAGCCGCAGGGGCCCTCGCATTACTATCATCCAATGGCCGCGATGGTACTGTTGTTGTGCAAGCTGACGAAGGGTTTAGAGCAGGCGGAAAGGAAGGGTTGCCCGAAGCTGCTATTTCCGGGGTAGACGGATTGAAGCTAAAACGACTGATCGAATCGGGGCATTCGGTTGAGTTATCTTTAAATATAAAAGGGAAGTTCTACACCGATGATACCAAAGGGTATAACGTGGTTGCCGAAATACCGGGAAGCGACCCGAAATTAAAAGCACAACTGGTGATGCTCGGCGGCCATATGGACTCATGGCCTGCAGGTACAGGTGCAACAGATAACGGCGCAGGCTGTATTGTAATGATGGAAGCCGTTCGGTTACTGGATTCACTGCACCTGAAACCTAAACGCACCATCCGGATTGCTTTGTGGAGCGGTGAAGAAGAAGGCCTTTTAGGCTCCTATGCCTATGTAAAAAATCATTTTGGTAATGGCGAAACAGGCGTTTTCAAACCCGAACAAGCTAAAGTATCTGCTTATTTTAATCTGGACAATGGTTCAGGAAAGATCAGGGGGATTTTTGCACAGAAAAACGATGCTGTAAAGCCAATATTTGAGCAATGGCTGGTACCGTTTGCAGATATGGGCGCTAAAACGGTAACACTGAGCAATACTGGTTCAACCGACCATTTATCCTTTGATTGGGTAGATATTCCCGGCTTCCAGTTTATTCAGGACCCGCTGGATTATGAAACCAAAACACATCACAGCAATATGGACACCTACGAGTACCTGCAAATTGACGACCTGAAACAAGCTGCTGTCATCGTAGCATCATTTGTATACCAGGCCGCAAACCGTCCGGAGATGTTACCACGCAAAGCACCTGTTAAAGAGCAGTTTGTGTTTGACGGGTTTTAAATGACTTTACCCTGAAGTGTGTAAGATTATCTATTATGTCATTGCGATGAACGGCCTTGAGCGGTGAAGAAGCAATCGCGAAATATACATATCCACTCTGTATAGCACGCGATTGCTTCGTCGCCCCTTGCTTAGCCCATACCGGCTTGTCGCAATTGTAAAGGTCAGATAATTCGAGGACAAGAATAGCTTTACAAAAAGAGT
>JAFDZM010000055.1 GCA_018266915.1 Bacteroidota bacterium | reverse complement strand
CTTTGAGGAACATGACAGCCAACTTTTGTTGGTAGCTTAACCCGAACTCACGTTATATTAACAATGCTGAAATATATACTGATCAGCCTGTGCATTTAAACCTGTCATTGTTCAGAGAAGCCGGATTGGAGTTAGACAGAGGAAATATCGCCCGCTGGAATTTCTATACCACAGGCATTAATGCCGACCTAAGCAAGCCATGGCTAAATGTAAACTCAAACCGGGAGTTTTCTGAATCCATTGTTTTAGCACGTAGTTCCAGATACAATAATCCATTGATCAGTTATTCATTTTTATCCGAGTACAATGTGGTTTTTGTGGGTGTGAAGCAGGAATACGAAAAAATGAAAAGAAGCATCCCTAACCTGGTTTGGCATGCAGTAAGCAGTTTCCTCGAAATGGCGGAAGTAATAAAGGGGAGTAAATTATTTATTGGTAATCAGTCGTTCCCTTTTTCGGTTGCTGAAGGATTGAAAGTTGTCCGGTTGCTTGAGGTCTACCACCGTATCCCCAACGTTATCCCCGAAGGGCAGAATGGATATGACTTTTGTTTCCAGAAGCATTTCGAATATCTTGTCGATTCACTGGTCTCCAACGATAAACGATTTGTATATGTGTAAAAAGAGCCGCTCAAACCGGCGGCTCTTTTCATTTTTATAAAATTATTTAATTACTGGAATTTTATGCCTATACCAAATTGCCAAACCTGGTTACGATAGTCGGGGATTGGTGAATTCTGGTCATATGTATTCGATGAAAGATCGATCAGGTAACGGGCATGTATGTCAACATTCTGATTAAGATCGACACTAACACCAAATGCACCTGAGATATAGCTTTTGTTGGTGGCGTCGTCATAATAGCTTTCGCGACTGGTAGTAAACCCATTATCAAAAGTAGTAGTGCTGGTTAATGGAATGTTGATCTGCGGGCCCACCAGGAAACTAAAGCCGCGCACAATGCGGAACTTCGCCAGCAAGGGGATATCGATATAATTGTTGCGCTGTGTTAAAGTACCGTCGGTTGTAACTGCCTGGTAGCCTTTCTGCGAAAACAACACTTCCGGCTCAATGGAGAACGGGTATATAACCGGTATATTGGCAACTAAGCCGGCATTGAAACCCACAATACCAGTTGTGCTGTAACCGGTGTTATAAGATGACACCGTATTGGCGAGACTGACACCGCCTTCGATACCAACGCTTGGGCGGTTAAAGTCGTCTTGCTGGCGCTGCACCGGGCGACGATGAACGCGACGGGGGCCGTAGTAATAAGTCTGAGCGCTTACTGATCCTGCAACCAGCAGGCATATAGCTAAAATAAAAATGTGTTTCATTGGAGTAAAGTTTTTAATAGTTTGTTGACCTTTTAGAGTGAAACAAAATGAATAGGTTTAGTTGTTTGCAGAAATTTTTTTAATTAGGGTTTAAGTTTAGATTGTAGAAGGTTAGATTAGTTGTAGTAGTTGAAGTGCTTATATTGGTTTGAATATTCACAATTGTCTATTTACAAATGACCATAAAATTACGCCAGGGAACAATTTTTTCAACCCTTACAACTTCTACAACCAATCAGCAATACCTACATTTGAAGCCTCTATGAATCAATTTAAAAAAGGGTTAAAAGTTACTTTCCTGTTTGTTCTGTTTATGGGTAGTCTTACTGCCTTCTCGCAACAAAAAACCAGCTATATCAACTTATTGAACCGTCAAAATCACTGGGTCGATTCGGTTTATAAAAAACTCAATAAGAAGCAGCGTGTGGCGCAATTGTTTTTTGTTAGAGCACATACCGATCGCGGGCAGGCTTATGAGGATTCCGTTGGGAATGTGATTAAAGATCAACAGATCGGCGGACTGGTATTTTTCCAGGGTGGTCCTGTACGGCAACTGAATTTGATCAATAAATATCAGAAGTTGGCAAGGGTACCTCTACTTATTGCAATGGATGGTGAATGGGGGGTAGGCATGCGCCTGGATTCAACTATTTCTTATCCTTACCAAATGACTTTAGGCGCTATACAGGATAACACGCTGATCTATAAAATGGGCCAGTTTGTAGCTTATGATTTTAAACGGTTGGGTATGCAGATCAACCTGGCGCCGGATATGGACGTGAATAATAATCCCAATAATCCCGTGATCAATTACCGCTCGTTTGGAGATAACAAATACAACGTTGCTGCCAAAGGGATTGCCTATATGAAAGGTATGCAGGACGCTGGTTTGCTAACAACAGCCAAGCATTTTCCCGGGCATGGCGATACCAATGTTGATTCGCATTTCGATCTGCCTTTGCTTCCTTTTAGCAGGGAACGATTGGACACACTGGAAGAATATCCTTTTCGTCAGGCTATCAAAGCAGGGATAAGCGGGGTAATGATCGCTCATATGGATATACCTGCGTTGGATTCAACCAAAAATCTGCCGTCTACTTTATCCAGACCTATTGTAACTGGTACTTTAAAAGATTCACTTGGATTTAAGGGCCTCGTCATGTCGGATGCGATGGAGATGAAGGCCGTAGTGAAATATTTCCCGGAAGGTGAAGCAGATTTAAGGGCTTTTCTGGCAGGGAATGACATTATCGAATTATCAGAAAATTCAGAAAGGGCAATCGATATTATAAAAAAAGCGGTTCGCCAGAAAAAAATAACAAAATTGGAGTTTGAGACAAAAGTGAAGAAAGTACTCGCAGCAAAATATTGGGCAGGCCTAAATCATTATCACGAGGCAATACCCCAGGGCCTGGTTGAAGACCTGAACAGGCCAAGTGCAAAATCATTGGTGCAACAATTAACTGATGCATCGGTTACCTTATTGAAAGGGGATGCCTCAACAGTGCAATTGAATCCGATAGCCAAGACAGCCATCGTAAGCGTTGGTGTATCGCAGCCTACTTTATTTCAGAATGAGATAGCCCAATGGTATTTGAATAATGATATTTTTACTGTAGATAAGGCAACACCGGCGGATGATCTGCTTGCATTGCTGGATAAACTCCGAAGTTACGACCAGGTGATCGTCAGCATAAATGATACCCGTACCCGCCCTGCGAGCAAACTGGATTATAGCAATGGTGTTAAGATATTTATTTCGCAGATAGCTGCTCATCCGCACTCGGTGGTTTGTGTGTTTGCCAACCCGTACACCATGGCTGATTTGCCTGGAATTGAAAATGCAAGCGCGTTGATTGCCGGCTACCAGATGAATGATGAGATGCAGCGTTCGGCAGTAAAAGTGATCAATCGTATCATCAACCCGAAAGGGAAATTACCGGTACGGGTTAGTACTGTTTTACCATATGGTACGGGGGTGATTTTAAAATAGTGAAGTACATTTTAAGCCCCTCGCCTTTGGAGAGGGGTTTGGGTGAGGCTAAATAAAATTCGATAGCATGGAAACAAAGATCAGGGCGATTGTTACCGGCGCCACCGGGATGGTAGGCGAAGGCGTATTACAGAAATGCTTATCGCATCCGCAGGTGGAGGCGGTGCTGATAGTGAACCGTAAGCCGTCCGGTTTTAGTCACCCTAAACTGACAGAGATCGTCCATGCTGACTTCTTTGATATTTCGCCAATTGCAGATCAACTGAAAGGCTACAACGCCTGCTATTTTTGTTTAGGTGTAACGTCTATCGGCAAGAAGGAGCCGGAATATTATAAACTCACTTACACTTTGACAATGCACGTGGCAGAAACCCTGAGTCGCCTTAACCCGGATATGACTTTCTGTTATGTGTCAGGCGCGAGTACAGATAGCAGCGAAATAGGCAGCCAGATGTGGGCAAGAGTAAAAGGCAAAACGGAAAATGATTTAGCGAAGCTCCCTTTTAAGCAGGAATTTAACTTTCGACCCGGATTGATGAAGGCAGCAAAAGGAGCTAAGAATGTGCCATCAATTTATAAATATCTTAGCTGGTTGTACCCGGTTCTTCACGCATTGTTCCCATCCAAATCATGCGATTTGGCAGAAGTTGGGCAGGCGATGATCAACGTTACTTTGCACGGTTATCCAACCCGGATTTTGGAGGTGAGGGATATTGTGGAAGCGGCGAAGAAGAGCTAAAAATTATTTTACCCCCTTTTGGCTATTTTTTCGATCGGCTAAAGTTTGTTTGGCCATAACGACAGTTTCATCCCAGGTATAGGTTTTGCCTATACCGTTTTGGTAATTAAATAAACGTCTATCCAATTCTTCTTTCTGCCTTTCATCAAGCCACTCAATGTCGTCTCTATCAAGTAGCTCCTGAGAAACTAATTTGCCAGTTCTAATATCTTCATCGCTTAACATAAGCATTGAAATTTGTTCTTCTGTAAGTTTGATTTTCATAGCTCTCAATCAAATTTTATCTCCTTAAGATAAACATATTCACTATAATCCTTTTTGAAAACATAGTTGTTCCAAAAATCATTGTCATCTAAAGTACATTCTGGTTCCCGGATATAGTCCATGTGATCACAATTAGAAACAGATTTAAAAATATCCACTAAAGCCTCTGAATATCCACCATAATGTTCATATGGCTTAGGTGGAAAATATGTCCACTCATATAATTTATTATTTAGATGGGTGTAAACAAAACATTGTAGTCGGACAACCTCGTCTTTATCAATAACGAAAGTAATCATTAAACAAAATTGCTTATGATCAGGATACATCATGTCACAACCTGGAGCCCAAAAACTTGTAATATCCCGATATTTATCGGGAAAATGTGTTTTTAATTTAATAGACAGTGGTTCAAAAAAGGCTTTTTTAATATAGGTTTCATATGCATAATTAACAGATGTTTTTCGTTCATTCCTGATTATTGCCACCAAATGTGAATGTCCAATGTATGGCTTCATGTTAGTGGATATTGGTACTTCAAGTTCCCTGCCGGGATAGTTCATCATAGCAAAGAATTCTTCTGTATTCTGAAAAATTGAGCTTTTAAAGAGAAAATCTTTTATCGGGATATTTTGCTTGAATAGGATATTTTGGAAAAGTGATTCTATATCTTTAGTGTCAAAGAATGTGTACTCCCGCATTATATTCCATTCACTAAAATCGAAGTCACCATAAAATGAGATTAGTAATTGATGATATAGTCCCTCTTCGATAGAAACCTGGATCGATTTATAAGTAAAACTACCTCCGTCTAAGTATATTCTTGTTTTTTCTGTAGTTTCATCAGACTGCCGCATGGACAAAGTTGATTTTTCAAAATAATCGAACAGGTAGCCGGATTCTTCATAGAAAGTTGTATCCAACGGGATAATCGCGTAAGCAACTAATCGTTTACGCGAATCATTAAAAATCCCACCCACAAGAAATTTTAAAATTTCAGGATGTATTTGTGGCCGCAAAACTTCATAGGTCTTTTGTTTTTCAACTTCAAGTAACGCGGTAAATTCTTCTGCTGTCATTGTAGAAAAATTGAAATAAGGTTAAAGTTAATTGTGCTAAATTTACTCACTTATGCAATCTACTCCCAATAAATATAACGAGAAATTTCAGGAAGCTTTAGACCGGTTGAACCCGGAACAACGCTCGGCTGTAGACCAGATTGAGGGACCGGTGCTGGTGGTTGCTGGTCCAGGGACGGGTAAAACACAGATACTGGCGGCACGTATCGGTAAGATATTAATGGAAACCGATGCCAGTGCGCATGAGATATTATGCTTAACCTATACCGATGCCGGAGCAGTGGCCATGCGTAAGCGTTTGTTCGAATTTATCGGACCGGATGCTTACCGGGTGAATATCTATACGTTCCACGCTTTTTGTAACGAGGTGATCCAAGAGAACCTGGACTATTTCGGCAAGCTGAATTTAGAACCCTTATCTGATCTGGATTCGGTAGCGCTCTTCCAGGAACTGGTTGACGATTTTCCGAATGACCACTTGTTAAAGCGTTTTACCGGGGATATTTATTACGATGTGCCCCGCTTGAAAAACCTGTTTTCAGTAATGAAACGGGAAAACTGGGATGAGGATATGATCCGCAGGGCGGTGACTGAATATTTGGAAGATATTCCAAATCGTGAAGAATTTATTTATAAGCGGGCCAATGCCGCCAAAGGAATTAAAATTGGCGACCCGAAACAAAAGGATATTGATGCAGCGAAGGAGGTAATGTCCAAACTTCTGGCAGCGGTGAGCGAATACCAGCGTTATGATGCCAAGATGAAGACAGGTGGCTATTATGATTATGATGATATGATCATATGGGTGCTGAAAGCCTTCCGCGAGAACGAAGAAATGCTGCGTAAATACCAGGAACGCTACCAATACATTTTGGTGGACGAATTCCAGGATACCAGCGGCTCACAAAGTGAATTGCTTAAGCTCTTGCTGAATTATTGGGATACCCCGAACGTATTTGTAGTGGGTGATGACGATCAATCGATCTTCAAATTCCAGGGGGCCAACATGGAGAATATCCTGGCCTTTGCAGGTGATTATGGCAAGACGTTGAAAACGGTTGTGCTAACACAAAATTATCGCTCCAACCAGCACATACTTGATGTTTCAAAAGTTTTGATTGGCAACAACCATATACGGTTAACCGAGCAACTACAATTGGATAAAAACCTGATGGCTGCGGGTGCACGGTTTAAAGAACTGGCGCATGAGCCCATGATAAGGGAATACGAAAACCCTGCTCAGGAAATGGTGCATACAGCTCGCCAGATAAAACAACTGATCGATGGGGGAACTGCTCCTGCTGAAATAGCAGTCATCTATCGTAATCACAGCCAGGTGGAGGAGTTGCTAAAATATCTCGATTCAAAAAAGATTGCGGTAAATACCCGTCGGAAGATCGATATCCTGACCTTGCCTTTTGGAGAAAAGATCATCAATATACTGCGTTATCTCGCAATGGAAATGGATTCGCCTTATAGTGGCGATGAGCTGCTGTTCGAGATTATGCACTATGATTTTTTTGAAATCCCGCCAATAGAGATCGCAAAAGCAAGTATCGCGGTATCCAATCAAAACTATAAGACCTCTAATAACGGTGAACCAAAATCATCGCTCAGAAGATATATCAGCGAATTGAAAATGCCTGCCCAGCAAGCGTTATTTGATGCGCCTGCTACTCAGGAGATGAAGTACCTGATGACTTACATTGACGATTTGTTGAAAGCATCGGTAAGTGTAACACTGCAGCAGCTTTTCCAGGATTTGATTGCCAAAATGGGTATCCTGCGCTATATCATGAAGCAGCCTGATAAAGGCTGGTATATCCAGGTGCTGACCAATTTCTTTGATTTTCTGAAAGACGAAAGCCGCAAAAACCCGGATATCAGTGCTGGCGATTTAGTTAAGACCATCGGCCTGATGCGCGATAATAATATCAGGTTGCCGCTAACACAGGTGATTTATTCAGAAAATGGAGTCAACTTCCTCACAGCGCATGGCTCAAAAGGTCTTGAATTTGAGCATGTGTTCTTAATCGGTTGTGATAAAAAGACCTGGGATAGCAAAGGACGAAATAATGGATTCAGTTTGCCCGATACTTTGACACAGGCCCCGGATGATGATATTGCTCAAAGGGAAGAATCGCGCCGCTTATTTTATGTGGCCCTGACCCGTGCCAAGCAGCATCTCAGCGTATCTTATGCGGCAAGAGATAAAAACGGTAAAGATCAGGAAGCTTCGCAATTTGTAGGTGAGATATTGGCCGCTACTAGTTTGCGGACCGATTATCCAAAGCCTGCTGAAGAAGATATGCTGGATTTTTATGCTACCCAGTTTAGCGAGGATGATAAACCAAAAGTAGAGCTGATCGACAAGAATTATATCAATCAGTTACTGCAAAACTATACCCTATCGGTTACCCATTTGAGTAATTACCTGGATTGTCCGCTGCGTTTTTATTTCCAGTGTTTAATACGGGTACCTTCAGGAAAAAGTCCATCGGCAACATTTGGTTCGGCGGCGCATGATGCATTGAAACGGGCTTTCCGCAGTTTGAAAGAGAACGGTGACGAGTTTCCTCCAACAGAGTTGTTCATGAAAGATTTCCGTACCTATATGTTCCGCAACAGGGATTCATTTACCAAAGATGAATTTAAACTGCGACTGGATTATGGGGACAAAATATTACCACCTTATTACGAACTGAACACCCTCAGCTGGAATAAAATTGCCTTGGTAGAGCTATCGATTAAGAATATTGAGGTAGACGGTGTGCCGGTAAAAGGTAGTTTGGATAAGGTAGAATTTACAGGTAAGCAAGTCACAGTTGTCGACTATAAAACCGGTAAATTCCGCAATGCCAAAGAGAAATTACAACGCCCAACTAATGATAAACCCAACGGCGGCGATTACTGGCGACAGGCGGTGTTTTATAAGTTATTGATCGAGAATGATCGCTCTAAAGATTGGCAGGTAATAAGTACCCAGTTTGATTTTATCGAGCCGGTAAGTGAAGGCGAATATGTTACGGAGAAAATACTGATCAGTCCGGAAGATGTGGAGACGGTGAGGGAGCAGATCAGGACGGTTTATGCTAAAATACAGGCGCATGATTTTAATACCGGTTGCGGTAAAGAGGAGTGCGACTGGTGCCATTTTGTACGCAGTAATTTTAAGCAGACCGGGAATATTATGGAAGAGCCGGAGGAAGCCGATGCTAATTAAGCAAAGACTGTCTTAAGAATTTCAACTCTGTGTTCTCTGTGTTTTTCTTTCTGTGTTCTCTGTGGTTAAATTTTTACCACTAAGAACACAGAGATTTTGCACAGAGATCACAAAGAAATAGCAGAACCTACAACTAAAGTGATCATGAAGTACCTGAAATACATATTGCCGTTATTATTCTGTGTGCCCGCCATAGCGCAAACCACCATTAAACAGGACGCAACCATCAAACAAATGGTGGATGAAGTGTCGTCAAACAATATCGAGACGATCATCCGCAAACTGGTCAGTTTCAAATCGCGGCATACTTTGAGTGATACATCCAGCAAAACCACGGGCATAGGTGCTGCCCGAAACTGGATAAAAGCAGAATATGAACGTTACGCAGCAGATTCTCATGGGCGGATGACCGTAAAATTTGACACCTCTACCCAACCTAAAGGTGAAAGGGTTAATGCACCTGTCAAGCTGAAAAATGTGTTAGCTATTCTAAAAGGCACTGATCCAAAAGATACCCGTATTTATATTGTTTCCGGGCATTACGATTCACGCAAATCTGATATAATGGATCCTAATGGTGATGAACCTGGAGCCAATGATGATGCCTCAGGCACTGCCGTTTCGATGGAATTGGCAAGGGTAATGTCCAAGCACCCATTCCCGGCAACAATCATTTTTATGGCTGTTGCAGGTGAGGAACAGGGGCTACTTGGTTCTGCTCATGTAGCAAAACGGGCTAAGGCTGAAAATTGGAACATCGATGCGGTGCTGAATAATGATATCGTGGGAAACAGTCACGGTATGGAAACCGATCTGAAGGATAATCGCAGTGTGCGCATATTCAGCGAAGGAGTACCAACAGTTGATAGCCGTAATGAAAAGCATATCGCAAGCCTGATAGCACTGGGCGGCGAAAATGACAGCCCTTCGCGTGAGCTGTCACGCTATATTAAAGAAACAGGCGAACGCTATGTTGACCAGCTGGATGTAAAGCTAATCTACCGCCGCGACCGTTACCTGCGCGGCGGCGACCACACCCCTTTCCAGCAAGAAGGTTTTACTGCTGTCCGTATTACCGAGATGAATGAGGACTTTACCCGTCAGCATCAAACTATTCGTACCGAAAACGGCATAAGCTATGGTGACCTGCCCGACTATGTCGACTTCAATTACGTGCAAAAAGTGGCAAGGATGAACCTTTCGGTATTAGCCAACCTGGCATCTGCGCCAGCTGAACCGCAGAACGTAGGTATGGTAACCAGTGGTTTAACTAATCGCACGCAATTAAAGTGGGACCCACCTGCAAATGGCAAAAAGCCTGCGGGCTATTATGTGCTGATGCGCGAAACCACCGGTCCGTATTGGGAGAAGAAATTTTATGTGACCGATACTAAGGCTGACCTGGCTTACTCAAAGGACAATTACTTTTTCGCTGTGCAATCAGTAGATGCGGAAGGGCATGAGAGTTTGCCGATGTATCCGAAACCGATTAAATAAATTGTAGAGACGCGATGCGTCGCGTCTCTAACCGAGCACACCAATGATGACTGATATATTAAATGCAATAGTTAATGCCATTTTCAATGGTGCGTTTGTTTTGCTTGTGTGCTTATTGATTATCAACTTTTTTAAGATCAACATCTCCCCAATAAAATGTAAAACACTTGTCAATTCAGTTAGCTGCACATTACTCTTGGGTTCAATATTGTATATATTTAAATTAGTAATAGAATTCTATGTAGCCTTTTTTTCAGGAGGTGAGTACGAACAGTATACTATATTAAACCGGGTGGTTGGACCCTATTGGTGGGTGGTATGGTTTTCTACATTAGTACCATGTGTGTTATTGTCGCAAATGCTATGGATCAAAAAGTTTAGATCAAATTTGATTGTCTTATCAATAATTTTATTAGTTCCAAGGATATTATATTTATTTGAAGGGTTGTTATTTCCGAATACTAAAGTTGAATGGTCAATTCATTACACAGCAGGTGCAATAATTATTGATTACTTAACAAGCATCTTAATTTATTTACCAATACTTATAGGAGTCTACATGATTTTGTCACGGCGGGGAAGTCGATTGGAAACGACTTCAACTAATCTCTAGTTATTGGACGCGATGCATCGCGTCTCTACGACAAATTCTCTTATTTGACACTCTTCTTCAACACAATAAAATATCCCAAAATAAACACTCCGACCGCCACAGCCAAACTCACAAATATATCCTTAGTGAATATATCCACAGTGATTTCCGGCATAGTAGGACTGTTATTCATCTTGCTGTTAACCAATCCTTTTATCGTCAGCATTGGGTGACTGTAAGGATACAGGTAAGCATACTGCCAATTTACGTTGGCAAAGATCACCCCGGCGATGGTGGCTACGAAGCCTATACCCATAGGCTTTAAGAAATCACGAAAAAGCAGGCTCAGTAAAAACTGGATGGATAATATGCCTAACGAAGCTAAGAACAGTTTGAAGTAGATCTGGACCAGTAGTTTTTCAATATGATACTCATTGAATTTTAATTGAGGCTTTAGTACACTCAAAAAATTACCGAAACCAATCGTCAATAGGACGAATAGAGAGAGACAAAGGAAAACAAGGAAAAGCGCATAAAAATACTTGGCGGAATAAATCGACCATTTAGCGATAGGCAAGCTGAACAATGATTTCCAGGTTTCAGACTTATGCTCAATGTTGTTGACAGAATAAGCAATAAAAACGATCAGCATAGGTAGCAACAACGATCCCATCACCGCCAGTATAGCCCCGGCAAATTGAAGCCAGGCCATAAAGCCGGGCATGTTGGCTAAATGGTCACTTTTATTGAAGAAGCCGATGAATAACAGTGTGCAAATGAATAAGGGTAATAAAACAGCGCTCCAGAAACCCATAGTTTTGCGCGTTTTATAAAACTCCGACCGGAACGATAGTAAAAATCCTTTCATCTGCTCAGGCGTTTTGGGTGATATCTAAAAATAATTTCTCCAGGTCCTTATTTACCTTGCGGATGCTGTAAACGGTATAGCCATTCCGGTTCAACAAAGTATTGATCTCTCCCATTTGCGTTTTTGATGTAAAGGGAACAGACACATGCTCATCATTAACCCCAGTAACAGTAAGGCCTTGTTTTTTTAAAAAGTTAGCAGCTTCAACGGTGTCATTCACTTCAACCTGTATTTGCGGCTGACTGATCGCTTCCAAATCCTTTATACTCCCCTGGAAAAGCATTTCGCCTTTATGGATAATACCCACATGGGTAGCCATGCGTTCAACTTCAGCCAGTAAATGGCTCGATACAAAAACTGTTTTCTTATGTTGAGTGACTAACCTGATCAATAATTCACGCACTTCGATGATTCCGTTTGGATCGAGGCCGTTGGTAGGTTCGTCTAATATCAAAAGTTTGGGATCTGATAGCAAAGCGAGGGCTATACCCAAACGCTGCTTCATACCCAATGAATACTTGCCTGCTTTTTTGTTAGCGGCATCTTTAAGGTGAACCAGGTCAAGCATTTCATCCACACGCTTTTCAGGAACCTGCAGCAGTAAAGCGCGGTTCACCAGGTTTTCCCTGCCCGAAAGATGGAGGTAAATAGCGGGTTGCTCTATCAGTGAGCCAATTTGCGAAAGAATGGAGATGCGGTTGCTTTGCAGCTCCTGATCAAAAACACGAATGCTGCCCTGATCTGTTTTTAGCAGATTGAGCAGCAATTTTATAGTAGTGGTTTTACCCGCGCCGTTTGGGCCAAGGAAACCGTAAATACTGCCTTCGGGCACCTGGAGGGATAGCGATCTGACAACTTGCTGGTTGCCAAAATTAAAACTCAACCCTTCAGTGCTGATTACCATAGTTTTTCTTTGGCAACAGAGCAAACAGTTTTAACTAAGGTTACGCCTTTATAAAACAGCGAAGTTGCATGTACTGCAGCTGAAGTGCCTTCGGTATAAACCTTTTTTTGTTGAAATTGATAACCTATCCCCATCACCAAGGCAAATACTACAGGTAGGAGCAGTAAGATAAATGGATTCGAATTAGAGACTAGCTTTTTCATTGTGTGATTGATTATGATACAATTTTAAAGCGAAAGTTTAACCTGCTAAAATCTATTAGACCAACTGACGGGAATTGTAGATGAACGGACATTTCGCTGTGATTTGGCGTTCATCGGAAATTTTACCGGGTTTATCGGCAAAAACGGGGCCTATATATAAATATATAGCCGATAAAGCACTGAATATATTACATTAGATGCAATGAAGCGTAACTGGCAAATATTCTGGCATGTTGTTTTTTGGGTAAGCATTGTCTCTTATTTCGTGTACCTGGCCCATAGCAACAGCAAAATGACTGCTGCTCAATTGGCGGTCATCTTCGGAATTTTTGCTGTGGTGAACATTTGCCTTTTTTATCTCAATTACCTGTACCTGATGCCTAAGTTTTTAGACAAAAAGCAATACAGGAATTACAGTATAGCGCTTATCATCGTCATTATCGTTTTTGATTTGGGTAAGTATGGGTTGGCTAATGGCTTCAAAACCTATATTTTAATGGAAGGCCATAAGCAAACGTCCTTCGGGGCCTATATGATCAGCGCTTCATTAACCAATATCTTTTTTCTTTTCCTAAGCACTGCCCTTAAGTTTGGTGTTGACTGGTTCCTGAACGAACGTGTGCAGCGCGACCTGGAGAACCAACGCCTAACAGCCGAGTTGGCCTTCCTGAAATCGCAGATCAACCCACACTTCCTTTTCAATTCTCTCAATAGTATTTACTCACTGGCTTATCAGAAATCGGATACCACGCCAGAGGCTATCCTGAAGCTTTCGGAGATTATGCGGTATATGCTGTATGAGAGCAATGATAACAAGGTTGACCTGGCTAAAGAGTTGCAATACCTGCAGAACTATATTGATCTGCAAAAGATAAGGTTCGGTAACAAAGCCTTTGTCGACTTTAAAATAACCGGCGAGGTTGGTAACCAAAAGATTGTACCTTTGCTGCTGATCGCATTTATAGAGAATGCCTTTAAACACGGGGTAGCCAATGACCCGTCTTCGCCCATATGTTTACGGATAAACCTGGATGGCACCCATCTTCATTTTTATATGGAAAATAAAAAGCACATGATGAACCGGGATACCGAGGGTGGAATTGGGTTAAATAATGTTAAAAGAAGGCTCGACCTGCTTTATTCCGGGAAATATAGCTTAAATATACGGGACGAAGCCACAACCTATACTTGCGAATTATCATTAGTTTTATAATATGATCAGATGCCTTGTAGTAGATGACGAGCCCCTGGCGCTCCATATATTGGAAGATTACATCTCCAAGATGCCTTTTTTGCAATTGGTGAAGGTAACTACCAATCCTATCGAGGCATTGCAATTAGTGCAGGAGGGTAATATCGACCTGGTATTTCTGGATGTGCAGATGCCGGAGCTGACAGGCATTCAGTTCCTTCGAATTGCTAATGGTAAATCTAAAGTTATTCTGACAACAGCCTACCCGCAATATGCCTTGGAAGGGTATGAATTGGATGTGATCGACTATCTTTTAAAACCTATCGCATTCGACCGTTTCTTTAAATCAGTTCAAAAGGCACAGGCCATCATCCAGCCATCTGCCAAGCCTGAAATAAAAATAGAAGCTGCTCCGCAAAATGACTTTTTAAGTGATTTTATCTTCGTAAAAACTGAGCACAAAATTCAAAAAGTATACCTCAATGATATTTTGTTTATCGAAGGGTTAAAGGATTACATCTCCATTTTTACTCCTGCCGAGCGCATTATCACCCTGCAGAATATGAAGAAGATGGAGGATGCTTTACCCGAAAAACATTTTATACGGGTACACAAATCCTATATCGTCTCCATCAATAAGATCGACAGTATCGAGCGCAGTCGTATTTTTATAGGGGATAAGATCATTCCGGTAGGAGATACTTATCGCGAGGATTTCTTCAAGATTGTCGACGGGAAGAATATTTGAGTTTGCAGCTATTACAGTTTGCAGTTGCCAATGGGCAGTTTGCAGAAAAATAATTAGCGATGTGCCAACTGCAAACCGCCAACGGCCTACTAAGCAATGGTTTTGCGTATGGCCGATTCCGCCTCAGCAACCACTTCATCAACCGGCCTTTTTTCAGGCTCAATAGGGGGCAATACTTCCCATGTCATGCGGAGAAAAGTATTAAGCGGGAAACTACCATAGCGCTGCATTTTCCAGGCATTATTGATAGCAATAGGGACGATCAACGCCTCCGGACATTTTTTGAGCAATGTAGCAACGCCCGCGGCCTGGAAACTTCTCATACTCCCGTCTTTTGAGCGTGTTCCTTCAGGAAATATCACTGCTGACCATTTGTTTTCCTTCATCCGTGTGCCCAGTTTGGATATTTCCATAATGGATTGACGAGCATCTTTACGGTCAATATTGGCAGCGCCACCATGGCGCAGGTTATAAGATACAGACGGGATGCCTTTGGTCAATTCTATTTTAGAGATAAACTTAGCGTGATATTTACGCAAGTGCCATATCAGTACCGGGATGTCATACAAACTTTGGTGATTGGCCACAAAGATCATTGGCCGGCCAACAGGCAGGTTCTGCTTATTGATAAAAGTAACAGTATCACCTAAAGCATAGTAGGAACTTTCCAGGCAGAAATTTAGTGCATCAACAGCCCGCTTATGTGCTTTGTAACCAAACCAGTTAAAGCATATCCACTGGATAGGATGAAAAACCACCAGCGACAAACCAAAAAACAGATAATGAATAGGGGTTAAAATGTAGCCTAAAAATTTCCTCATAGAGAGGCAAAGGTAGTGTTTAGTTGATTATGTTAAATAGTTATTGGTTGATTGGGTTGAATAGTTGATTATGTTAACCCAGCTTCTAACCATTCAACCACCTAACACAATCAACCACTTAACTAAACTACTCCGATTTCAAACTCTTCACCGGGTTCACCAGCGCGGCCTTTATGGCCTGGAAGCTTACAGTTGCTAAGGCGATCAGTATAGACATGATACCAGCTATAGCAAACATCCACCAACTGATGGTCACTTTATAAGCAAAAGCCTGCAGCCATTTGTTCATGGCCCACCAGGCTATTGGTGTGGCAATTATGAATGATATGGACACCAGTTTTATAAACTCTTTAGAAAGCAGGGCAACAACTCCCGTAACACTGGCCCCCAATACTTTACGGATGCCAATTTCTTTCTGACGTTGCTCTGCACTAAATGCTGCTAATCCGAACAAACCAAGGCAAGATATCAAGATGGCCATAATGGTGAACGAATTGATGATCTGTGATAAAGTAATCTCTGCCGAGTATTGTTTTTGTACTTCCTGATCGAGAAAGGAGTACTCGAATGGGGTTCCCGGTAAGTTCTTTTGCCAGATGTTTTGCATTTTGGTTAACACCGATTTATAATTATCGCTATTTACCGAAACAGTCATATACGAAAATGCACTCGGGTCGCTGTTATAAAACAGCATGAAAGGACGTACATCGCCGTGCAGTGAGTTGTAATTGAAATCCTTCATTACGCCAACTACATCAACATAATTTACTGGCCCGTTTAAGTATTGACTATAAAGCCTTGTTCCAGGCGCTTTCATTGGGTCGAGGCCCAATCTTTTGCAAAGAGTTTCATTGATCAGCGTTTTCAATGAATCTTTAACATGGAAATCACGGCCGCTAATGAGTTTTATTCCATTAGTTTTTAGGAACTTATCATCGGTGTCCATGTTTTGGGCATCAATAGCTGCAGTGGGACTACCATCTCCAAGGTAAACGCCATGGTCGCGGCCTACAAAATGACTTAGGTAATTATTGGCCATAGTAACACCTTTTACTTCAGATAGTTGCTGAAAATCAGTTCCCAGGCCGGTCATCTTTTTCTGCTGGTCATCAGTATAAAATTTGAAAACAAGCTTTTGGTTTTTATCGAAACCGAGGTCCTTGTTTTTAATAAAATTGAGTTGACTGTAGATAATGATGATCCCGGTTATCAATATAATAGAAAGCACGAACTGGAAAATCACCAATGACCGGCGTATACCCGAAGCTGATATCTGGCTGGTGAAATTTCCTTTCATTACTTTGATAGCCTCAAACGCTGACAAATAGAATGCCGGGTAGCTACCTGCCAAAACGCCCGTTATCACAACGATAACTACCAACATCAACCAAACGCTGCCATTACTCAGGAATGAAGCCTGTATATTGGTTTGCGTGATTTGGTTTAAAAATGGTAATAGCAGGTATAAAAGCGGAAGTGCCAATAATACACCAATAAGCGTAAGCAGGAATGACTCACCCAGAAATTGTTTAACCAGATCGCCGCGGCCGGCTCCGACAACCTTGCGTACGCCCACTTCCTTAGCCCGCTTAGATGCACGGGCGGTGCTCAGGTTCATGAAATTGATACAGGCGATGAGTTGTATCATGATGGCTATACCAGCCAATATGTATAGTAGTGTAGGGCTGATGGTTTTACCTGGCTCGTTTTCATAACCCGTTGTAGTATGAATAGATGAAACTTGTTGCAGGTGTAACTCTTTGGTCATCCCCAGTTGTTTTAGCTGCTGTGCCCCGTATTTGTTTAAGAAATCAGGAAATTTTTTCTCCAAAGCTCCTGCATCAGATCCGGGGCGTAATTTGACGAATGAATCGGTGAAGTTATAACCAGCCCAGGCAGTGTTATCCAATACAAATTGCCCGGTACCACCGCTGCGCATTGTAACGAATATATGATCTTCGAGAACCGATTTACCCAGGCTGTTATCAACCACAGCCGCTACCCTGAAATCGTGTTTCCCATCCTGGTTGCTGATGGTAATTACTTTATTAATCGGGTCGTCATTTCCGAATAGTTTATCAGATACAGATTTTAAAAGGACGATGGAATAAGGTTGCGCAATCAATCCTGGTGTATTTTTCCCGGCTACGAAATGGTAGCTGAATACATCGAAAAATGTAGAATCGACATAAGCCAGGTTCTCTTCATAAAACGATTGCTCTTTGTATTTAAGCAGGTTTTTGCCACCAATACCCACATGACGGGTAAACTGCAGCACTTCAGGGAAGTCGCGCTTGATAGCGGGGGCTATCGGTGGTGAAGTAGTCGCATTGTGGTGCTTGTCGCCGGTAAGGGCCAGGTCTGTGGTGATCCTGTAAATATTTTCAGCGTTTTTATGATGTTTATCATAACTGAACTGGTTCTGCACGTACAGCAATATGTAAAGGCAGCACAATGTGCCCACCGCAAGACCGAAAATATTGATAAAGCTGAAAGTCTTGTTCTTCAGCAAAAAGCGAAATGCAGTTTTAAGATAACTTTTAATCATAACCAATTGGTTTTTATTGTACAACTGACCGACTGAATCCTGAGACGATTGTAGAGTTCAACAGGTTACGGCAAATTATACCAAGACAATGCCAAATAGTTATTTAGTTGTATGTCAAATAATTATGGCGGAATAGAATTGCAAATACGTTCGCTTTCGATACAGCAGGTGTGCGGTTGCGGAGGCGCAGAGTTGGCTCATCCGGTCATTGCTGCGCCCGACCACATTCTCTCCGCTTTGAGGAAAGAAGGCAGGGGGTGAGTAAACTCAGCAATTTGCAATTATTAAACTAAATTCTTCCCTCCAGTTGCATCAATCTGATCTTCAATACGGCACCTACTGTTACCGAATCGGTAATCTCGCCATCACAAATCATACGATATACTTCATCAAAAGGTACTTTTTTAATCATTAATTGTTCGGTATCCTCAGGCTCAGGTTCAAATTGCTGTAAGTCTTGCGCTAAATAAATAATCGATAGCTCATCAGTCACCGAATTGGAAAGGTGCATACGTTGTACCTCCGTCCATCGGGATGCTTTAAGACCGGTTTCTTCCAGTAGCTCGCGCTTGGCGGATTCAAGCGGGTGATCATTAAAGGCGCCACCACCTTCCGGTATTTCCCAACTATATTGGTTCAGCACAAAGCGGTACTGGCCTATTATATAAGTATTCATTTCAGCATCAAGCGGCACTACACCTATAGCTAAGTTTTTAAAATGTACTTTCCCATATATTCCCGGATTGCCTGAGGGATTGATCACCTGGTATTCGGTTACACCGATCCAGGGGTTATCATACACGGTCTTTTCTGAGGTTATTTGCCAGGGGTTTTCTTCCGGGTGTTGCATATATCTGTAAAAATATGTTTTAAGTTATTTATATTAGCTAGAAAACATTGATAATGGACGAGGAAATAGAAGAATTTTTAAAACAGCACGAAACTTGTTTTGATAGATTTACTTTTGACAAAATATTCAGGTTCCTTTTAGCCAATGATTTTTCACATGAAGATGCGAAAGATACAATTCTATTTAATTGTAGCTTATCTGCACTTGTGCTTCAAGAACGGATTCATAACAACTATTATGAAAAAATAGAAGTTGATGAAGAAATGTCTCGGGACTTAATCTCCTTCAAAAAAGAAATTGAATTAAAAATCTTAGAAGAAAAGATTAATAAGTTATTATAACAGAAAAATATGTTATGACCATGTAACATTGCTCCATTTCAACCGTCTTATTGGTACTATGCGTTACTTCCTTTGCATATTATTTCCACCGGCTGCGGTTTTAACAACCGGCAGAATTGGTGCGTTTATCTTAAGCTGCCTGCTTACGCTTTGTTTTTGGATACCGGGCGTAATCCACGCCATATTGGTTACCAATGATTTTTATGAAGCACGGAGGCATCGTCAATTAATGCGTGCTGTCAGGAGAAGCAGATATTAATTGAGGTTGTTGAGCCGGAGTAATAACAGAAACTATCAGCAGCCCGATTAATAATCCTGAGATTTCGCTCATGATGACATCGCCATAATCATGCAATTTAAGACTGTAAGCAAATCTAATCGCTAATATTACGATGCTTACGAACACTATTTTTACCCAATAGGCTGTACTCCCTTTTGCTGTTGTGATCTTACCCAGAGTTAAATTGCTGATAGTGTAAATAATAATTAAAGCACCCACTATTGAACTTAATTGTTGTAAAATATTATAAAACGGTATAGGGAAATGTTTGATGACGATTTTGTGCGACAGCAAATGACTATGCTTAACAAAATAGCCTGTAGGATGAGTAAAGCTATCCCAGAAAATGTGCGAGGAGGCACCTATCCATAAACAGATTACTACAACAATTAAGTTAGCTCCAAGATATTTGGGTCGCTCATCTTTAAATCCTGTCAAACGCTGATTGAAATATTGGGGAAGGCGGTCTATCAATTTATTCTTGATCGATCTGTTGTAAATGATAAGCAATAATAGGCCAATAGGGAGATCAAACCAAAATAACCCAACCCAAGTGTGGCTATAGATAGAAAAAACCTTCATTCTGATAAAATATTCAAAATCAGGAGTGAGACTACCAATTACCAACGCAGTAAGTGAAATCCAATTTTTACCCAAACGGTTTAGCGGTAATACCACTGCTGGATGTGAAAAGGTAAAAGGCATTATTTTCTTTCTACGTGATGATTCTAAAATACACAAAAAAAGCGGTCCGATAATATGGAGCCGCTTTTCAATTTTATATATCAGGTATTACAGCCCGAATGCTGCTTTTACCTTCTCTACGTAATCCAGTTTTTCCCAGGTAAATAACTCGACTTCCACTTTTAATTCTTCACCGTTAGGGCTGTAAAAACTTTTTACTACTTTCTGGCTTGGTTTGCCAAAGTGGCCATAGGCGGCAGTTTCGCTGTATATCGGGTGGCGCAGTTTAAAGCGGGTTTCGATAGCATAAGGGGTCATATCAAAAATGCTCTCCACTTTTTTAGCGATCTCACTGTCACTTAAGCCTACTTTTCCACTGCCATAGGTATTTACATAAATACCCATTGGCTGTGCTACACCGATAGCGTATGATACCTGCACCAATACCTCATCGCAAACACCGGCAGCAACCAGGTTTTTAGCGATGTGACGTGTTGCATAAGCTGCCGAGCGGTCAACCTTTGATGGATCTTTACCCGAGAAAGCGCCGCCACCGTGTGCACCTTTGCCACCGTAAGTATCAACTATAATCTTACGACCGGTCAAGCCTGTATCTCCATGCGGACCGCCGATCACAAATTTACCTGTAGGGTTAATGTGATATTTAATGTCATCATTAAACAAGTGTGCATATTTTGGATATTTAGCCTTTACACGTGGGATTAAGATATTAATGATGTCGTCTTTAATCTTCTTCAGCATGCTCTGTTCTTCGCCAAAATCATCATGTTGGGTTGATATTACGATCGCATCAATGCGTGTTGGCTGACTGTTATCGTTATACTCCAAAGTAACCTGCGATTTTGCATCGGGACGAAGATATTTGATCTCTTTGTCCTCACGGCGAATAGCTGCAAGTTCTATCAATAGCGCATGTGCAATATCCAGTGCCAATGGCATATAGTTGGCGGTCTCCACAGTAGCATAGCCAAACATCATCCCCTGGTCGCCGGCGCCTTGTTCCTGTTTTTCTTTACGCTCAACACCCTGATTGATGTCAGGAGATTGTTCGTGAATGGCTGATAATACCCCGCAAGAGTTACCATCAAACATATATTCGCTCTTGTTATACCCGATCTTATTGATCACGTCACGGGCGATTTTTTGCACATCCAGATATGCTTTTGATTTTACCTCGCCTGCTAAAAAAACCTGACCTGTTGTAACCAGCGTTTCACAGGCTACTTTTGATTCAGGGTCAAAAGCTAAAAAATTGTCAATTAATGCATCCGATATCTGGTCTGCAACTTTATCCGGATGTCCCTCTGATACAGATTCTGAAGTGAATAAATAGGGCATAAAAAATTTTGTTAAGCAATTAATTAAAGTAATTAAAAGCAGGAAATCTAACGGGATCGCGGGTTAAAAAAGGAAACTGGGTTTAGCACTTTTTTACGTGGTTGCAATCCAGTTCTGTACGCTATTAAAAAAAGTACAAGAACAACAAATCAGTCCACTTTCAAGGGGCAAAAATAAAACAATTTTTCACAAAGCCGAAAATCCGGTTACTTTTGACGGTCAAATTATAATTAGTTGAAAAGGAAAGCCTTATTTATCATAAATCCGATTTCGGGGGGGAAAACAAAGGAACAGGTTCCGGCCCTGATAAAGAATATATTAGATCATACACAGTTCGAGGCCACCGTAGTTTATACTGAACGCGCTATGCATGGCAGTGAACTGGCTAAAGACGCTATAGGTAAATTCGACTATGTGATAGCGGTAGGCGGAGATGGAACAGTGAACGAGATTGCATCGGCTATTGTAGGAACAAATATTGCCTTAGGTGTTATTCCTTTTGGTTCGGGCAATGGGTTGGCACGATTCCTGGGTATACCAATGGATACTTCTCAATCTATCGAAACCATTAATGGTGAGCGTGTTGAGGCTATTGATTCAGCTGTGTTAAATGAACAAAGGTTTTTTAACCTGGCCGGTATGGGGTTTGATGCACATATCGCAGAAGTTTTTTCTCATGATAAGAATCGTGGATTTTGGGCCTATGTGAAATCGTCTTTACGAGAAATCTCCAACTACAAAGCCGAAACCTATCATATCAATATTGACGGAACTGAATATGTGCGTGATGCATTTATGCTCAGTATAGCCAATTCCTCCCAATTCGGTAATAATGCGCATGTCTCGCCGTGTGCATCAGTGCAGGATGGGTTGCTTGATATATGTGTTATCAAACAATTTCCGATGTGGCGGTTTATTGAGATGGGAGTCCGGATGTTCGCAAAAACCGCTGATAAATCGAAATATGTAGAGATTATCCGTGGGAAAAACATTACCATAAAGCGTTCAACAGATGGCCCTGTTCACCTTGATGGCGAACCGCAGATGATGGGAAAAGAAGTAAATATTCAGATAGTGCCGGCATCATTGAGAATAATAACAGGGCCGGGGTTTAAATCTTAATTGTCTTACCCGATTAATTGATTGCCCTGATTGCTTAACTTATTCAACTTAATCTAACACAATCAACTAATAACTTAAACAGTTATGTCAAAGAAATTCAAAGACTTCTCGCAGATTGTCTATTCTACCGATCCCGATTATCAATACAACGGCGATACTGGCTTTGCAGCATCAACTCCGCCACCACATCAGCAAGACCTCAGAATACACCTCGACCGCAAAGGCGGTGGCAAAGTGGTGACCAGGATTGTTGGCTTTGTGGGCAAAGAATCCGATTTAGAAGCAATAGGTAAACAATTGAAGACGAAATGCGGGGTTGGCGGCTCAGTAAAGGACGGCGAGATATTGATACAGGGCGACTTTCGTGACAGGGTGTTAACTTTATTACAGGCCGACGGATACAAGGCAAAAAAGGCGGGTGGTTAGTGTATTGATTTTTTTAGACACTATATTATAAATATCTGAAAATAAACTTATTATGTAAGTGTAAAATTTACATAATGTAAATAATTATTTAATTTTCTTTGGTATTTTCTTTTTAAAAGCGGTAATTTTGCACAAACCAATTTATACCGATTTAATGAGAAATGCTTCTAAAAACCTACCTGGCCTGGGTTACTTGAATCTGGGTCGGGCGAATACCGTTTTTTATCAGTTAACGCCGGCGGAGCTTGTTGAAGCCGCACTGTTGAGACATGAGGGTGTGCTGTCGGATACAGGCGCATTAGCCATAGATACCGGTGAGTTTACCGGCCGGTCCCCCAAAGACAGATTTATTGTTGAAGATGATGTAACCCGTGATACTGTTTGGTGGGGTGAGGTGAATATCAAGTTTGATGCTGATAAATTTGATGCCTTATATAATAAAGTAACCAATTACCTGAGCGAACGTGAAATATTTGTACGCGATTCATCGGCTTGCGCTAATGAGAAATACCATATAGATATAAGAGTAATCACAGAGACCGCCTATCAGAACCTCTTTGTTCACCACTTATTCCGCCGCCCCGAGGTGGCAAACCCTACATCAACACCTGAATGGACTGTAATTGCCGCACCGGGCTTTAAGGCTGACCCGGCAGTAGATGGCACACGCCAGCATAATTTTTCTATCTTGAATTTTAGTAAAAAAATCGTTCTGATAGGCGGTACAGGTTACACTGGCGAGATCAAAAAGGGCATATTTTCTGTATTAAACTTCGTTTTGCCGCACGAAAAGAAGGTGCTTTCCATGCATTGCTCAGCCAATACAGGGGCAAAAGGCGATACGGCTATATTCTTTGGCTTGTCAGGCACTGGGAAAACTACGCTTTCGGCTGATCCGGAACGCAGCCTGATAGGCGATGATGAGCATGGCTGGAGCGATTACACCATATTTAACTTCGAAGGCGGCTGTTATGCCAAATGCGCCGACCTGACCCCTGAAAAGGAGCCCCAGATATTTAGCGCCATTAAGTTTGGCGCGTTGCTGGAGAATATCAATTTTAATGACGGTACGCGCGAGGTAAATTTTTCCAATATTGATAAAACAGAGAATACACGCGTAGCTTACCCGATGTATTATGTAAATAATGCGGTTATTCCGTCATTGGGCGCATCACCTCAAAATATTTTCTTCTTAACGGCTGATGCTTTTGGCGTGCTGCCCCCAATATCAAAACTGAGCGATGAGCAGGCCATGTATTATTTTATTTCGGGCTACACAGCTAAAGTGGCAGGAACAGAAGCCGGTATAAATGAACCGAAAACGACCTTCTCTGCATGTTTTGGCCAGGCTTTTTTGCCGTTGAATCCTGTTGAGTACGCAAGGCTTTTAGGGAAAAAATTAAAGAAACACCAGGTAAATGTATGGCTGGTAAATACCGGCTGGACAGGCGGCCCTTATGGAGTTGGAAAAAGAATGAAGTTGCAGTACACCCGTGCTATGATAACAGCCGCTATAAACGGACAACTGGACCATGTGCATTACAGAAAACACCCGGTATTTAATTTAAATATGCCAGTGAGTTGTGTTAATGTTCCTGAAAATATCTTAAATCCGCGCAATACCTGGGCTGATAAAGATTGTTACGACGAAAAAGCAAATAATCTGGCTATGGCATTTATAAAAAATTTCGAACAATATGTAAATCACAGTAATTCAGACATAATAAATGCCGGGCCCAGGGTAACTATAGCAGTATAGTTACATATTTTTATAGGTGATCGCTTGCTATTAACAAAAAAAATAGTTTTCATTGCAAAAAGATTGTCTGTAACAAGACAATTTTTTTATTTGGTGGCGTTATGTAATTCACAGTTTGCATGCGAATAACACCAATAGTATTAAATAATTATAAAGATTATCAGAAAAAGTTTTTTTATTTCAGTAAAATTCTAATTTTGTTATCCGCTTTTAATACATGCACATTAATTAACTTTATTATAAACAAAAACTAAAACTAAAAACTAAAGTAATGGCAACCGCACCAACAAAACCAACAACTCCGGTAAAAAAAGAGAGCTCAAGTGCAACGGGCATGTTCGCAGTATTGGCTATACCTATCTGTCTTATAGTCGGTATTTTGATCTACCTGTTCATTTTGGGTAATCCAAGTCACTATGAAGGAGGTAACGTAGAAACCGGACACCCTTCGGATATTTTCGGTATCGTTCACAGGGGGGGGCCAATTGTACCCGTAATTATGTCATTCGTATTGATGGTAATCGTATTCTCTATAGAGCGCGCTATCGTGATTGGCAAAGCTGCAGGTTCAGGCAGCATGGATTCTTTCGTAAGAAAGATCGTTTCTTTGCTTAACGCAGGAAATATCGATGGCGCTAATGCTGAGTGCGACAAACAAAAAGGTTCAGTTGCCAACGTAATCAAATCTGGTTTAAAGAAATATCGCGAAATGGAAGCTGATGATAGCCTGACTATCGACCAGAAAACCTTAGCTATCCAGAAAGACATTGAAGAAGCAACTTCTTTAGAGATGCCGATGCTTGAGCAAAACCTTACCATCATCGCTACCCTGGTATCTATCGGTACATTGAGCGGTCTGTTAGGAACGGTTGTGGGTATGATCGGTGCGTTCCAAACGCTTTCTGCTTCAGGTGCGCCTGATACTTCACAACTTTCAGCTAACATCTCTGAAGCTTTGATCAACACTGCATTAGGTATCTCTACTTCTGCTTCATCAATCATCCTGTATAACTACTTTACTTCAAAAATTGATAAGCTGACTTACGCTATTGACGAAACAGGTTTCAGCATCGTGCAAACATTCGCTGCTTCACACGCTGCTAAAAGATAATAAAATATTTTAGTGCTAGTTTTTTCCCGTCCGGCTATGCCCGGACGGGTGTTTAATAACCTTCACACACTATTATATTTAAAAATTATTTATTATGGCGAGGATAAAAATTCCAAGAAAAAGCACAGCAATTGACATGACGGCCATGTGCGATGTGGCTTTCCTTTTGCTTACCTTTTTCATATTAACAGCAAAATTAAGACAGGAAGACCCGCTGCGTGTTGATGTTCCCGGAGCAAGTGTTAAGCTAAATCTGCCCGATGTAGATATGGCTACTATTACAGTGGGCCATGACAAAGTATTTTTTGGAGTAGAAGGTACTGATATTCGCAGGTCGCTTCTTGAAGAAATGGGCAAGAAATACAACATTGCTTTTACTCCTGAGGAGACACAGAGATTCACGGTTACTCCAACTTTCGGCGTTCCAATGAATATGATGAAGCAATATCTGGACTTGAGTGCAGACGACAAGAAAAAATATGTTCAACCAGGCATTCAGGTAGATACTACCAATAACAGCGAGTTGTTTAACTGGATATACCAGGCGCGTATTGTTACCAAGAACCTGCATAATAAGGAGCTTAGGTTTGCAATAAAAGGCGATTCGCACCAGGAGTATCCTAAAGTTTCAAAGATCATTGACATTTTGCAAAAACAAGCGGTCAATAAGTTTAGTTTAATAACAGCACTTAATCAAGGTAAGTAAGAAATGGCAGAATTAGATACCTCCGGGGGCGGAGGGAAAAAAGGCGGAAAGGTAAGAAGTAAGAAGGCGTCTACACGCATCGACCTTACAGCAATGGTTGACCTTGCATTCTTACTGATCACATTCTTCATCATGGCCACTACCCTTGCCAAACCCAAGGCAATGGATACATTTTGGCCTGATAAAACTAAAAAAGACGTGCAGTTGCCGGTTCCTGAATCAAGGACTATGACCGTATTGCTTGGTAATAACCATTCGATAGAATGGTATGTAGGACCAGCAGGAAAGACTCCGCCGACAGTTGATCACTTTACGAAAAACGGTATACGTAAATCTCTTATCGATAAAAGTAAGGAAATTGAGGCATCGCATGCTGGTGATAAGGATAATTATATGATCGTACTTATTAAACCAAGTGACAAAGCAACCTACAAGGATTTTGTAAGCATGATGGATGAGATAACCATTACCGGCATAAAAAGCTACGCTGTAGTGGCAATTACACCTCCGGAAATTGAATTGCTGAAGAAAGACGGCAATTATTAAAAATAAAAGGTAACAAAAAACGTTAAAAATTAAAAGCCAATAAGATGTTAGGATCAAAGTTAGACATACTTAAACCGGAATGGCTTGATGTCGTTTTTACCGACAGAAATAAAACATATGGGGCTTATGAATTAAGAAAGCAGAACCCTAAAAATACAAGTAAGGCCCTTATAATAGGCATTGCAGTATTTGTGTTTATATTATCATTCCAGACTATCCTCAACTTTATCAGCGGCTTTATACCAAAAGCTAAAGAAAAGGTGAAGATTACTAACGTGGTTTTACAACCACCACCACCAATTGACAAAACAAAACCACCTCCGCCGCCACCGGAACCACCAAAACCGAAGGTTGACCAGGTGAAATTCCCTCCTCCGGTAGTAAAACCGGATAACGAGGTGAAGGAACAACCACCAACAGTAAAGGAATTGGAAGTAGCTGACCCAGGTCAGAAAACAGTAAAAGGTGACCCGAATGCGGAGATCAAAATCGATGAGCCTGTAGGTAATTCAGATGTAAAACAGGTAACTGAGGAAGACCCTAATAAGATCTTTACCGCGGTTGAAAAGGAGCCTGGATTTGTAGGCGGTATCGAGAAGTTTTACAAATACCTGCAAAACAACATTCACTATCCGGCAGTAGCTAAGGAAAATAATGTTCAGGGTAAGGTATTCGTAACGTTCGTGGTCGAAAAAGACGGATCGCTTACTGATATTAAGGTTGTCCGTGGTATCGGTAGCGGTTGCGACGAGGAAGCAACACGCGTGTTGAGAAACTCTCCAAAATGGACACCTGGTATCCAAAACGGCCGTCCGGTTCGTGTTCAATACACAATGCCGATCAGCTTTACACTGCAAACAGAAGATCAATAGGTCTGATGCCAAATAATTTTAATTTAAAGCAAAAATCGCTCACAAGGCGGTTTTTGCTTATTTTGGGCGTTGTCACCCTTATAGCCTGTGTTACTTTTGGCCTGATGATCATGTTTTATCAGCCGCTTATCGACCAGCTTGATATGTCTAAAACGGAAAGAATAGCACTTGGGGGCCTTTTATTGTTGTATAGCGTGTTGAGATTTTCCCGTTTGTTTAAAAAAGATCCCGTGGATGAAGAATAGAATTATAGTATTGGCTTTAATGCTATCTGCATTGTTTACATTCCAAGCTTGTAAACAAAACAAACCTGGTAAAGATACTGATACACAGGACTCAGGTGAAGCGCTTTTTGTTTCGGATGAATCTTTTGCCCCTATCCTGGACCAGGAATTATATATTTTTAAAAATGATTATCCAAAGGCCAAACCCACAATGGCTTACAGGTCGGAAAATGGCGTCGTAAAGATGTTAATAGCTGATAGCGCCAGGTTTGGGTTTTTAGCAAGAGACTTGAGCCCTGATGAGCGGGAGGCAATAAAAGCACGTAACCTGTCTGCCCAGGTAAAAAAATTTGCTGTTGATGCAGTTGCCATAATTGTAAATGTGGCGTCGCCGGATACCGGCATAACCGTAAGCGAAATTAAAAAAATGCTGGTTGGTCAGGCGAAAACCGATCGCAGCATAGTATTTGATAACCCGAACTCAAGTTTGGTAAGGTTTCTGAAAGAATTTACCGGACAGGCAGATTTCAGGCAAAAAAATATTTATGCGTTAAAATCAAACAAAGAGGTGATTGAATATGTTAGCAAACACCCTGAAGCCATTGGAATTACCGGTTTTAGCTGGATAGATGATCCTGATGCTGATTATGCTGACGCGGCTAAGAAGGTTAGGGTTTTGGCTGTAAGGGACGAAAGCAACGAAAAGGCGCCTGCTGCATATTTCAGGCCATCGCAGGAAACACTTTATTTGAAACAATACCCATTGTTAAGGTATTTATATATTGTGAATTGCACAGGCAGGACAGGGCTTGGCCATGGCTTTGAATATTTTATTGAAAGCGATAAAGGTCAGCGAATAATATTGCGTTCTGGTTTGCTGCCGATTAATATTCCCGAAAGAAATATTACGATTCACAGTAATAAACTTTAATATTGCATTAATGTTATAAATTGTTAATAAACCTTAATTTATATAACAGGTCAAAAACAGAAAATGCAAATTTATATATGCATTGAAAAACAATAAATAAATTATAATACATTAATTGAGTTATCGTTATTTACGATAGCCTTTACACACACCACATTACCATTAAAAACTAATTAACAAGATGAAGATTATCAGTAAAATAGCTGCAGCCGGACTGGGCCTGGTATTCGCGGGGACATCGGTTTTTGCACAAAGCCTTGCCGATGCGAAAAAAGCTATTGATGCGGAGCAATTCCAGAAAGCAAAATCAATGCTTAAAAATTTGGTAACAACCCAATCAACCAAGGATGAAAATTACTTTTACCTGGGTTGGGTATATATTAAGCAGGATTACCCGGATTCAGCAAAAACAGTGTTCCAAAAGGGATTAAATGTAAACGCAAATTCAGCGCTGAACCACGTGGGCTTGGGAATAGTCGCCCGACTGGATAAAGATAAAGCCGGAGCAGCTGCTCAATTTGCCCAGGCTACTACTTTAGCGGGTAAAGACAGCAAACCATATGTATATATGGGCAAAGGTTATTTGTTGCCGGATGCAAATGGAAAAGTTGCCCCTGCTGATGCAACTGCAGCGCTTGATATATTGAACAAAGGCAATGTTGCTAGCGCTACAAAAAGCAAAGATAAAAATGCAACGCCTCAATCGAACGACCCTGAGTTGTTTATTACAATGGGCGAGGCCGACCGTGTATTGCTGAAAAGTAACGATGCTTACACCAACTTGTCAACTGCTTTAACCCTTGATCCGAAATCAGCTGCTGCTGACGTGGGTTTAGGTGTGCTGTGGAAATATGCCGATAACTTTGAAGATGCCGAGAAGCAATTCCAGGCAGCTTTAGCTATCGACCCTAACTATGGCCCTGCTTACCGCGAATGGGCTGAAACGGATCTCCGTTGGGCGCAAAGCAACCCAAGCGTGGCATCTGCAAAAGTGAAAGAAGCTGCTGAGCAGTACAAAAAATATATCAGCTTAACAGACTACTCTCCTGAATCTCAAATGCGTTATGCAGACTTCCTGATCAATGCGGGTGATTTCAAAACCCTGCAGCAGGTAGCAGGCGATATTGCCAAAAATGCGAATGCTAATTTGAGGGCGTACAGATACGAGTTATATGCTGCAGTAGAAAACAAAGATTATCCTTCTGCTATAACAGCTGGGAATACATGGCTCACTAAGGCTGATCCTAAGCGTATCATCCCCCGTGATTATTTGTATATGGGTCGTGCTCAAATTGGCGCCGGCCAGGATTCATTGGGCGTGCAGTCATTGCAAAAAGCTTTGCAGTTGGATAGTAGCTTTGTGGATGTATACCTTGATATCGCTAAGGCAGATTTTGCTAAGAAGAAATATAAAGAGGCGGGGGATGCTTATGAAGCATATGGTGCTAAATCACGAAATGCAAAATTAAGTGATCATTTTTATGCCGGGTTTAGTTATTATTTCGGTTTTACAGTAGAAGACGCCAAAGGTATTAAAGATCCAAAAGCCCCAAGAACAGATAGTGCATTACTTGTAAAGGCTGATTCTGCATTCAGTTATGTAATTCAAAAGGCAGGGGCCAATGCGCCGGCTGATGGATACTTGTATCGTGCCAGAATTGCCGACCTGCGTGAGGCTGATAGAAATAATATCAAAGGTTTTGCAAAACCATATTATGAGAAATTCATTGAGGTGGCATTGGCAAAAACTACTCAGGATGACAGGACTAAAACAAATTTGGTTGAAGCCTACGATTACTTGGGAACCTATGCAGAACTTAAAGAAAAAGACGAGGCAAAAGCAGCGGATTATTTTGGAAAAGCTCGTGATTTGAACCCTACCGACAGGCAGGCGCTTGACTACTTCAAGCGCAAAGGCGGCGGTAAGAGCAAGTAGTTGCAAAAGAAAATATAGGCCTTCCGGATTCCGGGGGGCTTTTTTTGTTTATAATTATTTATGCATTACTATATTTGCACCATGGAAGTACAAAGTTTGCCCATAAATTACCTGCCTATCATTTTCCAAATGGTAGTCGCTGTAGGTTTCGTGGTTACCACCATGTTTGTAACACATAAAATTGGCCCTAAGCGTGTTACCAGCGATAAGCTGACCCCTTTTGAGTCGGGTATCGAAGTAATTGGTAACGCCCGCACGCCAATGTCGATCAAATACTTCCTGGTGGCTATACTGTTCGTACTGTTCGATGTGGAAGTAATATTTATGTATCCATGGGCCGTTAATTTCAGGGACCTGGGCAAAGATGGCATGATCGAAATGTTCATCTTTATGGGCACACTTTTGCTGGGCTTTATATACGTTATCAAAAAGGGTGCACTGGATTGGGATTAGGCTCTGTGTACACAGGAAGACATTATTTAGACTGGTTCTAAATACGGTATCCTGTCGTTCTGTGATGCATTTGCAAGGTTATTATTACTAAATTTGCATACATTATCGATCAACGGTAATGATTATTCTATTTATATAGATCATGAGTGAAATTCAATTGGTTGAAGCTCCTCCAGGCGTAGAAGGCGCAGGCTTTTTTGCCACGTCGCTTGATAAAGCAATCGGCTTAGCGCGTTCCTACTCATTATGGCCACTTCCTTTTGCCACCTCTTGTTGTGGTATCGAATTTATGGCTACAATGGCTTCTACTTACGATTTATCGAGATTTGGTGCAGAGCGATTAAGTTTTTCCCCACGCCAGGCAGACCTGCTAATGGTGATGGGTACAATTTCTAAAAAGATGGGCCCTGTTTTGAGACAGGTTTATTTGCAAATGGCTGAGCCCCGCTGGGTAATGGCTGTTGGCGCATGTGCTTCGAGCGGTGGTATATTCGATACCTACTCGGTACTGCAGGGTATTGACGAGGTGATCCCGGTTGACGTTTATGTTCCCGGTTGCCCCCCGCGCCCGGAAGCCATCATCGATGGTTTTATGGGTATCCAAAAACTGGTGCAGACGGAATCGTTGCGCAGGAGAAATACACCTGAATATCAAAAATTACTAGCTTCATACGGTATTCAATAATGAGCAAGATAACCAACGAAGACTTGCTGAATGACATCAAAGCAAAGTTTGACAGCGATGTAGCCAATATCAGCGAACCTTTCGGACTACTAACCCTTGAAACCAGCCGTGAAAAGATCATCGATTTGCTGACCTTTTTAAAGACTGACGCTGCATTGCAGTTTATATTTCTAACAGATATTACAGCGATTCATTATCCGGAGGCTGAAAAGCAAATAGGTATTATTTATCATCTGCATAGCCTGGTGAATAATATCCGTATCCGCATAAAGGTGTTTGTTGCCGACGGTGATGTGAAAATGCCTACTGCAACCGTGCTTTGGAACGGCGCTAACTGGATGGAACGTGAAACTTATGACTTTTTCGGAGTTGTATTTGAGGGTCACCCTGATTTGCGCAGAGTATTGAATGTTGACGATATGACGGTTTTCCCTATGCGGAAAGAATATCCGCTGGAAGATCCGAACCGTGTTGATAAACGAGATTACTTTTTTGGAAGATAATGCAGAACCATCCCGTATTTACAGATAACGACCCGCAAACCGAGTACTCGACCCTGAATTTAGGGCCAACGCATCCGGCTACGCACGGTGTGTTCCAGAACGTGCTGACCCTGGATGGCGAGCGCATCGTAAGCGGCGTATCAACCATAGGCTATATCCACCGTGCTTTTGAAAAAATTGCAGAGCATAGGCCTTTTTACCAAATTACCCCGTTGACAGACCGTTTGAACTACTGTTCATCGCCGATCAACAACATGGGCTGGCATATGACAGTTGAAAAACTGCTGGGTATCAAAATGCCTAAACGTGTGGACTACATGCGTATCATCATTATGGAGCTTGCCCGTATCACCGACCACATTATTTGTAATGGTGTATTGGGTGTTGATACCGGAGCATTCACAGGTTTCCTCTACATGATGAAATATCGTGAGGATGTGTATGAGATTTACGAAGAGATTTGCGGCTCGCGCCTTACAACCAATATTGGTCGTATAGGTGGCTTTGAGCGTAATTTTAATCATATAGCTTTTGGGAAAATTCGCAAATTCTTAAAGGAATTCCCGCCTGCTTTGAAAGAGTTCGAAGCGCTGTTTAACCGCAACCGTATTTTTGTTGACCGTACAAGAGACGTAGCTGCTGTTACTGCTGAAGATGCATTAAGCTATAGCTGGAGCGGTCCGTTACTGCGTGCTGCCGGTGTAGATTATGATGTACGTGCGATGGAACCATATAGCTCTTATGAGGAATTTGATTTCGAGGTTCCGGTAGGCAGCAATGGCGACGTTTACAACCGTTTCCTGGTTCGTAACGAAGAAATGTGGCAGAGCCTTCGCCTGATAGAGCAGGCTTTGACCAAACTGGAGAAAGAACCATCAGATATATTCCACGCGGATGTGCCTGAGTTCTACCTGCCTCCAAAAGAAGAAGTATATAACAATATGGAAGCCCTCATTTATCACTTTAAGATTGTGATGGGCGAAATAGATACGCCGCATACCGAAGTTTATCATGCAGTTGAGGGTGCTAACGGCGAGTTAGGCTTTTACCTGGTAAACGATGGGGGACGCTCGCCGTACCGTTTGCATTTCCGCAGGCCAAGCTTCATCAATTACCAGATGTATGCGCCAATGAGCCGGGGTATGCTTATATCGGATGCGATCATAAACATGAGTAGTTTAAACATTATAGCCGGAGAATTAGATGCTTAGAGTTGAAGACACTGGCGTTCCGGTTACATTTTCACCGGAGCTGATAAAAAAGTTCGATGAAATAGTAAGCCGTTATCCGAAAGGAAAGCAAAAATCGGGCTTATTGCCTATCCTGCATTTGGTACAGGCTGAATACGGCTGGGTAAGTTCTCCTGCAATGGATAAAGTAGCGGAGTACCTGCACATACAGCCGATTGAAGTATACGAAGTTGCCACTTTTTATACCATGTACTTTATGCGCCCGCAGGGGAAATATGTGCTGGAAGTTTGCCGCACAGGGCCTTGTGGTATAGTAGGCGCAGAAAAGATAATGGATCATATTGAGCAAAAACTGGGCGTTAAAGAAGGTGAAGTAACTGCCGACGGCTTATTTAGCTGGAGAGGGGTAGAGTGCCTGGCAGCATGCGGCTTTGGCCCGGTGTTGCAGATTGGCCCGGAATATACTTTTTATGAAAAACTGACCAATGAATCGGTTGATCAGCTGATCGGCGATCTGCGGGCAAAAGCAAATAATTAATGACAGTAACTAAAGCGAGAGTAATATACGGCGACGTGATCCTGGTGATTGCGCTACTTGCATTTTACTTTCTGACCAAACAATTTACTGAGAATGTGCTGGCGATGAGTTTGATCATATTACTGTTAGTTGGCCGGAGCATTTTCTGGCATATCAACTGGTACAAGGCAACAGGTAAAATATATTAATGCAACCGCAATCAATTAATATGACCAGGACCACCCTGATAGTAGCTGATCTGGTATTCGTTGTTGTGATGATCCTCATCTACAATAATGGCGACCTGCAAAAATATCCGGTGATACTGGCTCCGTTTATAATTGCAGCATTTATAACTTGTGTTATCCGTCATATTAACTATTACAATATGACCAAAAGAATTTATTAATAGCAATGGGACGCAAATTACTATTAGAACATATAAACGTACCCGGCATCAACACTTTTGATGTATACCGGTCAAAAGGCGGTTATGCTTCTGTTGAAAAAGCCTTAAAAATGGCCCCGAACGATATTGTGGAGGAGGTGAAGAAATCCGGTCTGCGTGGCCGTGGCGGTGCAGGTTTCCCTACTGGCATGAAATGGAGTTTTTTGGCAAAGCCGGAAGGTGTTCCACGTTACCTGGTTTGCAATGCCGACGAGTCTGAACCCGGAACTTTTAAGGATCGTTATTTAATGACTTATATCCCTCACTTATTGATCGAGGGGATGATCGTTTCGAGCTTCGCTTTAGGTGCCAATGTATCGTACATTTATGTTCGCGGCGAAATGATGCCGCAGATACGTATCCTTGAAAAAGCCATTGCTGAAGCAAAAAATAAAGGATTTCTTGGTAAAAATATATTAGGCAGTGGCTACGACCTGGAACTTTATGTTCAGCCTGGTGGCGGTGCTTACATCTGCGGTGAAGAAACTGCTTTACTGGAATCACTGGAAGGCAAACGTGGTAACCCGCGCATCAAACCACCGTTCCCGGCTATTGCTGGTTTGTATGGCTGCCCAACGGTAGTAAACAACGTAGAATCAATCGCCGCTGTGGTGCCTATTATTAACGATGGTGGCGAGGAATATGCTAAGATCGGTATCGGTCGCAGCACTGGTACTAAATTGATCTCCGCCGGTGGTAACTTAAAGAAACCCGGTGTTTACGAGATCGATTTGGGGTTACCTGTTGAGGAATTTTTATACTCAGATGAATATTGCGGTGGGATAGCCAATGGCAAACGACTGAAAGCGGTTGTAGCCGGTGGTTCATCAGTGCCAATCCTTCCTGCCAACCTGTTTTTAAAAACTGTTAATGGCGATGCCCGCCTGATGAGCTATGAATCATTAGCTGACGGTGGTTTTGTAAGCGGAACGATGATGGGTTCAGGCGGTTTTATAGCTTATGATGAAGATCAGTGTATCGTTCGTAATACCTGGAATTTCACTCGTTTCTATCATCACGAAAGCTGCGGACAATGTTCGCCATGCCGTGAAGGCACAGGCTGGATGGAGAAAGTATTGCACCGCTTGGAATATGGTCACGGCAAAATGAGCGACATGGATTTGCTGGTGGATGTATCGAAGAAGATAGAAGGCAATACCATTTGTCCGCTGGGCGACGCAGCTGCATGGCCGGTAGCAAGCGCTATTCGTCACTTCCGGGATGAGTTTGAATGGCACGTGACTAATCCGGGCGAAGCAACAACAAGAAATTTTGGATTAGCACATTACGCTGATCCGCTGCCAAAAGTAGAACCAAAAGTGGCGTAAGAGCCTCACCCCAAACCCTCTCCAGGGGGAGAGGGGCTTATAAAAACAATAAATAAAAAAAGTTCTCTCCTTTGGAGAGGATTTAGGAGAGGCAGAAATGTCAGATAAATTAAAAGTAACGATAGACGGTATTCCCGTTGAAGTGGACCCGGGGACAACCATCCTGAATGCTGCAAGGCAGATAGGTGGTGATATTGTTCCGCCGGCAATGTGCTATTACTCTAAATTGCAGGGTAGTGGCGGTAAATGCCGCACCTGTTTGGTAAAAGTGAGCAAGGGCTCTGAAAAAGACCCCCGCCCTATGCCAAAGTTGGTGGCATCATGCCGTACCACAGTGATGGATGGAATGGAAGTGCAAAACATTACTTCGCCAGAGGTAATTGAGGCACGCAAGGGAGTAGTAGAAATGTTATTGATCAACCACCCGCTGGATTGCCCTATTTGCGACCAGGCTGGTGAGTGCGATCTGCAAAACTTAGGCTTCGAGCACGGCGCAGCTAAAACGCGCTATGAGTTCGACCGCCGTACATTCCATAAGATCGATATCGGTGACAAGATACAACTGCACATGACCCGTTGTATCCTGTGCTACCGTTGTGTGTTTACTGCTGATCAGATCACCGATCACCGTATCCACGGTATTTTGAATCGTGGCGATCACTCTGAAATATCTACCTACATCCAGGCTGCTGTTGATAACGATTTCTCAGGAAACGTGATTGACGTTTGTCCGGTAGGTGCTTTAACTGATAAGACTTTCCGTTTCCGCAACCGTGTTTGGTTTACCAAACCTGTTGAAGCACACCGCGATTGTGATCACGAAAAATGCAACGGCAAAGTTACCTTATGGTACAAAGGCGAAGACGTATTGCGTGTAACTGCCCGCAAGGATGTTTATGGTGAAGTGGAAGAATTTATCTGCAATACTTGCCGCTTTGATAAAAAGAAAACCAGCGATTGGGTCATAGAAGGTCCGCGCAAGGTGGCTAACTGGTCAGTAATCAGTGCAAATAAATATGACACATTGCATCCGCTCCCAGTTGTAAAAACTAACCCTGTGTTGCAGGAAGCAAACAAAGAACAATTTGAAAGGGAGACACGACTATAATGGAGACCGGAGAAATAATAATAAGACTCGTTCTGATCGTGGTGATATTCCTGATCAGTTTGGTAGTTGCCATGTACTCAACTTATGCTGAGCGTAAAATCGCAGCTTTCTTCCAGGACAGGGTTGGACCTAACCGTGCAGGCCCGGCTGGTATCTTTCAGCCCCTGGCTGACGGCGCCAAGATGTTCCTGAAAGAAGAGATCATCCCAACTAATTCAAGTAAATTTCTGTTCATTGTTGGTCCTTCCCTGGCTATCATGACAGCCTGTATCGGTTCTGCCGTTATTCCATGGGGGCAACAAATACAGATAGGCGGTAAACTGTACGATCTGCAGGTTACTGATATCAACGTTGGTTTATTATACATTTTCGGTGTAGTATCTCTTGGCGTATATGGTATCATGATCGGTGGCTGGGCATCAAACAATAAATACTCTTTATTGGGTGCTATCCGTGCTGCATCTCAAAACATCAGCTACGAAATTGCGATGGGTTTGTCCATCATCGCTTTGTTGATGGTCAGGAACACGCTAAGTCTGAAAGAAATTGCTGAGCAGCAACATGGCTGGCACTGGAACGTGCTTTATCAGCCGCTTGGCTTCATCCTGTTTATCGTATGTGCATTTGCCGAAACCAACCGCTCACCATTCGATTTACCTGAATGCGAAACCGAGCTGGTCGGTGGTTATCATACTGAATATTCGTCCATGAAACTGGGCTTCTACTTGTTTGCGGAGTATATCAACATGTTCGTATCATCGGCAGTGATGGTTACCTTATACTGGGGTAGCTATAACTATCCGGGCATGGATTGGGTAGCTGCGCACTTAGGCACAGTTGCTGCACCGCTGATTGGTACAGTAGTAGTATTCGCAAAAATATTCTTGTTCATCTTCTTCTTTATGTGGGTGCGCTGGACTATCCCGCGTTTCCGCTACGACCAGTTGATGGATCTTGGCTGGAAGGGCTTAATTCCGCTTGCCATCGCCAATATTATAGGAACAGGACTTTGGATTACATTTGTTAAATAACCGGAGAACGAGATTAAATGGAATCATTAAGTAATAAAAGAAAGGTAATTGAATCGAAACCGCTCAACTTTTGGGAGCGTATCTACCTGCCTGCAATTGCAAAAGGCTTATCAATTACCCTGAAACACTTCTTGTTTAAGAAGGATGTGACCGTGCGTTATCCTGAGCAGAAACGAGAGTTTTCTGAAAACTTCCGTGGTATGCATTCGCTTAAACGCGACGAGAACGGTAAAGAACGTTGCACAGCTTGTGGCCTTTGCGCCTTATCATGCCCTGCAGAGGCGATCACCATGATAGCTGCTGAGCGTCAACCAGGTGAAGAACACTTGTACCGTGAGGAAAAATATGCTGCGGTATACGAGATAAATATGTTACGTTGTATTTTCTGCGGGCTATGCGAAGAAGCTTGCCCTAAGGAAGCGATTTACCTGGATGGAGATATTGTCCCTGCCGATTACCTGCGTAAGGATTTTATTTATGGCAAAGACAAATTAGTGGAGGCGCCCTTAAATCAATAAAAGAAGTTTATAACTTTGCCTCGCTTTTCGGGGCAAGGTTATATTGTAAAAAATAGAAATGAGTATATTTTACTTTATCGCATTTTTGTCCATACTGTTCGCAGTACTGGTTATCTCTGCAAAAAACCCGGTGCACAGTATACTTTACTTGGTACTAACTTTTTTCACTTTCACTATTCAATATGTATTGTTGAACGCCCAGTTTGTGGCTATCGTAAACTTTATTGTTTACATGGGCGCCATCCTGGTGTTGTTCCTGTATACGCTGATGCTCATCAACCTAAATAAGGATTCGGAGCCGATGAAAACCAATTTGGTAAAGATAGCTGCGGTGTTAGGTGGCGGTTGCTTACTGGTGGTAATAGTGGCTGCACTAAAAGCAATAGGTGCATCTGACCCGGTAGTATTTAAAGATCCTAACCTGGGTTTGGTTAAAAACCTTGGTAAAGTATTGTTCAACGAATTTTTATTGCCATTTGAAGTATCGTCACTGCTGTTGCTGTCGGCAATGGTGGGTGCTGTATTGCTTGCTACTAAAGACCCAAAAACTGCGTAATGGAAAGCTTTTTTAAAACTGCACAAACCGTACCGCTTAATCATTACATCCTGTTAAGCGCAATCATATTTTCTATCGGGGTTGTTGGGGTATTGATCCGCCGTAATGCGATCGTGATCTTTATGTCGATCGAGCTGATGCTTAATGCAGTGAACTTATTGCTTACTGCATTCTCAGTTTACCGTGGCGATGCAACCGGACAGGTATTTGTATTTTTTATTATGGCGCTGGCAGCTGCCGAAGTTGCTGTGGGCCTGGCAATAATTGTGATGATCTACCGGAATACCAATTCGATAGATATCAAGGTGCTGAACAGATTGAAATGGTAAGCCCCACCCAACCCTCCCCGAAAGGGAGGGCTTAAAAAGGCTTTAATATATAATTAATAACAACAAAAAACTCCAAAAGTCTCCCCTATTGGGGGAGATTTAGAGGGGGCTAAACAACATGGATAAATACATCTGGCTTATTCCTTTATTACCTTTAGCCGGTTTCCTTATTAACGGTATCGGCCGTAACACCTTCTCAAAGGGCGTTATAGGTGTTATCGGCAGCTTAGTTATTCTGATTTCTTTTGGTTTGAGTATAGCTGCATTTTTGCAGGTAAAATCATCGGGCCCTATCAATGTAACCGTATTTGATTGGTTCAGCGTTAATTCATTTAAAGTACAGTTTGCTTTTCTGATAGATCAGCTGAGCGCCTTAATGTTATTGATCATCACCGGAGTAGGTTTCCTTATCCATTTATATTCCGTAGGATATATGCACCACGACGAAGGTTTCGGTAAGTTTTTCTCTTATCTGAACCTGTTTGTATTCTTCATGTTATTACTGGTTTTAGGCTCGAATTACCTGGTAATGTTCATCGGTTGGGAAGGCGTAGGGTTATGTTCTTACCTGCTTATTGGGTTTTGGTACACCAACGCTGATTATTCTGAGGCTGCCAAAAAAGCTTTCGTAATGAACCGTATCGGTGACCTTGGCTTCATCATCGGTTTGTTCGTACTGATATCTTATTTCGGAAGCATTACTTTCTCAGATATATTTCCAAAGGCTATTCACATGAACCAAAGTGAAGTGCCATTTACATTGATTACTATCCTGCTGTTTGTAGGTGCGGTTGGTAAATCGGCACAAATACCATTGTTCACCTGGTTACCTGATGCAATGGCCGGCCCGACCCCGGTTTCAGCTTTGATACACGCTGCAACCATGGTTACCGCAGGTGTTTATATGGTAGCAAGGTCAAACGCCTTATTCTCTATGGCACCTATCACCATGAATATTATTGCTGTGATCGGGTTAGCTACAGCAGTATTGGCAGCATTGATTGCACTTTCGCAAACTGATATTAAAAAGGTGCTGGCTTATTCAACGGTATCTCAATTGGGTTATATGTTTTTAGGTTTGGGTGTGGGTGCTTACACTGGTGCATTCTTCCACGTATTAACTCACGCATTCTTCAAAGCATTATTATTCCTTGGTGCAGGTTCTGTTATCCACGCCATGAGTGATGAGCAGGATATGCGTATGATGGGCGGATTGAAAAGCAAATTACCAATCACTTTCTGGACAATGCTAATTGCCACTATTGCCATATCAGGTATCCCGCCATTTGCAGGCTTCTTCTCAAAAGATGAAATACTGGCTGGTGCGTTTGAGCATAGTACAACCATGTGGGTAATTGGCGCTCTGACTGCAATGTGTACCTCATTTTATATGTTCCGGATGTTGTATCTGACCTTCTACGGCAAATTCCGCGGCACTTCAGAGCAGGAGCATCATTTACATGAGTCGCCAAAAACAATGACTATTCCACTGATGGTGTTAGCAGTTTTATCTGTGTTCGGTGGGTTTATCAATGTTCCGGAAATATTAGGCGGTCATCACTGGCTGGCTGATTTCCTGGCACCGGTATTTGCGCCATCAGCCTCAGTATTACAACATAAAGAAGCTGCAGCTTCAACAGAATATTTATTAATGGGCGCGTCAGTTGTACTTGCACTGATCGCGTTAGCATATGCTTATGTGAGATATGTGAAGAATGCACACGTACCTGCTGCGGATTCAGAAGAACGTCCGGGACCGGTAAGCCTGTCGTACCACAAATTCTATATTGATGAGATATACGATTGGCTCATCCGTAAGCCGCTGGATGCTTTGTCAGTATTCTTCTATAAGGTTGTTGACCTTTTGGCTATTGATGGCATTGTGAACGGATTGGGTAAACTGTCGATAAGGACAAGTAAGGGTTTGCGCCTTTTACAGTCGGGTAACGTAGGCTTCTACATCTTTATGATGGTAGCGGGTATTATTGCCATATTGATATTTAGTTTGGTTAAGATATAACAATAAGTATAAGAAATGACAGTTAGTATTTTACTTTTTTTGCCGATTGTTGCAGCACTTGTTGTTCTATTATTAAAGGGCAATGTGGCCAAGTACGCCGCTTTTACCTTTTCTGTGGCCGAACTGGCAGTTGCAGGATATTTCTTAAGCAAGTTTGTTCCTGATGGCTCGATTCAGTTTGGTGTTAACGCCATGTGGATGCCGAAAATAGGTATATGGTTCAATGCAGGTATCGATGGTATCAGCATGATTATGGTTATATTGAGCACCCTGCTTGTCCCACTAATCATCCTTACTACTTTCAAGCATCAGTATAGGAGTACATTTTATGCGCTGATCCTGTTTATGCAGGCGGGTATGCTGGTAGTATTTACAGCGCTCGACGGATTTTTATTCTATGTTGGCTGGGAAGCAGCACTGATTCCGATCTACTTTATATGTGCAATGTGGGGCGGAGAGAATCGCATTCGCGTCAATATCAAATTCTTTATTTACACGTTCGCAGGTTCATTGTGTATGTTGTTGGGTATTATCTACCTGTACATGCAAACACCAGAAAAGCTGTACGATCTGCACGCATTTTACGATCTTAACCTGAATGCCCACCAGCAAAGCTGGCTGTTCTGGGCCTTCTTCCTGGCGTTTGCTATTAAGATGCCGATATTCCCGTTCCATACCTGGCAGCCGGATACTTATACTGAAGCACCGTCAGCCGGTACCATGATGTTATCGGGTATCATGCTAAAAATGGGTATTTATGGTGTGATCCGTTGGTTAATTCCTATTGCTCCACTTGGCGTTCAGCAATGGGGAACGATGGCTTTGATCCTTTCAGTAATCGGTATTGTATATGCTTCGGTTATCGCCTTCAAACAAAAAGATGGTAAACGACTAGTGGCTTATTCATCCATTGCACACGTTGGTTTGATTGCAGCCGGCTTGTTTACCTTTATGCGTCCTGACGGTTCTTTCATTTGGACATCACAAGGTTTGCAGGGTGCTATGATCCAAATGCTGAATCACGGTATCAATGTAGTAGGTTTATTCTTTGTTTGGGATATCATCAGTCGCCGACTGAATACACGTGATATAAGCGAAATGGGTGGAATTGCCAAAGTGGCCCCTAAGTTTGCTTTAGCATTTTTGATCGTAGTTTTAGGCACGGTTGCTTTACCATTAACAAACGGTTTCATCGGCGAGTTCCTGTTATTGAACAGCGTATTCCAATACAATTTATGGATGGCTGCCATAGCTGGTTTAACTATGATATTTGGTGCAGTTTATATGCTCAGGATGTACAAAGGAGTTATGTATGGTCAAACCAACACATTAACCACCACATTTACTGACATAAGCGGCTCCGAAATCTTTGTATTTGTTATCATATGCGCACTGATTATTATCATCGGTATATATCCGCAGCCAATTTTGCATCTGTCGGAAGCGACAGTAAATAAACTCATAAAGGCGGTACACGATAAAATGCTACCGGCTAATAACCTGTTTCCTAAAGCTAAATTTTAAGAATGAACACCTTAATAATATTATCCATTTTACCCATTCTGCTTTTGTATTTAGGATTATATAAAGCAAAGGGGGCTTTATTGCCGGTTACTATCATTGGGTTGTTAGGTGCTTTGGCAGCAGCAGTTATGCAATGGGGAAAGGGTATTCAGCCAATCTACCACGGCATGATGCTGTTTGATAACTTTTCCGTAGCCTTTTCGGTGATTACTATCGCTTCAACCATATTGATACTATTGCTTTCAAAAGAATATTTTGAAAAGATAAGCTCTCACGTTGCCGAGTATTATGCCATCATCCTGTTCTCGCTGGCAGGGATTATTGTAATGTTATCCTATAATAATTTAACGATGCTGTTTATTGGCATCGAAATTATGTCGGTAAGCTTATATATCCTTGCAGGTATCAAAAAAAGCGATTTTGCATCAAACGAAGCATCGTTAAAATACTTCCTGATGGGTGCATTCTCAACAGGTTTTTTACTGTTTGGTATCACCTTAATCTACGGTGCAACAGGTTCATTTAACTTACAAGCCATCCGCGACTGGGTAGTAACTCATCCAAAAGGCATCGATCCATTACTGGGTACAGGGATTATGCTCATCATCGTAGGACTTTGCTTTAAAGTAGGTGCAGCCCCGTTCCATTTCTGGACTCCGGATGTTTACGAAGGTTCACCAACGCTTATCACTGCTTTCATGTCGACAGTGGTTAAAACAGCGGGCTTCGCCGCATTCTTGCGCCTGTTCTCTGAGTGCTTTGCTCCGATGTCTGATTTCTGGATGCCGGCATTGTTGATTATTACGATTATTACACTGTTCATTGGCAACATAACTGCATTGTATCAACAAAGCTTTAAGCGTATGCTGGCCTTCTCGAGCATATCGCATGCCGGTTACTTATTGTTTGCCATCGTAGCGCTTGGCGCAAGTTCCGCCAATTCGGTATTCATGTATTCTACTGCTTACTCTATTGCTTCTATTATTGCCTTTGGTGCATTGATACTGGTACAGCAACAGGCAGGCAGCGACAACTTTGATAGCTTCAACGGCTTAGCAAAACGGAATCCGTTCCTGGCATTGGTACTAACTATTTCGATGTTATCATTGGCAGGTATCCCGCTTACAGCAGGTTTTATTGGTAAATTTTTTGTGTTCTCAGGGGCATTGGAACAATACCATACTACATTAGTAATACTTGCGGTGGTTAATGCAATCATCAGCATATTCTACTATTTCAGGGTGATCATTGCCATGTATTTCCGCAACAGTGAACGCGAAGAAGTTACTGTACCGGGCTACTTTAACTTCGTTTTAGGATTAGCTGCTTTGGTAACCATCGTTATAGGTGTTTATCCTGCTTTTATTTCGAACCTCATTTAATCCGTAACCGGCATACTATTAATTGATTTTATATTAGTAGTTTTACGGTGATAGTGAATGGAACAATTCTGGGAACACCTTCAAAATTTAACAGACGCTCAATCGATTATAAGCAAGGGGGGCTTTTATCTCTTGCTTGTTGTTATTTTTGCCGAGACGGGTTTGTTCTTCGGCTTTTTTTTACCCGGCGATTATTTACTCGTTTTAGCAGGATTGCTATGTGCAACAAACATACTTGACGTAAGTATCGTTGTATTGCTATTGTCGCTGATAGCGGCGGGTATTTTAGGTAATTTTGCGGGATACTGGTTTGGATATCGCACCGGGCCAATGCTCTTTAAACGTAATGAGTCTTTATTCTTTAAGAAGCGTTATGTAACCATGGCCGAAGAGTTTTACGCTAAGTATGGGGGGATGGCACTGGTTTTAGGCAGATTTTTCCCTATAATTAGAACTTTTGCTCCTATCTTTGCAGGTGTGGTTAAGGTGAATTTCAGAAAGTTCACCATTTTCAACATTATAGGAAGCGCAACCTGGGTATGCACTTTAACTTTAGTAGGGTACTTTTTGGGGAAAAAATATCCCGATGAAATTAAGTACTACCTCAAATACGTGATATTGGGATTAATTTTGATTACATCTATTCCGTTGCTGATCGCTTATGTGAAGAAAGCTTTTAAAACAGAAACCACGGAATAAAATTTTCTAACTATAAAAAATATAATGAGTACACAACACCCTTGGCACCAGGTTTCTCCAGGCGAAAATATGCCTGAAGTAGTGAATGCTATAATTGAAATACCAAAAGGCTCAAAGGCCAAATATGAAATTGATAAGGAATCAGGATTATTGAAGTTGGATCGTGTTCTTTTCTCCTCGGTAATGTATCCGGCAAACTATGGCTTTATCCCGCAAACTTATTGTGATGACCATGACCCGCTGGATATCCTGGTATTATGTTCTGTTGACGTATTCCCGATGTCGATCATTGAAGCTAAAGTTGTAGGAGTGATGCACATGGTGGATAACGGTGAGCAGGATGATAAGATCATTGCAGTAGCAAAAAATGATATGTCGGTAAATTATATCAACGACCTGAACGAATTACCTCCGCATACGATGAAGGAAATTGTCCGCTTTTTCCAGGACTATAAAAAGCTGGAAGGCAAGAACGTAACCATCGAGCACCTGTTGGGTGTGCGTTACGCTCACAAAGTAATTAATGAAAGCCTGGAACTGTATAAGTCCACTTTCCCCTCGTACCAATAATTGATTAATGGACCCTGCAGGCATAACGGTTAATTATTTTTACCTTTTTCTTACAGGCGTGCTGGTGCTGCTCAACGGCTTTTTTACGGCTGCTGAGTTTGCTTTGGTGCGCGTACGCGGCTCGCAGATCGAACTAAAAATAAAGACAGGCAGTAGGGTAGCAAGAATCACTCGCAGCATCATGGCCAACCTTGATGGCTACCTGGCTGCAACACAACTGGGTATCACCATAGCTTCACTTGGTTTGGGTGTGTTTGGTGAAGAGGTTTTTACCGATATCATGCTGGTTACATTCAAGTCAGTTGGTGTAGTTATTACCTCAAGCTTTGTTATTACGCTTAGCCGCGTCATTGCTTTCATTCTTATTACTTTTCTCAGTATTGTATTCGGTGAGCTTGCTCCTAAAAACATTGCTATACAGCGATCAGTACGTACAGCGCTTGCGGTATCAACGCCATTGCGTCTGTTCTTTGTTGTTTTCAGACCCGTTATTTGGGTGTTGAACCGTGTTGCCGGGGTCATATTAAAGATGCTTGGAATCAAAGAATTTGAGGGTGAGGCCCATCACAGTTCCGAAGAACTACAACTCCTTTTGGATCAGGGCAAGGAAACTGGAGCGCTTGATTCAACAGAGCACGAACTAATACAAAATGTATTCGATTTTAACGAGCGTGTGGTGAAAAATATCATGGTGCCGCGTACCAAAATTTTCGGTATAGAGATCGAAACTGATCCGGGTGAAGTCATCGACGAAGTAATAGCGGAAGGTTATTCGCGGGTTCCGGTATATGAGGAAATCATTGATAAAATTGTAGGCGTTGTACATGCGAAGGATATTCTGCCGCTGGTTGCCCGTAATGTTAAGTTCGAGCTAAAGGATATTATTCGTAAGCCATACTTCGTACCGGAAACCAAAAAGATTAACGATCTGATGGCAGAAATGAAGCTGAAACGCATACAAATAGCTATCGTGCTGGATGAATTTGGCGGAACAGCAGGTATGGTGACGCTGGAAGATATAGTAGAAGAATTGGTTGGTGACATCCAGGATGAATATGATGAAGAAAAGCCAATTGTAGAAAAGGTAAACGATACCGAATTTATCGTGAATGCCCTGGCACCGATCTATGATGTAAATAGCCACCTGCCGCATGATCTGCCAGAAGATGGCGATTTTGATACTGTCTCTGGTTGGCTGGGTGATATATTTGGTAAGATACCTGACGTTGGTGAGCAGAAAGAAGCGAACGGATATAATATTACGGTACTGAAAAAGTCCGATCAGAATATTGAATCGGTAAAGCTTGAATTATTGCTCAACGCCGAGGATACCGTCGACCTGCATTAAACCGCCCGGAAATGCAACTCTTTTACACACCGGATATTGATGCTGCATCCACCACTTACCAGCTGAACGAAGAGGAAAGCAAGCATTGTGTAAGGGTACTACGCCAGCAAATTGGCGATAAGATTCAATTGATAGATGGGAGGGGTAATTTCTATACGGCAGCTATTACTGACCCTCATCCTAAACGCACATCATTACAGATCATATCAGTACAAAGAGATTTTCACAAGCGAAATCATTACCTGCACATCGCTATTGCTCCCACAAAAAATATTGAGCGATTAGAATGGTTCCTGGAGAAGGCTACAGAAATAGGCATTGATGAAATCTCTCTTATCATTTGCCAGCGCTCGGAACGTAAGGAGGCTAAGACTGATCGATTGAATAAAATCATTACGTCGGCTATCAAGCAATCGATTAAAGCATGGCACCCGGTTTTGAATGAACCCATAGCCTTAAATGCACTGATCACAATACCTTTTGACGGCCAAAAATTTATAGCACATTGCGAGGAAGGTGATCGCCTTACCTTGAAACATGAATTAAAACCTTTTGGCAGATCTTTAATTTTGATTGGCCCTGAGGGCGACTTCACACCAAAAGAGATAGATGATGCGTTAAATAATGGATTTAAAGCCATAACTTTAGGAGAAAGTCGTTTAAGAACAGAAACTGCTGCTTTAGAAGCGTGTTTCGAGGTGAATTTTTTGAACAGGGTATGAAAGTATTTTCTTTTTTGGCCATAGTAGCACTATTGAGTTTAAGCAGCTTCAATACACCGCCTACCTATAAAATGGCTAAGCTTAAATATAACGGCGGGGGAGATTGGTATGGAGACAGAACGGCATTGCCCAACCTGATCAAATTCTGTAACGAAAATCTAAAGACCAATTTCCAGGCTGAAGATGAAGTAGTTGAAGTAGGGAGTACCGAGATATTTAATTATCCCTTTATTTTCATGACGGGCCACGGCAACGTGATCTTCTCTGACCAGGAAGCACAGAATTTGCGAAAATACCTGACCGGTGGAGGCTTTCTGCATATTTGCGATAATTATGGCTTGGATAAGTTCATCCGTCCGCAAATGAAGAAAGTTTTTCCTGAGCTTGATTTTGTAGAACTGCCTCTTAATTATCCAATCTATCACCAGAAATATGATTTCCCGAATGGCTTACCCAAAGTGCATGAGCACGACGGAGGCAGAGCACAAGGTTTTGGATTGATTTACAAAGGTCGCCTGGTATGTTTTTACGATTATGAGTGCGATTTAGGCAACGGTTGGGAGGACTTCGGTACTTATACCGGCGACACACAGGAAACCCGTATAAAAGCATTAAAAATGGGTGCCAACCTGGTGCAATATGCGTTGACGCAATAGGTTAGTTACCAGTTAACTGGTTAATCAGTGACTAGGTTTTCCGGATAGTTATTGGTTAAGTAAATAATTCAATTTATTTTCCGATTTTTAAAAAATTAGCATAACTGATTAACTGATCACCGGTTAACCGATCACTAACACCCATGTATAAACTCAAGATAAACGAAAAGACCGAATATAAAGTCGAAAAAGGCAGTAAAAAGCTGCTGATTAATGATAAGGAGATTGGCGCTGATATACAGCAATTAAATGAAGTGAGCTATCACATCATTAATGATCTGAAATCTTACAATGCCGAGGTTGTTAGTTTTGATAAGACAGCTAAGACCGCTCAGATAAAAGTAAATAGAAATCTGTATAGCGTAACAGCACAGGACCAATTTGATATCCTGCTCGATCAGCTGGGTATGAGTGCTATGAACGCAAACAAAGTAAGCGATATCAAAGCGCCTATGCCAGGGCTCGTATTAAAACTTTTTGTTTCAGAAGGTACCCATGTAAAGAAAGGGGATAACCTGTTTGTTCTGGAAGCAATGAAGATGGAGAACATTATCAAATCGCCGGCTGATGTTATGGTTAAGTCAGTAAAGATTAAGCCTGGCGACAAGGTAGAAAAAGGGCAGGTCTTATTATTATTTCACTAAAGAATAATACTGTAGAGACACCCAAATACATCGGGGCGTCTCCTTTTAGAATTTATATAAAACAAAAAAACCGCCATTGGTCACGAATGGTCGGAAGAAATTCCGGCCATTTTTTATGTCTTAAA
>JAFDZM010000054.1 GCA_018266915.1 Bacteroidota bacterium | reverse complement strand
GGTGAAGATGACACTGGCTTTGTAAGATTTTCCTGCTTCAGGTGTAAAACTAAAAGACCCCATACCCCAATGAGATGATTCTAGTTGACAGATCATCTTTCCTGTATTATCGCTAACAGAACCTTTTACCCCTATACCCAAGCCATTAACGCCAATAGCTTTAAAAGCTACTCTGGCAGGCAGTCCTGCAATCAGCTGACCGCTTTCGGGGAAGAATTGCAGATCCGGTTTGGCGATGACTGCCTTGGCGGTGCTGTTCTCAGGAACTTTTTGGGTATGCACCGACCCGACGGGGATAGTTTGTTCAAACAAATTACCATCATTCAGCATCCAGCGGGTATAAGCACGAATGCGATAATTGCCTGGGGCTAAAGTGTCAGCCAAAATAAAATCGCCCCATGCCAATCCATTTACTACAGGTAATTTAATGCCTTGCTCGACTTTATTATTCGGATTGATCAGATCGACATGCAACACGCCACTTAAATCGGTAAGCTGGTGCTTTTCGCCCAAAGTGACGTACGATTTAAAATAAATGGTATCACCGGTGGCATAGTAAGGTTTATCAAAATGCAGGTAAACCTTTTCCGCATTATGTGTTGTTGTAAAACTTTTTAGTTTGCTAACGATGGTTTTCAGATTGTCATTAGCTGACTGTCCATGAGCCGAAAATGTGCTTAGGCAAAATAAAGATACAATCACAGGAATGATCGGTATTCTTTTCATTATCAGGTAGTAATAAAGCTAATTTAGGAATATTCGGTTTAAATCGGAATAAAGTGATAAGGTTTAGGGGCCTTTGTCACAGCCAATGTAGCTATAAGGTTTGGATAACCTATTATTCAGGATGCGGTATTTTGAAAAACTGACTAATTCGTTAGTTTTTGGGGAAAAATTTGCAATTTATTGCTTTGTAACAATTAATTTACCCTTCGTGCAATTGCTTAATTTATACTATTTTGCACCCCAATAATTAACTAACTGAGATGAAATTTAAATTGATAGCCAATCTTACATTGGCTTTTTTAACCATTGCAGGTGCAGTGAATGCACAGCAAGACAATCCGCCTCCCGTTGCTCCCAACACCAAGTATGATTATCATGAAACCTTCGGGCCTCCGTTTTTTACAAAAAACGGTAACGAATTTCGTGCCGCTGACGGAGCGCCAGGGCCCAAATACTGGCAAAACCGCGCTGATTATCAATTATCAGCAAAACTGAATGATCAGACTAACGAGATCACCGGTTCAGAGGTATTGACTTACACAAACAATAGCCCTCAAAAGCTTGGTTTTTTGTGGATGAACCTTGAGCAAAATCTTTTCAAACAAGACTCAAGGGGCACTGCTATCGTTCCTTTGGAAGGTAATCCGCCAAAACTGAACAGCCGTAACTGGGGCCGTGGCCAGGTGTTTGATGCCGGCTTTAAGATCAAATCGGTAAAACTGGTTGGTGAAAAAGGCGGCGAGACAGATATCAAGTTTTTGGTAACTGACACCCGTATGCAATTGTTCCTGCCTAAAGATGTGAATCCGAATGGAGGACAGATAAAACTGAAGATAGAATATTCATTCATCTCACCTGATTATGGCTCAGACCGTATGGGCATACAGGAAACTAAAAACGGCAAGATATTCCAGGTGGCGCAATGGTACCCACGTATGTGCGTGTATGACGATGTAGAAGGCTGGAATACTATTCCATACACCGGTCCGGGTGAATTTTACCTGGAATATGGTGATTTCGACCTGACCATTACAGCACCTGCAAATCACATCGTGGTAGCATCAGGCGAATTAATGAATCCACAGGATGTTTACACTCCTGAGCAATTGAAACGTTGGGCCGAAGCTGAAAAGAGCGAAAAAACTGTTGTTATCCGTTCTGCAAGTGAAGTAACTGAGGCTTCATCACGCCCGGCAGGTAAAAAAGAGTTAACCTGGCACTTTAAAATAAAGAATGCCCGCGATGCATCATGGGCTTCGTCAGCTGCATTTATTATTGATGCTGCCAAGATGGACCTGCCAAGCGGTAAAAAATCTATTGCTATCTCGGCCTATCCTGTTGAAAGCGATGGTAACGATGCGTGGGGCCGCTCAACTGAATATGTTAAGAAATCTATCGAATTCAACTCAAAACAATGGTTTGAATTCCCTTATCCGGCTGCTACTGCTGTTGCAGGCATAGTAGGAGGTATGGAATATCCGGGCATTGTTTTTTGCGGATATAAAGCTAAAAAAGGAAGCCTTTGGGGTGTAAATGATCATGAGTTTGGCCACACCTGGTTCCCGATGATTGTTGGCTCGAACGAACGTTTATACGGCTGGATGGACGAAGGTTTTAATACTTTTATTAATACCTTATCTACCGCCGACTTTAACAACGGCGAGTATGCACGCAAACCTATGGACGTAGAAAAGGCAGGCGCTGCGGTGACTAATCCGGCGCTTGAACCGGTTCTGAGCCAACCTGCTAACCTGAAAGAAAGAAATACCGGTATCCTGCTTTACTTTAAGCCGGGTATGGGATTAACTATGCTGCGTGAGCAGATATTAGGCCACGAGCGTTTCGACTTTGCTTTCAGAACCTACATAGATCACTGGGCATTTAAACACCCAACACCGGATGATTTCTTCCGTACGATGGAAAATGCATCGGGTGAGAGCTTGCAATGGTTCTGGAGAGGCTGGTTCCTGAACAACTGGCGTTTGGATGTTGCTGTGCGCGACGTGAAATATTTGGACAATGATCCTTCTAAAGGTGCTTTGATCACCATTGATAACCTAGAGAAAATGGCAATGCCGGTAACCCTGGAGATCAAAACTGTAAGCGGTAAAACTGATCGTGTGAATTTGCCGGTTGAAATTTGGGAGCGCAACAGCACCTGGACATTTAAATATCCCTCAACAGAAGAAATTCAGTCTGTTACTTATGATCCTGACAAAGTAATGCCGGATTATAACCCTGACAATAATGTTTGGACGAAGAAGTAGTTAAATGGTTAATTAAGTTAAGTGGTTGATTGAGTTGAATGGCTAGGTTGATTTAACTAAGCAACCCAATCAAATAACAAAACATAAAAACCCGGCTTTTTACCGGGTTTTTATGTTTTGTTTCAGTAAAATGTTAAATTAAATGTTAAATCCCAAACTATTAGTTTATTTGATGGGTTTTTAAGTTATACTTACGCAATAATTGATCTGCCATGAAACGAATACTCTACCTTCTCATTATCGCACTGTTTATTTCAAACACATTACGCGCCCAGATTTATGTAAAGGGTAATGTGGTTGATGCCAGCAATGGTGCAAAGCTATCTGATGTTTTTGTGCGCGACATCACCAATAAACAAATTACACTAACAGATAAATCAGGGAAGTTCGAGATTAAATCCGAAACCGGGCATATCCTGATCTTCTCAGCACCGACTTATATTCCCGATACTTTGTATGTGGTCGATCTTACACAACAGCACATACAACTGAAAACTCAAAGCCTTTCATTAAAGGAAGTAAATATTACGGCCCAACGCCTTGCATTTGATCCGCATAAAGAATATCCTGATGTATATGAAAAGAGTAAAGTATATCCATTGTCGCCATCAACCTGGTTTGGTAAAGAAGCACGTGACGCCCGCCGGTTGAAGCGTTATTTTGTACGTGAAGAGCAGGAGCGCAAAGTCGACCAGGTATTTAACCGCGTTTATGTAGGCAGTATCGTGCCGCTCAAAGGGCAGGAGCTGGAAGATTTTATGCAGCTATACCGCCCGAGTTACTCGTTTATCACGAGCAATAATAGTGAGTCATTATCCGTTTATATTAATGATTCATACAAGAAATGGCAGGCTTTGCCGCCTGAAAAGCGACATTTAGAGAAGTTGAAGGGAGATTAGGTGTGCAGATGCGCAAATATGCAGATGTGAGGATGAAATATCATGAAAAAGAAAATAATAGAACTTGTTTTAATTTCGGTTGTGGTAGGAATAGCATGCAGCAGTTGCTCCAGGAAATGCTACTGTGATCCCACCCCTGCCAGGTTAACACCCAAGGTAACCATGCCATCATAGGATTTTAAAATTGCGATTTACAAATTACGATTTCGGATTTAGTTTTGATTCATCTTTCTGACTTCAGACTTCCGGTTTCAGACTTCTTCAAGTACTTCTCTGGTATAGGATTGTCTTTTCGTTCGCTGTCAAAAAACCAGCCTAATATCCAAAAGCGGGTGCCATCGTTGTACAGTTCGATGCTGTTGATGCCGCGCTCGATAATTGGTCCGCCCGGCTCATTGCGAGACTCATAGGTGCTCCATACATGGTAAATGCCACCAAACTGCTCTACCTTGCGTGATATTTCTTTTTCATAAAAGCCATCGCGTTCTAAACCGGGATCCGAAAGCTCATGGAAACGTTTCAAACTCATAGAATGGAATACTGGTTCGCCATTCTTACTTATTCCTGCCGAGCCAACTACAACGCCCGGCCAATGCAGTAGACTGTCGCGCCCGTAGCTTGGTTTCTCGCCTTTCTTTACGGTCACTACATCATAATAGGCTTTTATGATGCCGTCGAGTGTGCTCACGTTATCATTGTATTTGGTAGTTGCCTGTGCATGTAGTAGTGCCGGAAATATACAGACGAGTGATAAAAGCAACGTAATAATCTTCTTCATAATGGAGATGATTTTGTTGAACTAATATAAGTTTGAAAATCAACAAATTAAAAAACAATTACCGGGTAGAAGATATTATACTTTTAAACATCTTACCGCTATGAAAAGGAAAATAATGAGTATTGTATTGTTAGCCGCGACAGTCGGCACAATATGCAGCAGCTGCGCCGCAAGACACAGCGCACCAAAACCACCCCCTCCGCCACCTGCACCTGCGGCCCCGCCACAATAAAAGGGAAAGCCTTTGACCTGTTTGCCCGGTTAAAGGCTTTTTTGTTAGAATGAATTGGAATTTGACGGCTTAATAGCTATTTTAGATAAGCTAAACCAAAGCAATTGTAATCATGAGGGTTTTCGTTCCAATTATTCTTGCAAGCATTTTTTCTTGGCTGGGTACTCTATATCTGGCTAATCAAAAAAGATATAAAAAACCATAAAGGCGATGTTGCCGGAGGGTTCATATTTTTAGCGGTCTGGGGACTGATTTATCTCTGGATGTCTATGGCGTAGGAAATTTCGTTTTTCAATACACTTATTTACTTTATTTATTTGATGGAATATGCTGTTAATTAACTATTTATAAATTGTAACTTTTTTTATTTCAATACACGTATACATCGGTATAAAAGAACAATGCGATGGCTACTGTATTAGACCAACCTAAAGAAAGTATAGCCGGCAAGACCTTAACCGGTAAAAAAGCTTCTCCGAAAGCCAGTAAGAAGGAGAGTTATGTTATTTACTCCATTTATTATAACGATGGGCCAGAAGGTGGTTATGTAGCTTATTCAAATCATCAGTCAGGATGGGAATTTTTTGGTTATTTACCTGCCAAACAACCCACTTTAATAACCGAGCCTGCTCATAGAAGGAAAGATATTCAGTTGTTGTAAGATTGGTTGAATGGTTGATTGAGTTAAGTGGTTGATTAAGTTTAAATAATCGAATAAGTTTAGTAGTTGATTGAGCCAACCTAATCAACCCCAATTACCTAACTTTACAACCTTACAACAGTCCAACTTTTCAACTACAAAGAATGCTGACACTCGATATCAAAGACCTCTCTATACCCGATTTACATAATTATCTTCAATATGCCATTGCCCCAAGGCCTATTTGTTTTGCATCTACTGTTGATAGCGAGGGGAATGTCAACCTGAGTCCGTTTAGCTTTTTTAATTTGTTTGGTACCAATCCGCCTACCTGTGTGTTTTCGCCATCGCGAAGGGTGAGGGATAATACCACCAAGCATACGCTTCAGAATATAGAGGAAGTGCCGGAATGTGTGATCAATATTGTGACTTACGATATGGTGCAGCAAACCTCATTGGCCAGTGTAGAGTACCCCAAGGGGGTGAATGAGTTTATCAAATCAGGGTTTACGCCTGTTCCATCGTTAACCGTAAAGCCACCGCGCGTAGCTGAATCACCGGTGCAATTAGAATGTGTAGTGAAGGAGATAAAAGCTTTAGGCGATGGTCCCGGTGCAGGCAATTTAGTGATAGCTGAAATTAAGATGATCCACATCGATGAAAAGATATTAGATGATAACGGTAAGATCGATCAGCAAAAGCTTGAACTGGTAGCACGCTTAGGCGGCGACTGGTATTGCCGGGTTAGTAAAGACAATCTGTTTAAAGTAGCCAAGCCAGTGCGTACAATAGGCATTGGAGTTGATAGTATTCCCTATGCCGTCCGCAATTCAAAAGTTTTGACAGGGAATAACCTTGGCCAATTAGGTAATGTTGAAGTACTGCCAACTGATGAAGAAGCTGAAGCTTACGGCCAATCGCCCGAAATAAAAGAAATACTCGATGCTACCATAGGCGACAGCCAAACACGCGAATTGCAATTGCATCTAAAAGCTAAACAATTGTTGGATGAGGGCAGGGTAGAAGAAGCGTGGAAGGTGTTGTTGATTTGAGAAGTTCATCTATACCGTCTTTGCGAGGAACGAAGCAATCTCCCAACTATGCAAATCAGGGAGAAGAAATTCGTTAAATGGAGTTCATGAAAAAATTCATGCTTCTTGAATGTCCTATGTAGGGATTGCTTCGTTCCTCGCAATGACGCGTGGAGTTTGTGAAATCAAACTATATCCCCAAAACCTGCTTCAACTTCGCATAACCCGTTTTACTTACCGGTATTTTAGCGCCTGATTTGAGTATAGCGATATGGGCATCCTTTTCGTAAGGGTCGATACGGGTAATGTCCTGTATTTTTATGATATAGGAACGGTGCACACGCACAAACTGATCGGCATCTAAAGTTTGCTCAAAGAAGCTCATGGTTTTGTTCTTTAGGAACGAGCCTTCTTTGGTATGAACGCTTACGTAATCGTCATCAGCCTCCAGGTATTCCACATCGGCAACCGGGATGATCTTCACTTTGGTGCCTGTTTTTACCACGATACGTTCATGTTGCGCAGGGGAGTGTGCAGCAGTTTCGAGCAGACTTTCGGTTTGTTTGGCAGGCTGTTCTACCGGTTTCTGAGCAAGGAACTTTTCTACAGCCTTAATAAAACGGTCCTTGCTAAAAGGTTTCAGCAAGTAATCAACGGCATGTGCCTCAAAAGCTTTTATGGCGTACTCATCAAATGCAGTGGTGAATATTACGGCAGGCGGATTTTCTACCAGCTCCAGCATTTCAAAGCCATTTATTTTGGGCATCTGCACGTCAAGGAATATCAGATCAGGCTGATGCTGCTGAATAGCTTTCAGGCCTTCAAAGCCGTCGTTACATTCGCCTAATACTTCAATGCTATCTTTAAAATCCTGCAAATATTCGAGTACAACCATGCGTGCCAAAGGTTCATCATCAATTAGTAATACTCGCTTCATATTTGTGGGATTTTAATAATTGTTGTAAAGATATTATCATTTGCGTGAGTTTCAACAAGGTCAGTGCGGGCATACAACAAATCGAGCCTTCTTTGTACCCCGCTCAGGCCAAATCCTGTACCTTTTCTTGGTCGTGCGGTGTTGGGGTCATACGGGTTTTGAATCATGATGATCAGGTAGTTATCGTCCCATTCGGCACGGATGCTTACGGTTACAGCTTCGGTAGTATCGTACAAACCAAATTTTATCGCATTTTCTACAATCGGCTGCAATATCATTGGCGGCAGTTTGCATTCCTGGCATTTGGAATCACAGCTGATCTCCGTCATCAACCTATGGCCAAACCTTACTTTTTCTATGTCGAGGTATAGTTGAAGATGGGCCAATTCCTCTGTCAGGGTCACATTTTGCTGATCATCTTTCTTCAAAGTTCCACGCAGGAAGTCTGAAAGCTGGTGGATCATCATCCTGGCCTGATCAGGTTTAAAGCCGATCAGCGCATTGATGGAATTCAAACTATTAAACAAAAAGTGCGGCTGTAGCTGCTGACGAAGGTTATACAACTCAGCATCACGGGCAAGCTTTTCGGCTTCGGCTTTTCTTTTTTCGTTTTCTTTCTGATCGAGTTGGGAATAATAGATCATGCTGATCATCGCCATCCAGCCTATCGCCAAAAAGTCGGTAAACAAACGTATGGTAACTGATTGGATAACAAAGTTGGCATAAACGGTGTTGCCGGTGATATACGGCAATATCCAGCGACTACCGAAGGCACAAGCCGCGGCCAATGCTCCGCACCAAATCAGGATATTCACATAACTGCCTTTGCCGGGTTGAAAATAACGCAGGTTATTATTAATGAGCCAGCAGGCAGCGCCGAGCAATAAGGAACTGATAACGCCATCCAGCAAGCCGATGAACCAGCTAAAACCAAAGCCATGTACCAAATACGTCAGCAGCGCGGCCCATACCACACCACCCGTTAAAAACGCGGTGCGTACTTTGTTGAATGAAAACTGCGAGCTTGCCAAAACGGGTTATTAAGGTTTATTAATAATTAATAACTACGGATGTCTATGCCTGCAAAGATGGATACACCTTTGAGCACTAATATCTTTTCGCTGCCTAAAGCGGCGGTCGACCGTATTCTCTTATCATCTACACTTGCAAATACAGCTGCAATGTCAGATACCACCTGCCAGTTAGACGGCACGACGATCTTGGTTCCCCCGAATATCTGGGTAATGTCCAGAACAACCCTTCCGTTAATGTCTGCCTGTGTCAGGTCAAGTTCAGCGCCACCGAAAATATTAACGATTTCGCCGCCTTTAAAGTCTTTTGCCAGGATGGTCTTTTTTACACCGCCGAATACCGATACAGCATCCAGGTAGTCATCGCCATAAGTGTTTTTGTATTTGCCTTTATAACCCCAGTTATTAGCTGCATTTGGAGCATCAGGGTCATTTGGGTCTGTAGAAGGAGGCGGAGTTTGCTGGCTCTGTTGCCATCTGTCCCAATCGGCTTTGTGTTTGTCCCATTTATTACCTCTTCTTAAAATCATCCATAAACCGAAGATGATAATACACAGTGGCCAGGTAATCTTGCTGACATCGTAATGAGGGAACATATCATTTGATAACCAGATCACACCTATCAGTACCATTATGAGCCAGCCAGAGTTTCTGAAATGATGTTTGGCTCCGTTGTACAAGCCTATTGCGATAAGGGCCATTGGCCAGCTTATCAACCAGCCCGGGAAAAGGAAAAAGTCCAGTTGGTGAACCAAAAGGATAAGGCCTACCACCAGCAAAATGATGCCCGCTAGCGCCTTGTTATTCCGTGGCTTATTATTTTCAAATTTTATATCGTTGTCCATGCTATTCGTCACAAATTAAATCATATTCAAAACTAAGGTAATACTTGTGGCGAACCTATCAAATATTGGTGATATTAACTAACATATCGGTGAGCTGAGATAAAACGTCGGTGAAAAAGTTTGGGTTTGGTTGTTCAAAATACAAATTTTATCTTGGTGCAGCCTTATTGCATTACAATGGAAACAGAATATACAACATCAACGGGTTTTAAAATCTTTTACGGCCTACTCGGGCTGGGGGTAATCATTTTTGCATTTGTTCTTTTGAAAATAACCAGCAGCTCAACTCCTAAAGCGGCCTACCTTATGCCTTCGGGCTTTTTGTTTTTAGGAATATCGATGATCATCAACATTTTTAGAAGAAAGATCGTCATTTCTGAAAGTAGCATTAAATACATAAATGTTTTTAGAACTACTGAAATATCATTTGATCACATAAAAGGAGTTCGAATAGGAGATAAAACGATTTATATCGAACCAAACGATGAGAATTACAAAAGAATAGTCATCAGTGATTATCTCAGTATCGGAGATAGCGAGTCGCTAACTACATGGTTATCCGGCAATTTTAAAAACCTTGATAAAAATGACCTGGAAGAAAGCAATCAGCAAATATTGCAGGATACCCGCCTTGGCGTCACAGTTGAACAACGTGAACACAAGCTTAAAACCGCAAAGGGGATAGCAATTGCCTATAATATAATAGGTTTTGTTTTATGCTTTGCCTTAATACCCGTGCATGGTAACTATCTAATGGTTGCTTTAATGGTGTTATATCCGTTACTCGGAATACCCGTTGTCAAATTCAGTTATGGACTAACCAAATTTGTGAGCAATAACCGCAGAAGTAAAAGCTATTTTATTATGCTCGGATTTATTTTGCCGGTGTTTATGATGCTGATCAAATCAGTGGGAGAATACGACTTGTTTGGCTACGATCATATTTGGTTGCCGGTTGTAATTTTTAGCTTAATAGTATGTGTACCATTAGTAGCTTTTGGTATAAATAAATCTATTGGTGGCGTTAACGCCCAGGTTATCTTTATAATTATCGCATCAATAGGATATGGGTTTGGCGCTACCGTACAAACCAATTGTGTATTGGATAAATCGGAACCTAAAACCTTTACTACAAAGATTGTCGATCAGTTTATTCATCATGGTAAAAGCACCTCTTATTACGTAAGATTGGCTCCCTGGAAACCCGGGCAAGGCGTAGCCAAAGTTGAGGTTTCGCGTTCATTCTATTACAGTCACTATGAGAGCGAGATCGTAAAAGTAGGTATGAAGGAAGGCGCATTAGGTATCCCCTGGTTTTATTTATATCGATAAGCACGGCTCCCCACAGCTAAATAAGAAAAGGGGACTATCAAAGTCCCCCTATTACGGATATTTATCTATGTTGATCAGAACGACGTGTTCTTTAGTTGTTTTCAGTGGTAGGTGTGTTGGTATGACGGAAGCTGTTGCGGAATATCACAAACAGGCCTAACAGGATAAGGGTTGCAGGCCAGATCACATCGTCTATAAACAAACCTGAATTTTCTAACAGAAAGGCAAAGCCAAGCAGGATGAGTATAAACCATGATTTGTTTTGGAAGTTGTGGCGTGAGCCGGTATAAACGCCAAAGCCTATCAGGACAATGGGCCAGCTAAATAACCAATCGGGAATAAATGGCAGATCAAATTGATTGATCAGGAATAAACAGCCGATAACCAATATAACTGCGCCTAATATTGTACGGCTATTGTGATGTCTGTCTGGGTGTTCTATGATCGTTTTCATCGTCTTAAGTTTTAAAGTATACCCAAAGATATAGCGGTATTAAAGGCACATCAATTGAATACTGGCGATGAGATGGAAGAAGTCGGTAAGGGCTGGGGTTGAGTCGGTGAAAGGGTTGGGGTCGGTGAGTTAGTTGGCAGTTATTAGTTGGCAGTTTGCAGGATGTTTTAACCATCACGTCATTGCTGTAAAGGTCAGATAATTCGAGGACAAGAATAGCTTTACAAAAAGA
>JAFDZM010000053.1 GCA_018266915.1 Bacteroidota bacterium | reverse complement strand
AGGTATATTTGAATATAAGGTATACGTCATACGTAACCCTTATTCAAAAAGCGTATCACGTAATACGTATAACCAATTCAGAGTGACTAATCACTCATTCACTAACTCACTCATTCACTCATTAGAATAGGTATCTGAGCATTCTTCCAACATCAAATTATTCTTAGCTTTACAACCTATGTCTGCAGGTTTTGAAGTGTTCAGAGATTATGTGACCCGTCACACCCAACTCAGTGAAGTCGACTTTGGTACACTTGAAGCCGCTGCAAAGCCAAAGAAACTGCGCAAGCACCAATATTTGCTGCAAGAGGGCGACGTTTGCCGCTATCACTGTTTCATTACCAAAGGTCTGCTGCGAACCTATGCAGTTGACGAAAAAGGCAATGAGCACGTGATCCGTTTTGCGATGGAAAACTGGTGGATCAGCGACCGTGAGAGCTTGCTAACCGAACAGCCCAGTAAGTTCAACATTGATGCCATTGAGGACTCGGAAGTGTTGCTGTTTGATAAATCCACCATGCAGATGCTTACAGACAGTATCCCAGCCTTTGCCAAAATGGTAACCGGTGTGCTCGACAAAAGCTTTATCACCTCCCAAACGCGTATTCACGAAGCCATAAGCAGCACTGCCGAAGAAAAATACAACACTTTTGTGCAGCGCTATCCCGGTTTCGCGTTAAGGGCGCCGCAGTCAATGATCGCCTCCTACCTCGGCATCAAACCGGAAACATTGAGCCGCCTGCGCAACAAAAAGCATTGACATTTGTCAATTGCTTTCTTGACATACCTCATCGTTACGGGAGGCCTTTTGTAGGCAATTTTGCTTTATAACAAAAGCAAAAAATATCATGTCACGTAAATTAGAAAACAAAGTAGCCGTAATAACCGGCGCAACCAGCGGGATGGCCCTGGCCACCGCTAAATTATTTGTAGAAGAAGGCGCTTATGTATTTATAACAGGCCGTCGCCAGGAATTGCTGGACAAAGCCGTAGCCGAAATTGGCCGTAACGTTACCGGCATCCGCGCCGACTCGGGCAACCTGGCCGACCTTGACCGCATCATCGATACCGTTAAAAAAGAAAAAGGCCATATTGATGTTCTTTATGCCAGCGCCGGTGTGGGCGATTTTGGTGTAATGCTGGGTAACGTAACCGAAGACGTTTACGCAAAAACCTTCGATGTGAATGTAAAAGGCACAATTTTCACGGTTCAGAAAGCCCTTCCACTACTGGCCGACGGCGGTTCCATCATCATGACTGGTTCAATTGCCGGTGTAAAAGCTATTCCCGGTATGAGCGTATACAGCGCCAGCAAAGCAGCCATCCGCTCATTGGCCCGCACCTGGACATTGGAACTGAAATCAAGAAACATACGCGTTAATGTAATTAGCCCCGGCTCGATTGATACCGCCACATTTGACGGCGTACCACAAGAGGTGAGGGATGCACTGACACAGCAGATCCCAATGGGCCGCTTCGGTACATCTGAAGAAATTGCCTCTGCGGCTTTGTTCCTGGCATCGTCAGATTCAACCTACGTTAGCGGCGCGGAGTTGTTTGTAGACGGCGGGTTTGCGCAGGTGTGATTGAGAGAGAAGTTTATTAAACATTATCGTCATTGCTGTAAAGGTCAGATAATTCGAGGACAAGAATAGCTTTACAAAAAGA
>JAFDZM010000052.1 GCA_018266915.1 Bacteroidota bacterium | reverse complement strand
AACATTTAGCTCCCAATGGAGCTGCCTTTCATAGGAGATATACTTGTGGGTACACCGTAGCTCAAGGAGGGATTGTTGTTGTTTTCTATGCAATAGCTTTTTTCAAAGTCAGTACAGTTATCTCCGGCCATATCCCGACACGGCCTTTTAGACCTAAAAACCCAAAGCCGCGGTTTACATAAAGATATTTGCCGCTTTTGTTGTACAGTCCGGCCCATTGTTTATAAACGTATTTGATTGGGCTCCATTTCCACCCAAACAATTCGATACCAAACTGCATACCGTGAGTATGGCCGGACAACGTAAGATGGATGTGCTGATCGTGGTCCAGAGTTACTGCGTCCCAGTGTGATGGGTCGTGCGACATCAAAATTTTAAACGCGTCATCCGGAACATGCCGGGTCGCTTTGTCCAGGTCGCCATATTTATGGAAACCGCCCTTACCCCAATTTTCTACGCCGATCAGCGCTACAGACTCATCCTCTTTCTTAACCGGAACAGCCTCGTTCAACAGCAGGTTAAAACCAATCTCTTTATGCACATTTTTCAGCCGGTTTAGATTGGCTTGTTGCTGATGCTCACTTTCCCACCGCACATAATCGCCATAATCATGATTGCCCAATACCGAAAACTTACCATATGGGGCTTTAAGTTTGGAAAAGAATGGTATCCATCGGTCCATTTCGGATGCGAGGTTATTTACCAGGTCACCGGTGAATAGGATCAGGTCGCTGTTTTGTTTATTTACCAGGTTAATACCTTTTGAAACGCCTTTTTCACTGCTAAAACTGCCGGAGTGAATATCGGATAATTGGGTGATAGTGAAACCATCAAAGGCATCAGGCAGGTCATCAAAATACAAGGTTTCTTTATGAACCTGGTAATTGTGGCGTCCTCGTGTCAAACCATAAATCAAGCCTATAAACGGAATAGTGGCTATAACCAATGCCAGCTCACTCACAAGAGGGTTTCTGGGCGGGAAGCCACGGAAAATCCTTGTCAAATCCTCTAATGCTAAAACAGGCATGCCGAACAGCTTGGGCACCAGGGTTAGCAGGAGCGTTGTCATCAATATCGGCGCCAGTTTTGGCAGCGATTTTCGTTGGGTAAAGGCAAATACCAATCCAACCATCAGAAGCAAATCAAACAACCAGTAGCCGGATAAGATAAAAGAATTGGTAGTTAAAGTTTCAACTGCCTGGTAAAAGTAGATATCGGCAGTAACCAGAAGTAATAATATCAGTGGAATTCGTGCTCTCATTTTGTTTAAAAATTAAATTAAAAAGGCCTGAAGTTTGGCCGCGCAGTCAACGGTGAAAATGACCAGGGGATAGACGACAGGATGATCAGCAAAGCAATTGTAAACCAGATGGCCATTGTTTTGAATTTTTGCTGGTCATCTGGTTTTCGTTTAGCTTTTGCTGAACCGATGGTCAATACCGTTATGGCAATTATCATCATAGTGATGTGTTCCATTCCGAAAAAACGGATTTGCCGTTCACGTACCGCTGTGCTGAAATTGTGCAGAAAATAACTCACTACCGGACTGATACAATACAGCCACACGCCAATAACCAATTGTATATGGGCTATCGTTGTAGTGGCCGACCGGGTTATTCCATCAACTTTTGTGAATTTTTTTTTGAATAACCAGCCGCGATAAGCAATGAATATCGAATAAAGCAGGCTGACCAATACAAGCCAGCGCGTTAGGGAGTGCAGAGCTAACAGAAAAGAATACATCTAAGGCTTTAGACGAATCAACTGCAAAAACATTTTAAATAATTTGAAAAATTTTATGCAGAGATATTTTCTGCCTGTTTTATACCTATACCTTTCAGGTCCGACAGACTAATATCTTCTGCAATATCATCTTCAGCAAAGCGGATAGATGGCTTTTTCAAGTGGAACGCTATAGCGCCCAGCCAGAATAGCAGCACAGGAACCATTACATCCAATTGACGCGGATAAGCGCTCAAAGTCCCGCTTAACCCTAAGTAGATGCCAGTGAGTAATAAAAGGAATTTTATCGGGTAGATCACTCTTTTCCAGTTGAACAAAGTAACAACAATTCCAATGAGTGATGACCATAAAAGTAATGATCCACGGATGATATTCCCAACAATAGCTCCATCCTGGTACGAATAGCTGTAAGGAAAATTAAACAGCATACGAGAGCCGTTATAATAGTAATTTACTATGAATTTAAAAGGGTGGCTTTCGATGTTCCGTATAGCTGCTTGTTTGAAAAGTGCATCCTGCTCTACCTCGTTGTGCTTCAGAATAAATTTCACCTCATTTGAGTGGTTTTTCTTCAGCATCGTTGCGCCTTCAGGCGATTTAAACAACATTGGGTATTGGTTATTACTCAACTCGGGCAGCTTCCAATCGCCGTATTCATTATCGTAGGGCGAGCTCATCCAATACAGACTCATACCGCCTGAATTTCCCCAGTAAAAAACTTTACCGGTCATGTGGTAGGTATAAGCCAGGTAAGGCATCGTTACGGCAAAAGCTATTAGCAATATTTTAACTGAAATCAGATGATATGGCCTGTTCTTTTTAAAACAAAGAAGGACGATGCAACTTATAAGTCCGATCAGCAAAACGTAGCCGAAAATGATCTTGGTCAGAGTGAGATAGCCAAGCACCAAACCGGCAACAATACCATATTTGATGCTACCGCGCGTGTAGCATAATGTTAGCGAATAAATAAATGACGAAACAAGCAAGCACGTAAACGCCTCGGTATACATAATTGGAAGGATCGAAAGCGCATTGGGGTAAATGGCAAGCGGCAAAGTAAACAGCAGAGCCATTTTGTGATTGGTAACCAGTTTTAGAGCTTTATATAGAAAAACCAAAGCAAAATACTGGTAAACGGCATTCATTAAGGTGATAGTCAATGAGTGGATTTTGAGCCACATGAACGGTACGATGGTCAATGGATATCCGGGCCCGTTCCATAAATCGATGTGGGGCTTCGGCGGCGAATAGTAACCATGCAGCAGGTGCCAGGCAAAATCGGCATAGCGGATTTCGTCACCGTATAATGACGGCCACTTATTTATATAGATAACAACAGCATATAAAACCAGGAATGGCAGAAAGATAACATAAGGGTTCCGGATCAGCTTCATGGTTTCAGAGCTTAAAGTTAATAGATAAATTAATAATTTTTAATATGGGGCTTTGACTCAATAGGCGAGATTATTCTTGTTTAACTTTATTTCGCGAACTAATAATTATACTACCTTAGCAGCGTAAACCAATAAGGCAGCCATGCCTTGATCCCTGTTATTATCTATCAAATTGTTAATGAAAAAGAGCTGTATTGTCGCTTTTACTTTTATTGTTTTCGTTTCTGTTGCATTTGCGCAAAAGAAACATGCTATTGTTAAATCAGATGGCCCGGTTGACATTGCACCTGTAGGTGTAGTTAAAAATATCAGCGATTCGGCGTTGCTGGATATTGTGCAAAGACAAACCTTTCGTTATTTCTGGGATTTTGCCCACCCCGTAAGCGGATTGGCACGAGAGCGTGACAATACGGTAAAAGCAGAATATTATTGGGATTATATAAACGAGGCGGATGACGAACCCAATTTGAGCAAATCAACATTTGGTCCGGAGGCATGCGCCATTGGTGGAACGGGTATGGGGATTCTCTCAACAGTAGTGGCCGTTAACCGTGGATGGATAGGACGGGATACAGCCTTGAAGCGCCTGATAAAAATTGTCGACTTCCTGATAAAAGCAGATTGTTATCATGGCATCTACCCGCATTTTATGAACGGTAAGACTGGTAAGACTATTCCTTTCGGCCGCCTGGATGATGGTGCTGACATTGTAGAAACCTCTTACCTCATGATGGGGCTACTTACAGCCAAAGAGTATTTTAAGGGTAACAGCCTGCCCGAAAGATATTTCCAAAAACGCGTTCAACAAATGTGGGACGCTGCCGACTGGAACTGGCACAGCAACGGCGGCAACCAACACCTGTACTGGCACTGGAGCCCTTATAATGATTTTGATATGAACTTCCCGGTGTTTGGTTATGACGAGGCGCTAATAACCTATATCATAGCTGCTGCATCGCCAGGCCACCCTATATCTAAAGAATTGTATGAAAACAGCTGGGTAAAAGGGTCGGGTTGGAAGAATGGTAAAACCTACTATGGCTATGTTCTCCCATTAGGCAACTACAATGGTGGCGGTCCATTATTTTTTGAGCAGTATACTTACATGGGTATCGATCCGAATGGTTTGGTAGACGATCATGATATCGATTACGCCGTTCAAACCAAAAACCATACACTGATCAATCGCGCTTATTGCATAGAAAATCCAAAACATTATAAAGGATATAGTGCCAACTGCTGGGGCCTAACTGCCGGCGATAGTTGGAAAGGCTATGTTGCTCATTGTCCAGAAGATGATAGAGGTGTAATCCAACCTACAGCAGCCTTGTCATCATTCCCATATACTCCCGAATACTCCATGCAGGCGTTGAAACATTTTTACTACGATTTGGGCGATAAAATTTGGGGCCCATACGGCTTTGCCGACGGCTTCAGCGAACAACATAACTGGTATGCCAAAACGCATTTGGCAATAGACCAGGGACCAATCGTGGTGATGATAGAAAACTACCGTACAGGCTTGATCTGGAAGCTGTTTATGAATAATCCTGATATTCAAAATGGTTTGAAAAGATTAGGGTTTAAGAGTAAGTGGGTGAAGGGATAATTTTTCGAATTATATTGTTTTAAATTATAGATATACTATAACTCAAGCGAAAGTGCTATGTAGTTGCCATTTACGTTAGAGGTTACAACCAGATAAAATATTGCATCATTTTGGCTCCATTTACGGACATATGGCTCACGCCCTTTTTCATCCATATTGTATTCCCCTCGCATGTCATCGTCTAACCCAAAGACAGTTAGTAGTTTTGTAGTGATAATTTTGATTTCGCGGAAAAGAAAAAAATTTCCATGCGAATTACGTTCACAATACAATACGCAGCGTTTATCTCCATCACCAGTTATCAATTGCATCCGATTAAAGTAATTGAAATAAACATGATTGGTTTTGTAGGTATCAATTTTTTTGTCAGTCATTAAATCGGGTTTAGAAAAAAGCTGTAGTGCGTGGTCAATATCGTGCGCTAATGTTTTCATGAATGTATCATAAGTTTCCTCGTTGTTCTGAATATGATAATTGCGATTTATAAAATCCTCAACAGACAAAACTTGAGTAGGTATCTTGAAAAGGTTGTAAACGATAAATGCTTTTAACTGCATGCCCCGATCATCTGTTACAAGATAATCGCAGAACGAAGCATAGAAAACATGTTGGGCATCTTTGTTAAGACTGCTGAAAGTAAATTTCTTTGGCCCCGTCGAATTGCGTTCTTCAGTAATGTTGTATAATTCCAAAAGAGCATAGGCATAAGTGATATTTCGATAAATATGTTGTTTTTGATCGTTTAATAGCATACCATCAATCATTTGTAAAAAGGTCTTTTTTAATGGTGTCTCGCAAAATTTTTCATTAAAACCATTTTTCCACTTGTCCCAGCTATAACTATCTCTATTCATTGTCTTGGCAATGTATTTGCGTAAATCCCTTAATTCCTTTTTATCTTCTAAGAATTTTTTTGAAAACTGGAGATTGTTCGACCAAAAATCGCGTAGTGTCATATCAGGAGAGTAGTCAGGCAGAAACTTTAAAAGCCAAGCCCGATTTTCCTCGTCCATTTTTTGAGGGTCTAACATTGGTTTGAGATTGCCAAGAGGTTGACTCCAAAATGCGTTTAATCCCGCTTTCAAAGTATCCATACCTGGCAAGTCACCGAACGCGTTAAAAATGTCATCTAAATATTGTGGATTGTTGTATAATTCATCGATAGCTTTATAGTTTTTTCCATCAAAGGCTGTTTTGGGGTTTGCAAGATAGCATTGGAATTCCAACTTGGTGTCTACCGAAAAATAATTGTCCTGAACATATTTCCCCATAAACTCTAAATCAATATCACGATAGATTTCCTTTGATGGCTTTAAATCATCAAGATGGGCATCTGAAAAAATGTATAGGATATTCTCTTTATTGCGATCTGCAGTACTACGTAGCTTTGTTTTGTGATGAGGATGTTCCGGTTTCATAAGCCGGTAAATATTGCTATCTAGATAATAACGTATCATATTGATTTATCTCTTGCTAAATTACCAATATGCTTTGGAGTTTCAGCCGTAGTCGGTGTTATCATCGCACCACTTTTAATAATCCAATATTTTTGTCGCGATCCACCCCTCAGAATGTCGATTTTATATAGTGCTAAATCCTGAAATGCTTTTGATCTTTGTATAATCAACAAATTCAAACCAAACCT